>NZ_JBXAFS010000003.1:0-474380 GCF_058793355.1 Afipia sp. MLSD5-FHT05B12
TCCCCACAAGGGGGAGGGATAAGAACCGCTTGCGCGGGGACGACATCGAAAAAAATCGCGAAGCCGGACCCGTAGGCGAGCACAACACCCACGATCGTCATCACCGGGCATAGCCGTTCGAAGAACGGCGTTCTAAAGAACGCCTATGACCCGGCCATCCACGTCCTGCTTGGGAATGTCGAGATAGGTCGTGGATGGCCGGGTCATCCCCGATCAAGCCGAGGACAGGCGCCCGGCCATGACGATCTATAGTTACGGGATTCCGGCAGCCAAACTATCTTTTTCTCCATGTGAGCCTAAGCCGCCTTGCGCCCGCCATCTGGCGGGGCCATGTGCGCAGCGAGCGGCTCCGGGCAAATGGCCGCTGAGGAGGGGTTTCATGTCTGACACGAGAAACACTGGCGGCGGGACATCAGGTGCGACCTGGCGCAACAATCCATCGGCCAGCGCCCGCGCACAGCAGGCCTATGACCCGTGGTTGCAGCCCGAGCTGTTTCGCGGCGTGCTGACCAGGCGGGTCTTCGCGTTTCTGATCGATCTCGTGATCCTGTCGATCCCGATCATCCTCGCGGTCATCTTCGTCACCCTGTTCGGCATCGTGACGCTGGGCCTGGGCTGGTTCCTGTTCTGGCTGATCTCGCCGTTCTCGGTGATCTGGGCCCTGCTCTATTACGGCATGTCGCTGGGCGGGCCGAATGGCGCCACGGTGGGCATGCGGATGATGGACATCGAGATGCGGACCTGGACCGGCGAGCGGCCTTACTTCATCCTCGGTGCCGTTCACGCCGTCCTTTACTGGGTGTCGGTCTCGTTCCTGAGCCCGCTGGTGCTGCTGGTCGGACTGTTCAACGGCCGCCGCCGGCTGCTGCATGACGTCGTACTCGGCACGGTCTTCATCAACAGCAACGTCCAGCCTTCGACGGTCCAGACGACCCGCGTCTAGAGACCCCGGAATCCGGGCAGATCACATCCGCGTGGTCTGCCCGTGTGCCGTGAACAACCTGAAAGCCGCGTCATACCTGCCGTGGCGCGTTCAAATCTGTTGACCCCCGGGCCTCCCCGGCGCGATGCTGTGGAGGGAATCGCGCAGACCGGAGACACACGGCCACACGTGACACAACACTCGCGCAATACGCCGCAATTTTACCTGACGGCGCCCTCGCCCTGCCCCTATCTCGAGGGAAAGCAGGAACGCAAAGTGTTCACGCATCTTGTTGGCGACAAGGCCGGCGAGCTGAACGATCTCCTCACTCATGGCGGGTTCCGCCGCAGCCAGTCCATTGCCTACCGCCCCGCCTGCGACCAGTGCCGCGCCTGCGTTTCGGTGCGCGTCGTCGCCAACGAATTCCGCCCGTCGCGTAACTTCCGCAAAATCCAGGTGCGCAACGCCGACATCGTCAGCGAACTGCGCACGGCGGTGCCGACCTCGGAACAGTATTCGGTGTTCCGCGCCTATCTTGACGCCCGCCATCGCGATGGCGGCATGGCGGACATGACCGTCCTCGATTATGCGATGATGGTCGAAGACAGTCACGTCTCCACCCGCATCATCGAGTACCGCCGGCGCACCGCCGACAGCGGCATTACCGGCAAAGGCGGCAACCTGATCGCCGTGGCGCTGACCGACATCCTCAGCGACGGATTGTCGATGGTCTATTCGTTCTTCGAGCCCGGCGAGGAAAGCCGCTCGATGGGCACGTTCATGATCCTCGATCACATCGCCCGCGCGCGGCGGCTCGGTCTGCCTTACGTCTATCTCGGCTACTGGATCGAGGGCTCGCGGAAGATGGACTACAAGGCCCGCTTCCTGCCGCAGCAGCGCCTCGCGCCCAGCGGCTGGCTCCGCGTTGATGCCACCAACTCGCAGGCGCTCGAGCCGCAGGATTAGACCCACTTCCGCCGTCATTCCGGGATGCGCCGCTTGGCGCAGACCCGGAATCCAGAGCTGTAGAAACTCGTCGCGGCGGTGGATTCCGGGTTCGCGCCAAAACGCGCGCCCCGGAATGACAGCAAAGCGTTCAATCGATCGTCAATGTCACGCAGCCTGAAGCGAAGCCGGCTTCAATGCGCCCGCTGCTTGCAACGCTTCGGCGACCGCTTTTTCGCGCTGCTCGGGGCTGACACTGACGCCGTCGGCGGTGATGATTTCGACATCGGTGAGACCAAGGAAACCGAAGACCCACCGCAGATAGGTTTCCAGATGCTCGCCTGCCGCAATCGGCATACCTGCACCGTAGAAATTTCCGCGTGTGACGATAACGATGACGCGTTTACCGCGCACAAGACCTTCGACGCCCTTCTCCGAGTAGGTGAAAGTCTTTCCTGCGACGAGTATCCGATCGATCCATGCCTTGAGCTGGGTCGGGACGGAAAAGTTGTACATCGGCGCTCCGATGACAATGATGTCGGTCGCGAGGAATTCGTCCAGCGCGGCAGTACTGGCAGCGATGTCGGCGCGCACGGCGGACGTGTCCGGTGTCGCACCGCGAAGAGCGGCAAAATGTTCTTCGTCCAGATGCGCGAGCGGCTGGGCGCTAAGGTCGCGATAGGTCACGTCGAGGCCGGGCGTTGTCTCGCGCAGGCGCTCGACGGCCGCAGCCGAGAGTTGGCGGGAGATGGAATTGCCGCCAAGAATGCTGGCGTCGATATGGAGCAGCTTCATAGGTTCCCCTTTAGCTCTAGTATCAGATTGATACCTGGACACTAATGGTGACCTTTGATAGACCGTGCAAGACGGCACATTTCTTGAACCTGAGCACAGCTATGGAACCCGCGCACACCAATGTAACTGCCTCGCCCGAGCGCCATTTGCCTCGGGATTGCACCGCTGTCGGATCGATCCTGTCGCGGATCGGCGACAAATGGAGCGTGCTGGTGATCATGCTGCTGGGCGAAGGACCGCGACGCTTCAACGAGATCAAGCGCATGGTCGGCGGCATCTCGCAGCGGATGCTGACGCTCACGCTGAGAGGCCTGGAACGCGACGGACTCGTGACGCGGACAATCTTTCCGACCATTCCGCCGCGGGTCGACTATGAACTCACCGAACTCGGCCATTCGCTCAAAGAACCGGTGGAGCATCTCGGCTCATGGGCCTTCGCGCATTTGCCGGAGATCCAGTCCGCGCGCGAACGCTTCGATCAAAATTCAAAAGACAAATAAGCGCGATCAGCCCGTCACGAAATCGACCAGCAGTTTCACGTTGAGCGCGATCACGACGGCTGCGATGACCACAGCGATCAGCGATAGCCATCGCGGGGCGACGAACGTGCCCATCTTTGCCTTGCTTGCTGTGAACATCACCAGCGGCACGATGGCGAACGGCAATTGCAGGCTCAGCACCACCTGACTGAGAATGAGCAACTGCGCGGTGCCCTTCTCGCCGTACCAGATCGTCACGATGGCCGCCGGCACGATGGCGATGGCGCGCGTCACCAGACGCCGCATCCACGGCGCGATCTTGATGTTGATGAAGCCTTCCATCACGATCTGGCCGGACAGTGTTGCCGTCACCGTCGAATTCAAGCCGCAGCACAACAGCGCAATTCCGAACAGCGTCGGCGCCAGCGTGGAACCGAGCAAAGGCGACAGAAACGCATGCGCCTGATCGAGTTCGGCGACGTCGGTCTTACCCACCTTGTGAAACGTTGCAGCAGCAAGAATGAGGATCGATGCATTGATCAGCAGCGCTAGGCACAGTGCGATGGTGGAATCGATGGTCGCGAGCGTGATCGCTTCCCTCTTTTCCGGCACGGTGTCGCCATAACCGCGTGTCTGTACCAAACCGGAATGCAGATAGAGATTGTGCGGCATCACCGTCGCGCCGAGAATACCGAGCGCGAGGTAGAGCATGTCGCGATTGGCGACGATATCGACGGTCGGTGCGAAGCCGCGGATCACCGCGCCCCAGTCGGGATCGGCCATCGCGATCTGCACCGCGAAGCACGCAGCGATAACGCCGAGCAATGCGACCACGAAGGCTTCGATCCAGCGGAAGCCGATCGCCTGCAATGCAAGAATGAGGAACACGTCGGCCGCAGTGATCAGCACGCCGATCTCGAGCGGAATGCCGAACAGCAGATTGAGGCCAATCGCAGTGCCGATGATCTCCGCAAGATCGGTCGCGCTGATGGCTATTTCCGCCAGCAGCCACAGCGGCCATGACACCCACTTCGGATAGGCGTCGCGGCAAGCCTGCGCGAGATCGCGACCCGAGCCGACGCCGAGCCGCGCGCACAGCGCCTGAAGCACAATGGCCATGATGTTGGAGATCAGCGCAACGGCGAGCAGCGCGTAGCCGAATTTGGAACCGCCCGCGAGCGAGGTCGCCCAATTGCCGGGGTCCATATAGCCGACGGCGACCAGATAGCCCGGCCCCAGAAAGGCGGCGAGCTTGCGCCAGAATGAGCCACCCTTGGCGATCCGGATCGACGCGAACACGTTCGCAAGGGACGGCTCGCCGCGCGGCGTCCGCCATCCTCCCGGCACAGGCGGGGTGGAAGCCTGGTCAGGCGGCAGTGACGGTGATCGTGCGTCCATACCGCTAATATGCATGGCGCAGACGCTAGTTGCAAGTGATTTGCAACAGCGAATACGTGATGCAACGTCAGGTTCGGCGTCAAAAAATTGCCATTCAGGGGTCAGCGCCGTCCTGTAGTCTTGCCCAAGAAAACGGAGGTAACCACCGAATGGGAAAGCTCGAACATCCGCACCCAACAGGACTTTTGCAAAACCCGGCCTACTCCCAGGTCGTCGTGGCCTCGGGAACGCGCACGATTTACATCTCCGGCCAGGTCGCACTTGATGAACAGGGCGCGATTGTCGGTGCCGGAGATCTATCTGCGCAGACCACTCAGGTGATGAAAAACATCGGCCTGGCCCTCGCCGCGGCCAACGCGAGTTTCGCAGACGTGGTGAAAATCACGACCTATGTCGTCGACTATCGGCCCGAACACCGCGCGATCATTGGAAAGGCGCGATCGCCTTTTTTCCCGAACATGCCGCCGCCTGCCAGCACGCTCGTCGGCGTGACCGCCCTTGCGGCACCTGAATGGTTGATCGAGATCGAAGCGATCGCTGTGACCGGCTGAGACAGCAGAACGCATTCTGGATCGAAGTTTAACCCGTCTCGAAATCACCCGGCTGCGGTGGCGCGACCGGCGTGAACTGGCAGCGGTCTGGTTTGAGATCGACCAGCGGCGTGCCGTCGAGACAATCGAGCCCACGCACCAGAACAGTGTTGCCCTCGATGCCGACGAGTTTGGCTACTGAAGTGCCGAGCGGATTGGGACGCACCGGCGATCGCAAGGAAAATGTGCCGTGCGTATTTGAGTCACTCGCCGGACTTTGCAGAACGAGGTCGCGGCGTGACTGGTGCAGCCAGTAAATCACTTCGACCTGTGTAAACCTGTCGAGACCCTTCAGCGCCGGCACCCATGGATCGAAAATCTCGATCTTGCAGATCGGGCCGTCGTGCTTGCCCTGACGCGGTGTCACCAGCCTGTCAGTCCATGGCGTGCGAATCCGGCCGATGAACACGAGCCCCGCATCGGTCGGCGGCGGCGGATCAACGGCAACCTCACCTTCGCGGATTTCGTTGTAACGAACCAATGGCGCACTCTTTCAGAAGAACCGGATACCCACAGCGAAGCATGAGGCATTTCACCTCACGCCGCCATGTCATTGTTTGATCCAAAGCAATCTGCCGCGAGACCGATATCCTATCATGCGTTATTCAACATGAAGCAGGAGAGCTCGCAGATGTCTATGCAAAGCAGCATCCATCCTTATTTCAACTGGGCTAAGGAGCGGCTCGACGAGATGGACGCCACGCTGGCCTCGCTGGAAGGCAAAGTCGGCGAGGTACAGGCCGATGCGCGGACGAAAGCCGATACCATCGTCGCCGACTTACAAAAGAAGCGCGACGACTTCCAGGCCGCTGTCAAAAAGCAGTCGCAGGTTAACGAAACAGCTTGGGCGAGCGCGAAGGCACAACTGGAAACCGACTGGAATGCCTTCGAAGTCGAGGTCAAAAAATACGTCGAGAACTTCGGCAGGCAGATCGAACAACAGAAGGCCATCTTCGCCCTTCAATCCGCCGCCCAACTGAAAGCCTGGCATGAAACTGCGGACAGATTTGCCATCGCGGCCAAGGAATTCGCTGCCGGGCGGCGCGGCGAAATCGACACAGTCGTGCAGCGCATGAAAACCGATGCCGCCGCGGCAGAGCAAACCCTTCAGAAGCTGACGGAGGCCGGGAACCAGTCATGGACCGCACTGACCGCAGCTCTGAACGAAACGCGCGCGGCCTTCGATCGCGCCGATCAGGCGTCGCGGGAAGCCTTCAAGAAAGCGACTGCCGCCTAACCGGCGCATGCTTGCGGCGTCATTCCGGGGTGCAGGAGCCCTGCGAATGACGCCGACGCCGCCTATTCAACGCCCTTGCCGAACCTGTTCGACTTCGGAAAACCATGCGCCAGGCGGCCGGCATCGGCGCGGTTGCCGCGCCAATCGGCGAGTTCTTTCCAGGTCGAACTCTGATCGCGTCCGGCCGAGTCCTTCCAGGCCATGCCGTCCTTGGCGGTGAAGGTCATCACGTCCGACAATTTTCCGCCGCTGTACTTCTGCAAGCGCACGCCGCGTCCGCGCGCCATTTCAGGCACCTGCTCGAGCGGGAAAATCACCATCTTGTGGTTGGTGCCGATCACCGCGACGGTGTCGCCGCTCACGGTCGTGATCGCCACGGCCTCATTGGGGGCGGTGACATTGAGAACCTGTTTGCCCTTGCGGGTATTGGCCACGCAGTCGTCCTCGTTGACGACAAAGCCCTGCCCGTCGCCGCTGGCCACGAGGAACTTCCGGCCGCTCTTCTGCACGAACATCGAAACGATGTTGGCATCGCCTTCCATGTCGATGGTCATGCGGATCGGATCGCCGTGGCCGCGCCCGCCCGGCAGCTTCTGCGCATCGAGCGTGTAGAAACGCCCGTTTGTCGCGAACAGCGTCAGCTTCGATGTACTCTCCGCGAAGAACGCAAAGCCGAGACTGTCGTCGGTCTTGAAGGCGAGATTCGACATATCCTCGACGTGGCCTTTGAGCGTGCGCACCCAGCCCTTGTCGGACACCACCACCGTGATCGGCTCGCGCTCGATCAGCGCTTCCTCGATGGCGGCGAGATCATGCTCAGGCGCGTCCGCAAACTGCGTGCGGCGCTTGCCGAGCGGCGTCTTGGGGCCGAAGGTATCACGCACCTTCTTCACCTGCTCGCCGACCTTCTTCCACTGCTCTTCCTCGGAAGCCAGAACGCCCTTGATGCCCTTCAACTCGTTGCGAAGATCCTTGTCCTCGCCGCGGATTTCCATTTCCTCGAGCTTGCGCAAGTTGCGCAACCGCATATTGAGAATGGAATCGGCCTGAAGATCGGTGAGCTTGAATGTCTTGATAAGTACCGGCTTCGGCTCGTCTTCGGTGCGGATGATCTTGATGACCTTGTCGAGGTTGAGATAGGCGATCAGATAGCCGCCCAGCACCTCGAGGCGATGCTCGATCTGGTTCTTGCGATAGTTGGCGCGGCGCACGAGGACATCGCGCAGATGGTCGAGCCATTCGCGCAGGCATTCGGCGAGGCCCAGCACCTTCGGCACCCGGCCCTTCACCAGCACGTTGAGGTTCAGCGGAATCTTGCTTTCAAGCTCGGTCTGCTTGAACAGCGTTTCCATCAACACTTCAGGATCGACGTTGCGCGACTTCGGCTCGATGACAATGCGCACGTCTTCCGCCGACTCGTCACGGATGTCGCCGACCAGCAGCAGCTTCTTTTCGTTGAGCAGTTCGGCAATGCGCTCGATCAGGCGCGATTTCTGCACCAGCCACGGGATTTCCGTAACGACGATGTTCCAGGTGCCGCGCGCGCCCTCTTCCTGAGCCCACTTCGCGCGCACGCGGAACGAACCGCGCCCGGTCGTGTAGGCTTCGGCGATGCTTTCGTGGGAATCGACCACGATGCCGCCGGTCGGAAAATCCGGGCCCTTCACATATTTCAGAAGGCCGCGCGATTTGGTGTTCGGCTTGTCGATCAGGTGCAGCGCCGCGTCGCAAAGCTCCGCCGCGTTGTGCGGCGGGATCGAGGTCGCCATGCCCACCGCGATGCCCTGCGCGCCATTGGCGAGCAGGTTCGGGAACGCGCCCGGCAACACGAACGGCTCTTTCGACTGGCCGTCGTAGTTGGGACGGAATTCAACCGCGTCCTCGTCGATCCCTTCCAGCAGCAGCCGCGCGACTTCCGTCATGCGCGCTTCGGTGTAGCGATAGGCAGCCGGATTATCGCCGTCGATGTTGCCGAAGTTGCCCTGCCCGTCCACCAGCGGATAGCGCGAGGAGAAATCCTGCGCGAGGCGCACCAGTGCATCGTAGATCGACTGGTCGCCGTGCGGATGGAACGAGCCCATCACGTCGCCGACGATCTTGGCGGATTTCTTGAACGGCGTACCGGGGTCGAGCCGCAGCAGCCGCATGCCGTAAAGGATGCGGCGATGAACTGGCTTCAGGCCGTCGCGTGCGTCCGGCAGCGCCCGGTGCATGATGGTCGAGAGCGCATAGGCGAGATAGCGCTCCTCGAGCGCCTCGCGGAGTGCGACCTCCTGAACGTCCATTGGCTCCGGTGGAATCAGTCTTTTGCCCATGGCAAGGGGTTAACGTCCCCCGGCAAATTGAACAACAAATGAATTAGGCGGACATCACCTGTTCGTAATTGTTCCGCCATATTTTACCCCGCTACATCATGCGGATAGGTCTGGGTATGGGTCTGCCCGGGCCTTCCTGGTCAGCCGGCAACCGAACAGGCGAGCCGGCAACAGACCCCGGAGGGAACTGGAATGCGTCGTTTTGTTTTGGCGGCTGTGGCCGCGTTGGCACTCATCGGCGCCGGCCTGATTGCCGGAAGCCGGGCCGAGGCCATGCCGCTCGCCGGCGGTCTGGCCGGGGTTGCTACCGGACAGGCTGAAACCGTCGCAGTGGTCTGCAACCCGGTCTGGAACGGCTACGCTTGGGTGCGCACCTGCTATCGGACCGCCCCGCGCTATTACGCGCCGCGTCCCTATTACGGTTATGGCTACGGCGGATACTATCGCCCCCGCGCGCGTTACTATCGCTATTATTGATTTCGGATTTGTCGATAAGCAGCAAACGGGCCGGAGCAATCCGGCCCGTTTTGTTTACTCGGCAGCCGCTCGCACGCGCGGCCGCGTCACCGCGGCGATAAAGCCGTCCCGCGCATCCGAATGGCCCTGTCCGCGCGGCTCCAGCACATTGCGCAGCAGGAACAGCCCGGTGAGCCGGAAGCCGTCCTCGATGTCCTGCCCGGACCAGCCGTTGGTCCCGGCATCGCTCTCGCGCAGGAACGGCGGCAACCGCAACAGCCGGTCGCGCCATGGTTCGCCCGCCTGCCGCGAGACCGCGGCGCCCGACTTCGGCGAAACATAAACCAGATCGTTCACGGTTCCGCTCGCGGCGCAGGACGACAGGTCGAGGCCGAAGCCAAGCTCGGTCAGCATCGCCAGTTCGAACTTCACCAGTTGCACACCCGCCGTGCTTACATCGTCGAAATCGTTGAGAATGGATTCCAGCATCTCGTAGATATCTTCATGCGGATCCCGCTCAGGCAGCAGCCGCACCAGCGAGGCCATGTGCGTCACGCCGTAGACCGCATGCGGCGATCCGAACATCGTGGCCGCGCGCAGCCGTGTACCCTCCACCGCGTAGTATCCGAGATGTTCGTCCAGGCGCGCGCGCCAGACCGCGCTCACCGTGTTGCCGGGCTGAAGCAGCGGACGCATCCGCGAGCCCGCGCCACCGCGCACCAGCCCCAGATGGCGGCCATGGCTGCGCGTCAGCAGTTCGACGATGGCGCTGGATTCGCCATGCCGCCGCACGCCCAGAACAATGCCTTCGTCAGTCCATTCCATGACTGAAGCTTACAGGATTCTGGGCTTATCCGCAGCAACATGGCTGCGCATGGCGCGCTTATTCCGGCTGCCGGAACCAGTCCTTGGCATCGCCAGTAAATGAAAATGACAGTCCCACGGCCGTCAGCGCCGTCGAAACAATGTCAACGAATGTGCTGAATTGTAGTCCGGTTTCGCCCATCGTCGTGACAATGGACGCCGCCGACAACATCAGCGCCACGACCAGGATCATCCGCGCCCAGCTCTTGCGCCGATGCGCCGCGAGCCAGACAAGCTGGACAAATCCGAGCGTCATCATGACGGCGATGAAATTGACGGCCAGCTTCGTCGACTCGGTAACGTCGTCAGGCATGCGATCCAGAAAGGCAGCCGACAGCACATCGATCAACAGCGACAGATACAGCAGCACCTCGAAATAGAAGATATTGGTCGGCACCTTGACGTCGGGTCCGGTCATTCCTCGATCATTCCTCGACTATTCTTTGGGAAACTCCAGACCCATCTCCCGATAACGCTCCGGGTCGTCGCCCCAGCCGTCGCGCACCTTCACGAACAGGAACAAATGCACCGGCTGGCCGACGATCTCCGCGATCTCCTTGCGGGAATCCGCGCCGATCGCCTTGATCGTCGCCCCGCCCTTGCCGAGTACGATCTTGCGCTGGCTGTCGCGCTCCACATAGATCGTCTGCTCGATCCGCACCGACTTGTCCTTGCGGTCGGTCCAGGAGTCGGTTTCGACGGTGGACTGATACGGCAATTCCTGATGCAGATGACGGTAGATTTTCTCTCGCGTGATTTCCGCCGCGAGATGCCGCAGCGGCGCATCCGACATCTGGTCTTCGGGATAGTGAAACGGTCCCGGCGGCACGTCTCTCGCCAGAGCGCGGCGCAGATCGTCAACGCCGTCGCCCGACAGCGCGGAGACCATGAAGGTCTGGGTGAATTCGAGGCGCTCGTTGGCCTTCTGCGCCAGCGCGAGAAGCTTTTCGCGCGGCACCAGGTCGATCTTGTTCAGTACAAGGATTTTCGGATGATTGACCGCCGACAGCCTGGTCAGGATCGCGTCGGCCTCGTCGTCGATACCGGCGCGGGCATCCAGCAGCACGCACACGAGATCGGCGTCATGCGCACCGCTCCACGCGGTCGACACCATGGCGCGATCAAGCCGGCGTTTAGGTGCGAAGATACCCGGCGTATCGACGAGAATGATCTGGGCGTTGTCTTCGATCACGATGCCGCGGATCAGCGCACGGGTGGTCTGCACCTTCTTCGAGACGATCGTGACCTTCGATCCGACCAGCGCATTGACCAGCGTCGACTTGCCGACATTCGGCGCGCCGATCAGCGCGACGAAACCGCAGCGCGTCTCGCGGGATGGATTCTTCTGCAGTTCGTCAGGCATCATTACCGCCCGTTACGCCTTCCCGCTTCAGCAACGCCGTCGCCGCAAGCTTCTCTGCGGCGCGCTTGCTGCCGCCGACACCTTCCGCCGGGGTCAGTCCCGGCAACTCCACAGCTACACGAAACTGAGGATCGTGATGCGGTCCGGTGCGTTCGACCTCGCGATAGACCGGCGTCGGCAGGCCCTTGCCCTGCGCCCATTCCTGCAGAATCGTTTTCGGATCGCGCAGCGGACGCACCGGCTTGCGCATCCGCTCGGTCCAGTTGCGCTCGACGAACTGCGCCGCCGCCGCATAGCCGCCGTCGAGGAACACGGCGCCGATCACTGCTTCGCAGATATCGCCCAGCACCGAATTGCGCAACCGTGCCCCGGCACCCGCGCCCACCGATCCGAGCTTGATGGCTTCGTCCAGCCCGAGCGCCTTGGCGACATCGGCGCAGGCCTCGCGGCGCACCAGATCGGCAAGACGCTTGGACAATTCGCCCTCATCCGCCTTCGGAAATGCCCGATAGAGCATGTCGGAAACGATGAGGCCCAAAACGTGATCGCCGAGGAATTCCAGCCGCTGATAGCTGTCGCCGCGGCGCGCGGACTTCAAGGCCGAGACATGGGTGAAAGCGGTCGCCAACAGCGCGGGATCCGCGAACGTGTGCCCGATGCGCTCTTCGATAATCTTCGCGGCGGCCTTCGCGCTCGGCCTGCGCGCCTTTTTCTTCTCAGGCTTGATCTCCACGGCGCCAGCACTCGCGGCGGCGTCCGTACTGAGCGGAGTTTTGACGATTGCGGGATCGCCGCTCATCGCACAATGGAGAAAATGCGATTCCAGCGCACCGAAACCGGCCAGCGCCAGAACTGCCAGGCCTGTTCGCCCTCGGCAATGGAGAAGAAAATCATCTGCGCACGGCCAATCAGGTTTTCGGACGGCACATAGCCCACCGCCGACAGGACCCGGCTGTCGGTGGAATTGTCGCGGTTGTCGCCCATCATGAAGAAGTGACCGGGCGGCACCGTGTAGACATTGGTGTTGTCGTAGAATCCATTATCGACGCAATCGAGCGACTTGTAGGTCACGCCGTTGGGTAGCGTTTCCTTCCACTGCTTGACGCGCGCCGTAGCGTCCGAGCCGCACGGATCCTCGCCGACGAAGTCCGGGAGCCGCTCGCGCTCCACCGGCTTGTCGTTGATATAGAGCAGCCCTTCCTTCATCTGGATGCGGTCGCCCGGCAATCCGATGACGCGCTTGATGTAATCGGTGGTGTCATCCTTCGGCAGACGGAACACGACGATGTCGCCGCGCGCGGGATCGGAGCCGAAAATGCGGCCAGAGAAGAGCCGCGGCGACAGCGGGATCGAATAGTGGCTGTAGCCGTAAGAGTATTTCGAGACGAAAAGGTAGTCGCCGACCAGCAGCGTCGCCTTCATCGATCCCGACGGAATGTTGAAAGGCTGAAACAGGAAGGTCCGGATCACCAGCGCGATAATGAGCGCGTGAATGACGACGCGAACGGTCTCGCCGACGCCGCCTTCGGATTTGGCCGGTGTTGTCACACTCATCTGCTCTTTCGAATCCTGGTTTTTCATGCCTCGGAACTGGACCTTTTGTGCCCGTCGGAGGCGAAGACGCCGCCCAAATCACCCGCGCGGGTTTTAGACCGTTGTCGCAAGGGGTGCAATCAACGGGCTCATGAAAACTTGCTAATCGTCTGACAGTTCAGTGAATTTTAGATTTTTGGGCTGTTCGGAACCTTGGCCCAGGGCTGTTCAGGCTTTCGCCGCAGGGACAGCCGAAATGATGACAAACGCCTGCGCCAGCGGCCAGTCATCCGTGATTGTGAGGTCGATCCGCGCCTCAAAGCCCGGAGGGATCAGGGATTCGAGCCGCGCCAGCGCCCCGCCTGTCAGTTTCATGGTGGGCCGCCCTCCGGCCAGATTGACCACGCCCATATCGCGCCACCAGACGCCGTGCCGGATGCCGGTGCCGAGCGCCTTCGAGCAGGCCTCCTTGGCGGCGAACCGCTTGGCATAGGTCGCCCACACCATTTTCGATACCTTGGAGCGTCGCTCGGCCTTGGCCCGCTCCGCCACCGTGAAAATGCGATCGATAAAACGGTCGCCGTGACGGCCGATCACCTTCTCGATCCGCGTGATGTCGATGATGTCCGACCCGATGCCGATGATCATAGGGCGTGTGCCCGCAGGGTCTTGCGGCCGCGGTCCATCGCCGCGCGCATATCGCGAACGGTTTGCGGCAGGCCGACGAATATCGCCTCACCCATCATGAAGTGTCCGATGTTGAGCTCGACGATCTGCGGCAGCGCCGAGATCGTTTCAGCCGTCACGTAATCGAGGCCATGCCCGGCGTGAACTTCAAGTCCTGCGGATTGGGCGAGCTTGGCGCCTGCGACAATGCGCTGCCATTCGGCTTCGGCTTTTTGTTTTTGCCTCTCGACCACGGCGTCGCACCACGCGCCGACGTGAATCTCGATCACGGGCGATTTCAGTTTGGCCGCCATCTCGATCTGGGCCGGGTCGGCAGCGATGAACAAGGAAACGCGAATTCCGGCGTCGCTCAATCGCGCGATGAAAGGACCGAGCGCGTCGCGCTGCCCGATCACATCCAGCCCGCCCTCGGTCGTCACTTCAGTGCGCCGCTCAGGTACAAGGCACGCCGCATGCGGCTTTGTCGCAAGCGCGATTTGCAGCATCTCGGCCGTCGCCGCCATCTCAAAATTCAGCGGCTTGGAGATTCCGGCTTTCAGCCGCGCCATGTCATCGTCGCGGATATGGCGGCGATCCTCACGCAGATGCGCGGTGATGCCGTCCGCCCCTGCCTCGATCGCGAGCAGCGCAGCGCGCACCGGATCCGGCGCGCGTCCGCCGCGCGCATTGCGCAGGGTGGCAACATGATCGACATTGACCCCGAGACGCAGCGGCGGAATTGCGGGCATGGGAAACCTGGGCGACGTGATTAACGGGTGATGCGATTAGCCGTTGATGCGATCAACACTGGCGACGACCGCCTTGGCGCGAAGCTGAGCGATAATACCGTTCAAATGTTTCAGGTCATAGACCTCAAGATCAATGGTGAGCTCTGTGAAATCCGGAGAGCGGCGGCTCATGCTGATATTGTCGATGTTGCCGTCATGTTCCGCGATCACCGACGCGACCTGGGCCAGGCTGCCCGGCTCGTTTACGTTCTGCACATGCAGCCGCGCCGGGAAACGCCGTGGCGTTGCTTCATCGGTGTCCCACCGGACGTCGAGCCAGCGTTCCGGCTCTTCCTCGAAATCCTTCAGCGCCGGCGACTGGATCGGATAGATCGTGATGCCCTCGCCCGGCGTCACAATGCCGACGATGCGATCACCGGGCACGGCGCCGCCGTTCGGCGCGAACTTCACCGGCAGATCGCTGTTGATGCCGCGGATCGGAATCGCGCTCGACGCCTTGGCGTCGCCTGACGGTTTGGGCTTCGCACCGGCCGCTTTCTTGCCGCTGAGACGCGCCTCTTCCTTGTAATCCGGATACATCGCGCGTGCGACGTCCGATGCCTTCATCTCGCCGCGTCCAACCGCAGCCATCACGTCGTCGATAGACGCCCGCGCGAGGCGCGGAAGCGCGCCCTTCAGCTTGTCATCCGCGTAGACGATCTTGGCCCGCACGAACAGGCGCTCGACAATACGCCGTCCGAGGCCCGCATACTGATCGCGCACGGCAGTGCGGGTGGCGCGGCGGATCGCGGCCTTGGCTTTGCCGGTGACGGCAAGCGATTCCCATGCCGTCGGCGGCGCCGATTGCGCCTGCGACGTGAGGACTTCCACTTCGTCGCCGTTCTGCAATTCGGATGACAGCGGCGCGAACTTGCCGTTGATCTTGCAGCCAACGGCGCTGTTGCCGACGTCGGTATGCACCGCGTAAGCAAAGTCGATCACATTGGCATGACGCGGCAGCGCGATCAGCTTTCCCTTCGGCGTGAAGCAGAACACCTGATCGTGGAACAGCTCCATCTTGGTGTGTTCGAGGAATTCTTCCGGGTTGGCGCTTTCCGACAGAACCTCGACGGTGTGACGCAGCCACGCGAACGCGTTGGACTCCAGCTTGAGCCGCTCAGTCGGCGAACCAACGCCATCCTTATAGATGGCATGAGCCGCGATGCCGTACTCATTGACGCGGTTCATCTCCTCGGTACGGATTTGCAGCTCGACGCGCTGCTTGCCGGGACCTATCACCGTGGTGTGGATCGAACGATAGTCGTTCTGCTTGGGCGTCGAGATGTAATCCTTGAACCGTCCCGGTACCACCGGCCACGTCGTATGCACGATGCCGACCGTGCGATAGACCTCCGCGATGCTGTTGACGATGATGCGAAACCCGAAGATGTCGGACAACTGCTCGAAGCCGACGGACTTCCGCTCCATCTTCATCCAGATCGAGAACGGCTGCTTGCGGCGGCCTTTCACCTGAGCGTTGACACCGTTCTTGGCGAGCTTGGCGGAAAGCTGGGCTTCAATTTCACCGATGAGATTGCGATCACGCTCCTCGAGCGCATCCAGCCGTTGAACGACCACGGCGTGGGCGTCAGGATCGATTACCTTGAACGACAGGTCTTCGAGCTCTTCCCGCATTTCCTGCATACCCATGCGGCCGGCGAGCGGCGCATAGATGTCGAGGGTCTCTTCCGCGATCCGGTGGCGCGATGCCGGCGGCACGAATTCCAGCGTCCGCATGTTATGCAGCCGGTCGGCCAGCTTGATGAGCAACACGCGCACATCGTCGGCGATCGCCAGTAGCAGCTTGCGCAGGTTCTCGGCCTGCTTTGCTTCGCGCGACACCAGTTCGAGCCGCTTCAGCTTGGTCAGTCCCTCCACCAGCGCACCAATCTCCTGACCGAACATCTGGTCGATTTCGGAGCGGGTCGATTCGGTGTCCTCGATGGTGTCGTGAAGCAGCGCCGCGACAATTGTGGCGTCGTCCAGCTTCAGATTGGTGAGGATCGCGGCGACCTCGAGGGGGTGCGAAAAGTACGGGTCGCCCGAAGCGCGTTTCTGCTCGCCATGGGCCATCATGGCGTAGACATAGGCCCGGTTGAGCAGGTCTTCGTCGGTGTTCGGATTATAGGCGCGGACCCGGTCCACCAGGTCGTACTGGCGCATCATTTTGGTCCGAACGGGCTTCTTGACCGGCAACGGCGGGGGCGCCGCTGGAGCCGCTGCGGCCGTTTCGCTCGCCGCTTGCATTTGGGGCTGATTTCGCCGCCAGATCGCCATTCCGCTTGCCTGCCTTATGGACGGCCCTCGAAAAAGGAACCGTCATTCACAATATCGCCGGTTATTCGATAATCGCAAGGAAGACGCTAAAAATGTCAATAAATGCAAAGGCCCGGGCAATCCGCCCGGGCCTTAACGTCAAAACGGCGTCAGACGCCGGAAAAGTCAGCGGGGAAAGCTTTACTCGTCTTCCTCGGGCTGCTCCTCGGGGGGAGCAAGGCCTTCCAGACCCTTCAAAAGCTCTTCTTCCGTCATGCGCTCGACGGCTACTTCGGTGTCGTCGGCGTCAACGGAGGCGCCTGCCGAGCCGATCAGCGGCACAGTATCGGGTTCCGGCTCGTCCACTTCGACGAATTTCTGGAGGGAATGGACCAGTTCTTCCCGCAAATCCTCGGGAGAAATGGTCGTATCAGCGATTTCACGTAGCGAAACCACCGGATTCTTGTCATTATCCCGGTCGATGGTCAGGGGCGACCCTGAGGAGATCATCCGCGCACGGTGTGCGGCCAGCAATACGAGGTCGAACCGGTTGTCGACCTTATCGATACAATCTTCAACAGTGACGCGCGCCATAGGCTGCCGCTCCGGGTCTGGATCTGAAAATATGTCGCTATGCGCGCTAGGTATAGCGACCAGCGCCTTTCCGCAAGCATGAATTTCAGAATGATCTGAAAAACGCAGCTGCTGGAATGGGCCCGCCAGAGCATAGCTGAGGGTCAATTAGTCCCATGGACAAGAAATCGCTTCATTGCTTCACCACGTTGTGCCGCGATCTGCGTTGCTTCCCCGGTCGCGCGGAATATTTGCGTCCTTTATCCTCTCTAAACCTTCTGGCGAATAACAACTGAATTGAATGGGAATGCGCGGTGATGGATACGCGCCAAGAATACATACGATAACAACGATGCGAGAAAAAACTGATGCCTTCTGCCACGAACAAGATCGCGCTGTTTATTGACGGTGCAAACCTTTACGCAACAGCGAAGACCCTTGGTTTCGACATAGATTATAAGCGGCTGCTCCTTGAATTTCAGAGTCGTGGCACTCTCGTTCGGGCCTTCTATTACACCGCAATCATCGAAGATCAGGAATACTCATCGATCCGGCCGCTGATCGATTGGCTCGATTACAATGGCTATACCGTCGTCACCAAGGCGACGAAGGAATTCATCGATGCTTCCGGCCGCCGCAAGGTCAAGGGCAACATGGATATCGAGCTTGCCGTCGACGCCATGGAGCTCGCGGAACACATCGATCAGATGGTGCTGTTCTCGGGCGATGGCGATTTCCGCTCGCTGGTCGAGGCCGTGCAGCGCCGCGGCGTGCGGGTCACGGTGGTTTCCACGATCGCCAGCCAGCCCCCGATGATCGCCGACGAATTGCGCCGCCAGGCGGATGTCTTTACGGATCTGGTTCAGCTACAATCCAAGCTTGGCCGCGATCCGAGCGAGCGCCCTGCTCCTCGTGAACCGCGCGAACCTCGTCAGCACACGCCGCAGTTCCTGCAGCGGGCGACGACCAGCTCAATGGCGCCAAGGGGCGATGACGAATTCGACGATTGAGCAGAAAACCGGTGGTTCCAAATCTGACATTCGCGTTCCGCTTCGGCCAGTTTTGATGCGAATGTCAGAATCGAAGGACCACCGGCAAAATACCGATTGTCGTGAAGCTTTGGATTTGACGTTCGCATGAAGCGCTCGCGGCAAACAGGATGCGAACGTCAAATCCGCTTCACGCACGAGAGCCGGCGCAACAGTGCCGGCCCTTCCTCTTCCGTTTCAGGACAGTCGAACGAACCCGGCCCGGATTGCCCTCTCTGCCCCCGCCTGAAAGACTATCGTGATGCCAACCGCGCGCAGCATCCGCATTGGTTCAACGCACCTGTCTACTCTTTTGGGCCAGTCGACGCGCAGCTTCTGATCGTAGGGCTCGCGCCCGGTCTTCAGGGGGCCAACCGCACGGGGCGACCCTTCACCGGGGATTTTGCCGGCGATCTTCTTTACGGGACTCTCGTCGAGATCGGTTTTGCGCGAGGCTCATACGAGGCCCGCCCCGACGACGGGCTGACGCTGATCGATTGCCGCATCACCAATGCCGTGCGCTGTGTGCCGCCGCAGAACAAACCCCTGCCCGCCGAAATCAAAGCCTGCCGGCCGTTCTTCAATGCAACGCTGGACGAGATGCCGCGCCTGCGTGCCATCGTCATGCTGGGCCGAGTGGCACACGATACAACGCTGAAGACGCTCGGCGTTCGCGCCGCCGATGCGCCATTTGCCCACGGCGCACAGCATCAGGCAGGCGCTCTTCGGCTGTTCGATAGTTACCACTGCTCGCGCTACAATACGAACACGCGCGTTCTCACACCCGAGATGTTCAAGGCGGTATTTGCCAGCGTACAGGGCTATCTGGGCTAGCGCGGATTGGCCCGCAGCCATGCCAGCACGTCGCCCGCGTTCCGGTCCGGCGGAAACACCGGATAGAACACGTGGGTAATCGTCGCGTCGTCGATGATTAGGGCGAGCCGCTTGATCAGCGTCAGTCCGGCAACGTCCATTGACGGCAGCTTGAGCGCGCGCGTCAAAGCGAGGTCGCTGTCCGACAGAACCTGGAACGGCACGTGCAGCCGCTCGACCATGTCACGCTGATAGGTGCTGTCCTGGGTGGAAATCCCGAATACGTACTGGGCGCCCGCATCTTTCAGATCCTTGAACAGATCGCGGAAGGCACAGGTCTGCGGCGTGCAGCCCCGCGCGCCGGGGATCATGTCCCAGTCATCGACGAGGCCGATCTTGCCGGGCTCTCCCGTGCGCGGATAGGCGAACAGCACCACCCGCCCCGGTAGCGCCGCCAGCTTGACCGGCGATCCATCGGTGGCCGGCAACACAACGGGCGGCATTTTCATGCCGATCAGATGCTTCGCTGCGCCGTCGTCAACAGGCGCCGGGATCTTGCTCCAGTCCACGTCCATCAGGTTCGGCTGGTTCATCACGCTATCCTTTACCTTCTGGAGGATGAGTTGTCCGGAAACCGCGTCGCGCTTTTCGGCGTCAACCTCGCGCCCTCAGCAGACGGCCCTTCTCGCGCGCCCAGTCGCGCTTCTTCTCGGTGTCGCGCTTGTCGTGCAGCTTCTTGCCCTTCGCGAGAGCCAGTTGAAGCTTCACCTTACCGTGCTCGTTGAAGTACATCTTGAGCGGAATGAGCGTCATTCCCTCGCGTTCGATCGCGCCGATCAGCTTGTTGATCTGTTTCTTGTGTAACAGCAGTTTGCGGTCCCGCTTCGGTTCATGATTGAAGCGGTTGGCTTGCAGGTATTCCGGGATATTGGCGTTGACGAGCCAGATCTCGCCGCCCCTGGAGTCCGCATAGGACTCCGCAATCGTGGTCTTGCCATTACGCGTCGATTTGACCTCGGTACCGGTCAGCACGATGCCCGCCTCGACGGTATCCTCGATGGCATAGTTGAACCGCGCCTTACGGTTCTCGGCGATGACCTTGATCGTGGGTTCTTTCTTCTCGGCCATCAGGTGCCTCGGTGCGTTTACACGCGAAAAATACGGCTCGCGTGAAAACGCAATCCTTCAGTACGGCCTGACGGCGCCGGGAGCTTGCCCGTCAGAGTATCTGCTGGTGACAGATAGTGATTTATTTCGCTTTCAGAAGATCGCGGATTTCGGTCAGCAGTTCCTGATCTTTCGTCGGCTTCGCTGACGCAGGCGCGGCTTCTTCTTTCGCCTTGAGGCGATTCATGAGCCGGATCACCATGAACAGCACGAACGCCACGATCAGGAAATTCAGCGTCAGGGTGAGGAAGCTGCCCCATGCCAGCACCGCGCCCTGTTTCTTGGCGTCGGCGAGATTGGTTGCCGTGACCGACTTGGACAGCCCGGTGAAGTAATTCGAGAAATCGAGCCCGCCGGTGATCGCGCCAATAATCGGCATGATGATGTCCGCCACCATAGAGGTCACGATGGCCCCGAACGCCGCGCCGATGATGACGCCGACAGCGAGATCGACGACGTTGCCTTTCAGGGCAAATTTCTTGAACTCCTCAAGCATCGGCTCATTCCCTTTCCAGGATCGTCAGTTGAGCAATCCGGCATACACCATCGCATCGTGGATGACCTTGCCGGTCGGCGGCGTCACCGGCACCAGCGGCAGGCGCACCTCTTCATGCACACGGCCCAGCAGCTTGAGGCCATGCTTGGCACCCGCAAGACCCGGCTCCTTGAAGATCGCGTCATGCAGCGGAGTCAGCCGGTCCTGAATCTTGAGCGCGGCCGCATAGTCTCCCTTCAACACGGCCACCATCAGGTCCGCGCATTGCTTCGGCGCCACGTTGGCGACGACCGAGATGCAGCCGTGGCCGCCCGCGGCCATATAAGCGAGCGCCGTAATGTCCTCGCCCGAGAGCTGGATGAAATCCGGTCCCATCGCGTGGCGTTGCTGCGACACGCGCGCGAGATTGGCGGTGGCATCCTTCACGCCGGCGATGTTCTTCAGCTCGAACAGCCTTGTCATCGTCTCGACCGACAGATCGACGACCGAACGCGGCGGGATGTTGTAGATGATGATCGGAATCCCGATCGCATCGTTCACCGCCTTGAAGTGATGATACATCCCCTCCTGCGTCGGCTTGTTGTAGTAGGGCGTCACCACCAGCACGGCATCGGCGCCCGCCTTCTCGGCGTGCTTCGCCAGAGCCACGGCTTCCCGCGTCGAGTTCGAGCCAGCGCCGGCGATGACGGGCACGCGGCCCTTGGCCTCCGCGACGCACCACTCGGTGACCTGGTTGTGTTCTTCGTGGCTCAGGGTCGGGCTTTCACCGGTGGTTCCGACCGGAACCAGACCGTGCGAACCCTGCTCGATCTGCCAGTTCACAAGCTCACGCAGGCCGCCCTCGTCCAATGCTCCGTTTTTGAACGGCGTAACCAAGGCGGTAAGGGACCCCCTGAAATTCGTCTTGGTTGCCATTGTCTGTCTCCGAACGCACCGCAATGTTGCGATTTATGGTTGATTGATAACGAGTCCCGGAACGCGATGAAAGTCCCGGAGACCCGGCCGGGCACCTGGAACACCCCGCATCAGCCGCGATTTTGCCGCGGTGTTGCGGCATTGTGCCTGTTCTAACACATTTGATGTTTTGTCCACATATTCAATGAACTACACCTAGTGGAGCGGATTTGACATTCGCGGCCCACTCGGCCTCAAACTCGCATCGCGAATGTCAAATCCAAAGCTCCACTAGTAACTTACAATGCTAGTGGTCCTTCGATTTTAACATTCGCAAAATCGGCTGCGGCAACGGGATGCGAATGTTAAAATCGGACCACTAGGCGAAGGCACTTGAATGATTCGCCGCATAGGCCGCCCGTGACCCCATTTGCTCCTTCATCTGCGGGATCAGCCCGATTGGCACGCTGGACTGCCGCCGTGCTTGGCGCGGGCGCGATTACGCTGGCTTCGTATGCCGCGTCCGCCGTTCCTCTGCCGAAGCCCCGGCCGATTTCCCGCCAGGTGACGCCGCAAACCGCACCCGCCAAACCGGATCAGCAAAAGGCCCCCTCGTCCGCGAAAGCCGTTCCGGCCGCGCCCGCGCCGAAAGCTTTGGCTGCGCGCCCTGCTCCGCCCCGAAAGCCGTCCGTGGCCCTGGCGCTGTCCAGCACATCATCCACGTCGAAGGCCGACATGGATACGCTCGAGCAGATCATTGAGCTCGTGCGTAAACGGAAGCCGGCCGATGCCACGCAGCTTCAGGCCTCGCTCTCCGATCCCGTTGCGCGCAAGCTTGCCGAGTGGATGATCCTGCGCAGCGACGACAATGGTGCGCCTGTTGAACGATACCGCGACTTCCTTGCCGAAAATCCGAGCTGGCCAAGTCAGACATTCCTGCGGCGGCGTGGCGAAGCCGCGCTATGGGACGACAAGCGCGACGATTCCGTGGTCCTCGCGTTCTTCAACGGCGAACAGCCGATCTCCGCCAAGGGCCGGTTCATGCTCGCGCGCGCGCTGCTGGCCCGCGGCGACCGCGCGAGCGCCGAACGGCTGGTGCGTGAAGCGTGGCGCGGCGATCCGTTTTCTTCGGATACCGAAGACACCGCGTTTGAGCGGTTCGGTACGCTGCTGGCGCCGGGCGACATCAAGGTCCGGATGGATATGCTGCTCTATAGCGGCGACAACGCGGAAGCCGGGTTGCGCTCCGCCCGGCGATTAGGAAGCGGTCATGTCGCGCTGGCGAAGGCGCGCTCCGCCCTCAACAAGAAGGCCTCGAACGCGAAGGCCTTGCTCGATGCAGTCCCAGGCGACCTGCACAACGATCCGCTCTACCTTTTCAGCAAGGCGCAATGGCTGCGGCGCGAGGACAAATTCCAGGAAGCCGCGCGCGCCATGCAGGCCGCGCCCCGCGATCCGGCACGGCTGGTCAACGCGGACGAATGGTGGATCGAGCGGCGTCTGCTGGCGCGCAAGCTGCTCGATACCAACGAGCCGCGCCTCGCCTATGCGGTCGCACGCGATGCGTCGCTGCCTGCGCGCGACATCTACAAGACTGAGCAGGAGTTCACCGCGGGCTGGATCGCGCTTCGATTCCTGAACGACCCAAATCTCGCGGCCCAGCATTTCGCGCGCATCGGGGTCGGCAGCGTCAATCCGACGGCGCTGGCCCGCGCCGGGTACTGGCAGGGCCGCGCGGCGGAAGCCGCCGGGCGCTCGCAGGAGGCGCGCAATGCCTATGAGGCTGCGGCGGCACAATCCACCAGCTATTATGGGCAGCTTGCGCGGGCCAAGCTCGGACTGCCGCAGATTGCGCTGAACGGCGTGCCCGGCCGTTCGCGCGGCGGCGAGCGGCTGGAGATTGTCCGCGCTGTCGAACTTCTCTACGCACTGGATGAACGTGAGATCGCCGTCCCTATTCTCGCCGACATGGGCGAGCGCGCCGACATGGACGGCCTGCTCGCGCTCTGCGAACTGACCCACCGTCACAACGATGCGCGAGGCATGCTGCTGGTCGGAAAGGCCGCGCTGAATCGCGGCATGCCGTTCGATCACTATGCGTATCCGGTGATCGGCATCCCCCCCTACAAGGACTTCGGACCCGAGGTCGAGAAGGCGATCGTTTTCGCCATCGCCCGGCAGGAAAGCGCGTTCAATCCCTCCGTGGTGTCCCCCGCCCAGGCTTATGGCCTGATGCAGGTCACGCCTGCCGCCGGCAAATACGTCGCCAAGCGGCACGGCGCGACGTTCGACCTCGCCAGGCTGAAGACCGACCCCGCCTACAACGCGGCGTTTGGCGCCGCCGAACTCGGTGGCCTGATCGAGGATTACCGCGGCTCCTACATCATGACCTTCGCCGGCTACAACGCCGGGCGCGGCAGTGTCCGCAAGTGGATCGAGCGCTACGGCGATCCGCGCGATCCGAAGGTCGATGCGGTTGACTGGGTCGAGAAGATTCCGTTCTCCGAGACCCGCAACTACGTCCAGCGCATCATGGAGAACCTGCAGGTCTACCGCTCACGGTTCGGCGGCGGCAGCAAGCTGCTGATCGAAGCCGATTTGCGCCGCGGCGCGGGTGTGGAATAGGCCCCAACGTCCTGAATCCGAAGTTCGCCTCATTTTGCAGCACGCTCTGTAGCGAACTTCGGATTCAAAAGGACGCTGGCAGTTATAATTCTAGTGTGGTTTTGGTTCGCAAGTCCGCAAAAGAGTGAGCCGCAGAAATGCTACGGACTTGCGAACCACCACACTAGGTATTGACGTTCGCCGTTTGGCGCCGTCATCCTGAGGTGCGAGTACTTGCGAGCCTCGAAGGATGGCGGCGAATGGGAGCATATGTTGATATCCTCCTTTGTGCAGACGGCTCGTTCTATGTCGGGTCTGCCACCGGCGAAGACCTTTCAGAACGCATTGATCAGCATAATCATGGTCATTTTCCCGGCTATACAAGGTCACGCCGACCGGTGCGGCTGATGTGGTCGCAGGACTTCGACCGGATTACGGACGCTATTGCGGCTGAGAGGCAAGTCAAAGGCTGGGGCCGCGCAAAGAAAGAGGCGTTGATCCGATCCGACTGGGACTCTGTTCGAGGCCTCGCGCGTCGTCGCGCAGGACAGCAGAAACTGGAATAAATATCTCGTTCGCATCCTTCGAGGCTCGCGCGCTACGCGCGGCTCGCACCTCAGGATGACGTTATCTTCCCTCGCTATCAGGCCCCCTCTCCAACAGCAAAGCAACAGCCAGAATGTCCCAATCATTCCGCGACGTCTACTGCCAGTCAGCCGACGGGCTGAAACTCCATGCCAAGATCATCGGCCCCGACAACAGCACTTTGCTGCCGGTGCTTTGCCTGCCCGGCCTGACGCGAACCTCCGACGATTTCGACGACATCGCCCGTGCGATTGCCAGCAATCCAGCCGCCCCCCGCAAGGTCGTGGCCGTGGATTATCGCGGGCGCGGCCTGTCGGATTACGACCCTGATCCCGCGAAATACGCCGTCCCCAATGAGCTGGGCGACGTGCTGGCGATCGCTGCGTCACAGGGAATCGCGCGCGCTATTCTGCTCGGCACATCGCGTGGCGGCCTGATCTCGATGGCGCTGGCGGCGGCACAGCCGCAACTGCTGGCCGGCGTGATCCTGAACGATATCGGCCCGGCGCTGGAGATGGAGGGCCTGATGAAGATCAAGGGCTATATCGCCAACCCGCCCCCGCGAGAGACTTGGGACGACGCCGCGCGCGGGCTGAAGGAATTGTTCGGAAGCGTGTTCCCCTCGCTCAACGGCGCCGGATGGATGGCGTGGGCGCATCGGGCATTCCGGGAGAAAGCTGGCGGCGGATTGGAGCGGACCTACGATCTGAAGCTCTCGCATGCGCTGGACGGTCTCGATCCGGCGAATCCACTGCCGCAAGTCTGGGAGCTGTTCGACAAACTCGCTGGCGTCCCGCTGATGCTGATCCATGGCGGACTGTCGGATCTGCTATCGGCGCAAGGCGTGCAGGACATGGTCGCTCGGCGGCCTGATATCGATCTCGTCAAGGTCGCCGATCAGGGCCACGCGCCGCTGCTGGCCGACAGACCCACCATGGACCGTATCATCGCGTTCTGCGCGCGGTGTGATGGGGCGGGTAGCTAGGCGGGCTCTTATCCCTCCCCTTAATGGGGAGGGTGGCTGGCCGCTGGCCAGCCGGGTGGGGTGATCGTGCCGAACGAGAATGCCCGTTCGCTTCGAAAGCAACTTACGCTTCAGGAAGTGAAGTTGTGGGTGCGCCTGCGCGAATTGAAAAGCCTCGGCTTTCATTTCCGAAGGCAGGCACCTATTGGCAAATACATTGTTGATTTTGTCTCCTTCCGTAATCGCATCGTTATCGAGGCTGACGGCGGCCAGCACGGACTGCAAAGAGACCAGAATTCCGACCGGATTCGCGATGCGTTTCTCGCATCTCAAGGATTCACGGTTCTGCGGTTCTGGAATTCAGAGATCGACCGCAATCCCGATGGCGTCATGGAAAGAATTGTCGAGGTCTTGAAGACCCCCACCCCCACCGGCTTGCAGCCGGTCGACCCTCCCCACAAGGGGGAGGGATAAGAAGAAAAACCCCCGGCAGTTTCCTGCCGGGGGTTCTTTTAGTTCAGGTAACAATCGCCGTCAGGCGGTTGTTATTACCAGGTGCGGCGAACGCGGAGGTTGCCGGACCAGATGCCCTGATCCTTGTAGTCGTACACGCCAGCCGGCTTGAACGTACCAGCAACGTTGGCAGCAGCCAGAGTGGCCGAGCCGCTGTTGGACTGGTCAAGGTAGGAGTACATGACTTCGCCCGAGAACGTCAGGTTACGAACCGGGGTCCATGCAGTACGGGTACCAACCTGCCAGATCTTGAAGTCAGGGTTACAGGTGTAACCGTTGGCCTTCGCACCGGTGTTGAGAGCCTGAACACCGCAGATCGCAGCAGAAGCGGTGCCGTTGTAGTCGATCGCGGTGTAGCTGCCGAACACGCTGGTTTCCCAATTCGGGGTCCAGTTGTGGACGTAAGCGCCGCGGAAGCCCCAGCCGTTGGTCTTCTGGATGCTGCCACCGGTGGAGTACACACCGTCGAACAGCGACAGAACAGCCATGCTCTGGTAGCTGCCAGCGAAGTTCGTATCACCGCTGAACTTGTCGAAGTTGTTGCCGGTCACGCCGCTGATCAGGTACTTCGTCGCGCCAGTAGCCCAAGTACCGTCCAACGACAGCTTGTCGCCGGGGCCGGTCGGGAGGTTCTTCAGCTGAATGCCAACCGAAACCGCACCACCCCATTCATCCGACGGATGACCGTTCGGCTCAACCGGAGCTGCGCCCGCCGGGCCAGCATAGTAGTTGGCGTGAACGTTGTGCAGAGCGCCCGACAGCTGAGCGGTGAACGCAGCCTGGTCGATCTTCACGTTGCCAACGATGTCAGGCGAAACGTTGCCGCCGTAGGAGTTGGTGTAAACGCCGGTCAAAGCAGCCGGACCAACTGCTGCGTTCGCAGCCAGGCTGGCGTTCAGGAGCTGAGCGCGGTTGATGACGCGGTTGTCTTCAACGCCGATCTGAGCCGACACGCCGTTGCCGAACTGCCACGTGTAAGCAACCTGGGTGATGCCAGTTGCGTTGTCGTAGCCGCCGAGCAGGAACGAGGTGTTGTTGTTGGCGCCGTAAGCACCCCACGGAGTCTGGAAGCCAGAGACCGCCTTACCGAAGGTGAAGCCGGCGAACTGGATGAAGCCGTAGTCGGTCGTCAGGTTGCCCGACGACGGGCCGAAGCCGGTCGAATGTTCGAAGTTGCTCGACCAGTAGGTACGAACAACGCCGTATTCGGTGGCGGTACGGGTGTCGAGGTTCAGCTGAACGCGCGAGCGGGTGGTGAAGTAGTCGCTGTCGCGGCTGCCGGTACCGTTGGCGCGGAACCCGCCTTCGTCCCAAGCTGGCTTGCCGTAGTTGCCGGCGTTGATGTTCGCGTCAACCTGGACGTAGCCGCCCAGCTTGATGCAGGTGTCGGTGCCGGGAATGTAGTAGAAACCGGCGCCGTAAAGGGAGCAGATCTTCACGTACTGAACGGCTTTCGCCTTGACGGGAAGATCGGCTGCCTGTGCTCCAGCGGACGCTGCGATAACCGCAGCCGATCCGAGGATAAGGCTCTTAATGGTGCTCATAAAACCTCCAAGTTTTGCTCTCTAGGGAAGGTTCCAGGCCGGTGGTGTAAGTCACACCACGTGGTAGGTTCCCTTGATCCCCGCTAACCGCCCGGTCGCCTCGCGCCTTCGGACACTCCCGCATGAACGCGAGCGACTTAAGCGAAACTCCCAAACGGGACGACCTCGGGATGCCCCCCTCCGTCGCTTCGATGACCATTGCCCAACAGTCGTAATCACGCAACAAAGGACCGCCTTGAAACGGTGCTGTTCCGGCCGTTTTTAGGGAGGTGTTGCACAAATGGCACGCAAAAATCCGAGTGGAACCGCCACAAGTATTTGATAATTCTATTTTTTTACGATTGACCCAAAATGTTCCGCCGGGGGCCCTATGTGGCAGCGCAAACGGCCTCAACGCTCCCCGAGGCTGTGAACTGGTCGAATCGCAGGCACAAGAAACAGGCTGTGCTGCCCGCCCCTGCACACTCCCGAATCCAGCAAAACAGACCGCTTTTACGCCTGTGTTCCCGGTGCTGGGGGCTATTGCGGCGGTTTGGAGGACCCTGGACAACTTCAGGCAACGAGCTGCCGCAAATTGAAGACATTATAAGGTCAATATGAAGAGCTGGCCGGATGAGTCTGATTAACAGCCAAATACAGGAAAAGTCCGCAGCGACTTGCGGCGCGTGACCGCGTAAGGCATATCCAGCCTGTGGAGACGTGGCCGAGCGGCTGAAGGCACTCGTTTGCTAAATGAGCATACCTTGAAAAGGGTATCGAGGGTTCGAATCCCTCCGTCTCCGCCATCCTGCTTCGCGCTACGCGCTTCGCAGGACCGGCGGGACGAAGCAGGATGCCCTCCGAAGCCTCGGCGAAGGAGGGCCAAGTTCCGTGTGGTACGTCTATCTGCTCGAGAGCGATACCGCCGAAAATCAGCGCTATGTCGGCGTAACCTCAGATTTGAAACGGCGCATAGCCGAACACAATGCTGGAAAATCTACGCATACATCGAAGTTCATGCCTTGGCGGATCGCGACCTACGTAGCTTTCTCGGATAAAGCCAAGGCGATTTCATTTGAGCGGTATCTCAAATCCGGCTCGGGGCACGCCTTCGCTAACAAGCGCCTATGGTAGGGATCGTATCACGCAGACGCGCGCTTACTTTTGCGAAGCAGTGCGCTCGGCGGGTCATAACCTGGCGTCAAGCCTGCCTTAGTGCGTCGCCATCCATGCCCGCGCTTCGCGCTGGGCGGCTGCGATCTCGACGTCCGACATCAAGCCGGCGATTTCCCGGCGCAGCGAAATGGCATCGACCCGCCCCTTGAGTGCGGCGAGGTTGAACCATTTGTGCGCGGCGACCAGATCGATCAGGCCATTGCGGCCGGTCGAATAGATCATGCCGAGGTCGAACAGCACGTCGCCGTTCGCGGTGGCTTCGACCGGCATTGCGCTGCCGGTATCAATCGTTCCCTGAAACATCCTGGCTCTCCCGATTCCTCGCCGCGCGGTGGCGGCTGCCAATCCCCTGCCGCTGCGAGCGCGGCTCCTGTCTTCCGTTCGACGCGACCGTTATTTTTGTTGGCGCGTATTCCGCAAAACCGGTTTGCCAATTCTGCGGAATACGCGTTCGCCGTTTGCCGGCTTGTTGGGATCATATGACCCGTAAAATTTGAATGGCAGTTTAAGCATCGCGATGAATCGAACGTGAACGCCGTATCAAGGCGCGACGTATCGAATTGCGAGAAACTCGCTGTTTGCAGGGATTTTCCGATGATCGTGAAAATCGATTCACCATCGTACTTGGCGAAGCGATAACCACGGCATGAGCTGGCTTCGCGCAAGCGGCGCCTCACCGATCATGAATCGGCGAACGCAGGACTCCGTCCGTGAAGACGTGTCCCCTCGCCGGGGATGCCGTTCGCGAATGCGGACATTCACCGGCGCACCGGGATTTCAATCAGCACTGGTTTGGAGAACTTCGGATGACCGCCGCCGTGTACGCCGAACCGGCAGGTACGCAGGGGTCAAAAAAACGAGGGCGTCGGTGAACACGCCAGGACTGAGATTTCGCCAGCGTCGTCTTGCCGGGAAACTGCGGGGTCATCCCCCGCAACGAACGAAGAGCTCTTGAACTCTTCTGCCTGACCGGTTGGCCGGGCCGTCTCGCCTGATGTCTCGCCGACACCCTCTTTCGTCGACCGGAGCCGCCGGTTCAAATCCGCTTTCGCGAACAGAATGGTCTGGCGGCTCTTGTGACGGTGCCGGCATCACGTGCCGACAATTCCATAAGGCGTAGCCTTACTTCTTCTTCTTGGCGACCTTGCGGGTCTTCTTGGCAGTCTTCTTCACTGCCGACTTCGCCTTCTTCGCCTTCTTCGCTTTCTTGGCCATGTTGCCCTCCTAAGTTAGTGAGATGGCTTAATCGCTGTGTGCATTCGGGAATCGAAATGCACTTCATCTGGATTACACCAACGCGTTCAAAAAAACAGTGTCCCGCTTAAGGAAGTGTTTACGCACAAGGCGCGCCGCGCGCTGCAAACACGAAACGGAAGCATCGCAACGCATCCGCGCAACGATCCATCGCGCGCAAGAAACACTCGGGAGATACAACATCGCGTGTCAAAGAAACGGCTGTGCCGCAGCCACTTCTTACATCACAACACAGCACGCATCGTAACGCCTGTAAAACCGCGCATAACTCCGCATCTGTCAAAAAACACGTTTCGCGGACTCTGAGTCGCGTTTTTTGGCAACAAAAATATTTTCTGGAAAATTTGGTTTTGGCGCGATCATCGCTCGCGCCGGAGAACTTTTCCGGACTTTTTGCGAATCTGATTCGCAAATCGATTCCGCCTCGTGACGCGCTTTCGTTGTCCGCGCGGTGACGCCGCGCGCTCATCATCGCATCGAAAAACAGAAACGAGATGACCGCAGGACGCGCGGAAGCGACGCCGCGCGCGCGTCGCATCCTCCCGTTAACGATGTTCAGATGCCGAGCTTGGCCTTCAGCAGGTCGTTCACTGCCTGCGGGTTCACCTTGCCGCCCGATGACTTCATCACCTGGCCGACGAACCAGCCCATGAGCTGAGGTTTGGCGCGCGCCTGTTCGGCCTTGTCGGGATTGGCGGCGATGATGTCGTCCACCACCTTCTCGATGGCTCCGAGATCCGTCACCTGCTTCATGCCGAGGCTGTCGACCAGCGCTTTCGGATCGCCGCCCTTGGTCCAGACGATCTCGAACAGGTCCTTCGCGATCTTTCCGGAGATGGTTCCTTCTCCGATCAGATCGATGATCGCGGCCATCTGCTCCGCCGACACCGGCGACGAGGCAATATCCTGCCCTTCCTTGTTGAGACGGCCGAACAATTCGTTGATGACCCAGTTCGCGGCCAGTTTGCCGTCGCGCGCCTTGTCGGCAAGCCTCAAAAGCACCGCCTCATAGAAGTCCGCGCTCTCGCGCTCGGCGACCAGAACACCCGCGTCGTATGGCGTCAGGCCGACCTCGGCGATGAAACGCTCACGTTTCTCATCCGGCAGTTCCGGCAGCTTCGATTTCAGCGCCTCCACGTAGTCCGCGGTGAACTCCAGCGGCAGCAGATCGGGGTCCGGGAAGTAGCGATAGTCGTGCGCCTCTTCCTTGGAGCGCATCGAGCGGGTCTCGCCCTTGTTCGGATCGTACAGCCGGGTTTCCTGATCGATGGTGCCGCCGTCTTCCAGAATTCCGATCTGGCGGCGCGCCTCGTAGTGGATCGCCTGCCCGATGAAGCGGATCGAGTTCATGTTCTTGATCTCGCAGCGGGTGCCGAGCGCCTCGCCGGGCCGTCGCACCGAGACGTTGACGTCCGCGCGCAGGTTGCCCTTCTCCATGTCGCCGTCGCAGGTGCCGAGATAGCGCAGGATCGAGCGCAGCTTGGCGACATAGCCTTGCGCTTCCTCCGCCGAGCGGATGTCAGGCTTCGAGACGATCTCCATCAGGGCAACGCCTGAACGGTTGAGATCGACAAAAGACATGGTCGGATGCTGGTCGTGCAGCGATTTGCCGGCGTCCTGCTCCAGATGCAGCCGCTCGATGCCGACGGTCACGCTCTCCCCGCCGGGAAGATCGACGACCACGGCACCTTCGCCGACGATCGGCGACTTGAACTGGCTGATTTGATAGCCCTGCGGCAGGTCCGGGTAGAAATAGTTCTTCCGGTCGAAGGTCGATTTCAGATTGATCTGCGCCTTGAGGCCCAGCCCGGTGCGCACCGCCTGCGCCACGCACTCCTCATTGATGACAGGCAGCATGCCGGGCATCGCCGCATCCACCAGCGAGACGTGATCGTTCGGCGCGCCGCCGAATTCGGTCGAAGCGCCGGAGAACAGCTTCGAGTTCGAGGTCACCTGGGCATGGACTTCCAGACCGATGACCATTTCCCAGTCACCGGTGGCGCCCTTGATGAGTTTTGACGATTTGACGGGTGCGTTCATGGGGCGCCTTTTACCTTGATGGCGCGGGTGAGAAAACCCCGAATCAGATCACAGGTTCGCCGCGAAACTGCGGAAAACCGGGCTCGCCCGCAGTGCGTCGCGGCCGGCTTCAATGACGCTGTCGACCTGCTCGGGCGGCAGGTGGAAGCGCGTGGGGACCCGTTCAAGCTCTGCCGCACGCGCCTGATCGAGTTGATCGAAGCCGATACGGCCGACATAGAATTTGAGATCGCGGCAATTCCAGCCCGGGCCCGCGCCGTATCGCACCCTGTCGGCGGCGGACAATCCGCAACGCCATCTGACCAGCGAGCCCTGCCAGTCCGTCATGGTCGCGTTGAATGCGGTGAAGCTGCCGGCGACGCTGGCATCGATGGCGGTGTCTGCCGCAGCCTTGACGAGATCCGCCCCGGTTGGCCCCTCGACGGTATTGATCCAGTTGCCGGACAAACCCGTCTTGGCATCGACCACCAGAATCAGCGCGCGCCGCAGCTTCACCGCCTGTCGCGGGCTGAGCGGTCCATACGGCGTATCCGACGACAGCCGCGCGATGGTGAAACCGGCCAAGCCATAGTTATCGACGAGACCGCCGTCGAGCAGCTTGATGTAAGGCATCGAGCCATCGTGATAGCGGCTGATCGCCCTGGCGAACGAGTTCAGCATCGGAGGCGCGTTGGTATTGTCCCGCGCGCGCGCGATCCATGGCGGCAGCCGATCGTTGCACTTTCCGGGGAACGTCTGGATCACCACCGGCGCGAACGCCACGGGGACCGCCGCCGAAGCCGCAACCGCGTTCGCCAGCGGATATTCGGACAGGTTGCTGCACATCGCGCCGAATGCCACCGAACCGAACACGAATGGCGTCCTGTTATAAATGTCGGAAGCGTTGATCCAGACCTGTGGCCGGCTCGTCAGGCCCAGATCGCGAAACGATGCGCCCTGAAACAGATTGGCGTCGAGCCAGCGCGGAAACCCCGTGGAGTCGTTGATACCACCGGCAATGGCGCGCGAGAGCGTTGCGAGCGTAATATCAGTCTGTAGCCCCTCCTCAGCGTTGCGCAGGAGAAACCTCTCGCGAAAATCCGCAAGAGCAGCCCGTTTCCGCAAGCCGTAATAGGCCGCCGTGACCGAGCCGCCCGATACCCCGGAGATGAATTCGACCCGGTCGATCATCGGTCCCTGCGCGCCACGGATCGGGATGCGCTCCATTTCCTGCAACACGCCGAAGGAAAACGCGGCGGCGCGGGTACCGCCGCCTGAAAAGGACAGTCCAACGACGGTGTCCTCATAGCCCACCGTCTCGCCGAAGCCGATATTTCCTCTGTCGGTGAGATTGTCAGAGCCCGGCAGATTGACGGGCGCGTTCTGAATCGACGCGCAGCCCAGCAGCAAGCCGGACACGAACGCAACATTGGCGAGAGGACGCACCCAACGCATAATCACCGATCCCGCCAGCCGTTATCACCGCCGGCGGTTAATGAACACATACCGCCACCCGTCAGGCAATCGGCGGACAAAGTGGTGAATACAAGGCGGGCGGACATGGCCCCGCCGCAAGTCCTTCGCGTCAGGACTTCACTGACAGCGGGTTCCCTGCTCCGCCCAGATGCCAGTCCTCATAGGCGATCGACCAGTCGATCAGCCTGCGCCAGAGCGCCTCGGCAAGGTCGGGCGGCATCCCGGCGGCTTCCGCTTCCGCCCGGACATTGGCGACGACACCTTCGATCCGCTCTGGAATGGCGGCGGGAAGATTGTCACGCGCCTTTACGGCAATCACCTGGTCCAGGCATCTCACCCGTTCGGCAAGCAGCGCAACGATGTCGCGGTCGATCCGGTCGATGACGGCGCGCAGATCGGCAAGGCCTTCCTGCCCTGCCTGCATCAGGCCCACCACTTCTTTGCGGTGAAGCTTCCCGCTGACTGCTCGATCACCTCGCCAAGCGAGAACAGCGTCTCTTCATCGAACGGCCGGCCGATCAGTTGCAGGCCGAGCGGCAGCCCCTGCCCGTCCTTGCCCGCAGGCACGGCGATACCGGGCAATCCCGCCATGTTCACGGTCACCGTGAAGATGTCGTTCAGATACATCTCGATCGGATCGGCCTTGCCCTTCTCGCCGATACCGAATGCGGCGGACGGCGTCGCTGGCGTCAGGATGGCGTGAACGCCCTGCGCGAACACGTCCTCGAAATCCTTCTTGATCAGGGTACGGACCTTCTGCGCGCGCAGATAATATGCGTCGTAGTAGCCAGCCGAGAGCACATAGGTTCCGATCATGACGCGGCGGCGAACCTCCGGCCCGAAACCCGCGGCACGGGTATTCTCGTACATCTCGGCGATGTTCTTGCCGTTGACGCGCGCGCCGTAGCGCACACCATCGTACCGCGCGAGGTTGGATGATGCTTCAGCGGGCGCGACAACATAGTAAGCCGGCAGCGCGTACCTGGTGTGCGGCAGCGAGACCTCGACAAGCTCCGCGCCTGCGGCCTTCAGCCAGTCAGCCCCCTGCGCCCACAGCTTGTCGATCTCGCCGGACATGCCGTCGAGGCGATATTCCTTCGGAATACCGATCTTCATCCCCTTTACCGACTTGCCGACCGCGGCTTCATAGTCCGGCACCGGCCGATCGACCGACGTGGTGTCTTTCGGATCGTGACCGGCCATCGAGCGCATCAGGATCGCGGTGTCGCGCACCGTGCGCGCGAACGGCCCGGCCTGATCGAGCGACGAGGCGAACGCCACGATGCCCCAGCGCGAACAGCGCCCGTAGGTCGGCTTGATGCCGACAATGCCGGTGAACGCCGCCGGCTGACGGATCGAACCGCCGGTGTCGGTGCCGGTTGCGCCGAGACACAGATTGGCAGCCACCGCCGATGCCGAGCCGCCCGAGGAGCCGCCGGGAACGAGGTTGGTGTCCGAACCTTCGCGGCGCCACGGATTGATCACCGGCCCGAACGCCGAGGTCTCGTTGGACGAACCCATCGCGAACTCGTCGCAGTTGAGCTTGCCCAGCATCACCGCGCCGTCGCGCCAGAGCTGCGAGGTCACGGTGGATTCGTACTGGGGAATGAAATTGCCGAGAATCTTCGAGCATGCCGTGGCGCGCACGCCGTTGGTGGCGAACAGATCCTTGATCCCGAGCGGAATGCCCGCGAGCGGGCCCGCCTCGCCCTTGGCGATGGTCGCGTCAGCCGCGCGCGCCTGCCCGCGCGCCTGCTCCGGCGTCTCCAGCACATAGGCGTTGAGCACACGCGCCTTTTCCATCGCGGCCAGATACGCGTCGGTCAGTTCCAGAGCCGTGAAGGATTTCTGCGTCAGCCCCTCGCGGGCATCGGCGAGCGTCAGTGAAGTCAGGTCAGTCATTCATTCTTCAATCGGATCGCAGTGGAAAGGAGACTTGTTCTTTTTGGCTTGCGCCGCTTCGGCTTCGAGCATGTCGATCACCGCGTCGATGGCCTTGTCGGGATCGACATTCTTTCCCTGCCGTTCCATCTCGTCGAGATAGATCATGTAGGCCGCATAAGCCTTCTCGTCGCTGCACAACAGGCACATGGCGTTTGCCTCGGGTTATTCGACGACTTTGGGCACCAGGAAGAAGTGATCTTCAGTGGCGGGCGCATTGGCGAGGACCTTGTCCGGGATCTCGCCGTCGCTGACGACATCGGCGCGCTTCTTCATCTCCATCGGCGTAACGGAGGTCATCGGCTCGACGCCGTCGATGTTCACCTCGGACAGTTGCTCGACGAAGGCCAGCATCGCGTTGAGTTCCCCCTGGAGGTGGGAAACTTCCTCATCCTTCACGGCGATGCGCGCAAGATGCGCGATCCGGCGGACGGTGGCGGCATCGACTGACATATTCTGGAGACTCCGGACGGCGGCCCAATTCAGGCTGCCGTATAGAGCATTTTCCGGCAAAGTGGAATCCGGTTTAGGGGCAGAAATACGTCAATAAAACAAGCACCTTGCCCGGTCCCGCAGACCTACAGCGGCAGCGCCGGCAACGCAGCCACGCCGTCCTTCACCTCAGGCGGCGTGTGCGCGACGTTCAGCACCAGCGAAACGGTGATGAAATAGCCGATCAGGCCGGTGAGATCGATCACTCCCCGCTCGCCGAATCGCTTCACCGCGGCTGCATAGGTCGCGTCGCAGACGCCGTGGTGAGCCAGGAGTTCCTGCGTGAAGTCATAAACCAGAGCTTCGTCGGCATGCATGTCGCCGGGCCTGCGCCCGCAGCGCAACGCCTCGATGGTCTCCGCGCTGGTGCCTTCCTTCATGGCCAGGGGCACGTGCGTGAACCACTCGAACTGCTGGGTGCAGGCGCGCGACACCACACACATCGTGAATTCCGAAATCCGCGGCGGCAAGCTGCTGTCGAAACGGATGTACTCACCGACCCGCTGCAACCGGTCCATCAGCAGCGGACTGCGCAGCAAGGCAATGAACGGGCCTTTGACCGCCTTTCGCGGCCCCGCGATCAGAGCCTCCGCCGCCGTTTTCTGGACCGCGTCCATTTGCTCCAGCTTGAGGGGCGGCATGCGGTCGGGATGTTGATGCATCGATCTCTCCTGCGGATTTCAACCGTGATCGCCCGAGGCGCGTGCGCTCAGGCCGAGTGTAAAACTGCTTGCCGCCAGCGCAAACGCTGCAATCAAGCTGGGCCATGTCAAACCGCCGTGGAACAGGTTCACGGTCAAAGGTCCAATGATCTGCCCCAGCGCGAAGGCGGCGGTGTAGACGGCAATCAGCCGGGGCGCCTGCGCCCCGCCCAGACGCCGCGCTTCCTGGACGCCCGCCATGGTGATGATCATGAACGTGCCGCCGACGCATAGCGCCGAAAACAACAGGACATAGAGATTGACCGCCAGCACCGGCGCGATCATGCCGATGGCCAAGACCCATTGCCCGTAAGCCCAAAGCCGCCGCGGCGAAAGCGTTGGCAACAGTCGCGCGGCGAGCGCGGTCGATATCGCAGCCGCGGCCCCGAACACCGGCCAGACCCAGCTGAACACCGCAGGATTCGTGATCACCTCACGCGCCAGCGCCGGCAGGAAGGTCGCGGGAATGATGTAGCCGAAACCGAAAGCGCCATAACAAAGCGCGGCGAGCCATGCCTGACCAGACAACGGCGCATGCTTCGCTCCCACAGCAGCGGGAGCCTGCGCGGCGTCATTGGCGAGCCGGCGCCACAGCGTGAATGCGAACGCGGCAGCCGCCGCGCCAAGAACGATCCACGTCGGGCGCGATCCCCACGCCATCACGCCCGCGACGAGGCTTATCAAACCGGCAAAGCAGATTCCCACGCCGACGCCGGAGAATACTCGCCCCGACCATGTCGCCTTGCCGAGATGCGCCAAAATGGGCATCGCCCAGGCAGATACACCGACCAGCACGAAAGCGCTTGCCGCACCGGCAAGAAAACGCAACGCGAGCCACAACCAGAAATCGCTGGTCGCCGCCATGCCGAGCGTAAATACCGCAATCGACGTCAGGCCCCACTGGATCGCGCGCGCCGGCGCGGGCGGCGCGGAAATGCAGATCACCGCTCCGGCCAGATAGCCAACGTAGTTCGCGGTCGCGAGCCAGCCTCCCTGCACCAGGGTCAGGCCCGCGTCCTGCTGCATCAGCGGCAGCAATGGCGTGAAGGCGAAGCGACCGATCCCCATCGCCACCGCCAGACCGATCAGCCCGGTCCATACGGCGGTGACGGCCGTGGGTGGTGCGGAGAAAGCAGCGGGCGCAGCAGTGGACGACATGACGAACCTGATTGAAGTGATCTGCGAACAAACGGCGGGGGCCGATGGTCCCACGTGCCGCCGCTTGAATCCATTACCCAGAGGAGTACGCTGATTTCAAATTCCTGAATAATGAATAATTGAGAATAAGTTGTTCTCGATTCGGAAATATCGCCAAACGCTCCGGAGAACCGAACAATGAACTTCGCCGATTTGCAGATCTTCAAGACCGTTGTGGAGGAAGGCGGGATCGTCAAGGCGGCGCAGAAGCTGCACCGCGTCCCTTCCAACATCACCACGCGCATCAAGCACCTTGAGGCCGCGGTGGGCATCCCGCTGTTTCACCGCAACCGGCAGCGCCTGCACCTGTCGCCGAGCGGTGAATTGTTGCTGGGTTATGCCGCGCGGCTGATCGATCTTTCCGAAGAGGCGCGCCACGTCGTCTCCGGCAATGCGCCGCAAGGCCTGCTGAAACTGGGGTCGCTGGAGAGCACAACCGCCAGCCGCCTGCCCGCGGTACTCGCCGAGTTTCACCGCCGTTACCCCGACGTGCGCCTCGAACTCACCACCGGCACGAATGACACTCTGGTCAACGCGGTGACCGAACGGCGGCTCGATGCCGCCTTTATCGCCGAACCTCCGTCGTCGCGCACGCTCGCCCATCTGCCGGTGTTTCGCGAGCGATTGATGGTGATCTCCAGTCTCGACCACGAGCCGGTCAGGAATGCGCGCGATGCCGACGGACAGAGCCTGATTGCCTTCCCGGACGGCTGCGCCTATCGCCGCGTTCTCCAGCGTTGGCTCAGGCGCGACAGCCTGACCACCTCGCGGGTGCTGGAGCTGAGTTCGTATCATGCGATCGTCGCCTGCGTCGCCGCGGGCGCAGGGATTGCCCTGATGCCGGAGGCCGTGCTGGATGCCATGCCGCTGACGCGCGTGCGACGTAACCCGATTCCCCGCGCCCAAAGCGAGATCGTCACGCCGCTGATCTGGCGAAAGGGCGAAGTCTCGCCGCCGGTGCTGGCGCTGCGCACGCTCATGGCCTCGGTCGGCACAGCTACCAGGCGACGCGTCAAGCAGAATGCTTAAGCCGGTGCATCACGGGACGCCTGCCTGAGATGCCATCGCCGCAAGGCGACCACCGCCCAGATCGCCTCGACCAGGCCGAACGGCCACGCGCCTTGCAGAAATCCATAGGCCGAGCCCAGCGCACAGGCGACCGCGAATCCAAGGATGAACCAGTGGCTGCGGTCCTCCAGTGCATAACAGACCAGCATCGCCGTCACGGCGAACAACCCGAATAACGTCAACCCGTCCATCGCCTGTGCCTTTACCGCTTTGCAACGCTCGTACCTCGCGTGATAAGCGAAGCAATGCCTGCATCCATCCACCCGTTGATCGAGGCCGCTGCGCTCTGGCCTGCACGAGGAGCCCTGATCGGGCTCGACCTCGGCACCAAGACCATCGGCGTTGCCGTGTCGGACCCGGATCGCAAACTGGCGACCGGCATCGAGACCATTCAGCGCAAGACCTTTACCATCGACGCCGCGCGGCTGCTCAAGCTGTCCGCCGAGCGCAATGTCGTGGGCTTCATCCTGGGCCTGCCGATCAACATGGACGGCAGCGAAGGCCCGCGCGCGCAATCGACCCGCGCCTTCGCCCGGAATTTCGCGAAGCTCACGGAGCTCGCCATCGGCCTGTGGGACGAACGGCTGTCCACTGTCGCGGTCGAGCGCGAACTGATCGATATGGACATGAGCCGCGCCAAACGCGCCAAGGTGATCGACGAACACGCGGCGATCTTCATTCTTCAGGGTGCGCTGGACCGGCTCGCCACATTGCGCAAGACGTCCGGAGACCTTTGATCGATGCTAGTGATTGTTACGGCCATCGTGCCGATCTTCCTTTTGATCGTGATGGGTTTCGTCCTGCGCCGCCTTCTTCTGAAAGAAGAGTCCCATTGGGTCGGCACCGAGCAGCTCGTCTATTACGTGCTGTTCCCCGCGCTGCTCTTCCGAACCCTCAGCCGCGCGAAACTTTCGGAAGTACCGTTGTTCGGGGTCGGCGGTGCGCTGCTGATTGCCGTGCTGCTGATGGCAACGCTTTGCCTCGCATTGCGGCCCATCCTGATGAAGCGGCTCAGCGTCAGCGGACCTTCGTTCACCTCGATCTTCCAATGCTCCTGCCGCTGGCAAACCTATGTCGCGCTCGCGGTCGCCGGAAATCTGTATGGCGACATCGGGCTCACCCTTGCCTCCGTCGCGATGGTGGCGATGATTCCCATTCTGAACGTCCTGTCGGTCTGGGTTCTGGCGCACTACGCCGCGCCGACGCGGCTGTCATGGCCGCGGATTCTTCTTACCATCGCGCAGAATCCATTCATCTGGGCCTGCGCGCTCGGACTGGCCGCCAACCTGACCGGCCTGGCGTTTCCGAAATGGATCGATGAATTCATCGACGCGCTTGGCCGCTCGTCGCTCGCGCTGGGGCTGCTCGTCGTCGGCGCGGGACTCCAGCTCAGGGGCGTGCTGCGTCCCGACGCCCCCGCGATCCTGTCGTGTGTCCTGAAACTGATCGTCATGCCCGCCATGGCGATATCGCTCGGTCTGGCCTTCGGACTGTCGGGCGCGAACCTTGCGATCGTCGCCTGCTGCGCCTCGGTGCCGACCGCATCGAGTGCTTACGTTTTGGCGCGACAGATGGGAGGCGACGCGCCACTGGTCGCCGAGATCCTGACATTGCAGACGGCGTTCGCCGTCATCACCATGCCCGCCGCCATCGCGCTGGTGACATAAGTTTCAGGAATTGTTCGCAAGCCAGATGGTCTGGATCGTCGCCGCGAGGTTGTTGAGGCCGTGCAGGATCACGGTCAGCCACGTCGAATTGGTGCGGTAGCGCAGGTATCCGAGCAGCAGTCCGATGGAAAACACCTGCGCGAGAAAGAACCAGTTGTATTGCAGGTGCATCATCGTCCACACCGCCGATGACAGCAGGATCGCACCGGCCGGGCGCAGAAACGATTCCGACCAGCCGCGATAGAGAAACCCGCGCGCGAAGAACTCTTCGACCATCGGCGCCGCCACGCAGAACGCGAAGACCAGAAGCCACAGCGCGCCGTCGGCCCGCGCGGTTTTCAGCACGTCCGTCATGAAGCCCGGCGACGACTCGCGTCCCGCCACGCGGCTGATTACTTCCCACGCCGCCATCAGCAGCACCATGCTCGCCACACCCGCCGCGAGCATGCGCCAGGACGGCCAGCGCAACGCCAGATAATCGGCGAACGGCGTCCGCGACAGCCACGTCGCGAGCCACAGCATGGCTAGGATGGCCGGCAATCCCATGATCACCGAAAGCGAAATGATCCGCCCGTTCGTCAGCAGGGCCGTCATGGCGCTGGTGTCCATGGGCTCGCCGCTCGTGATAAGGAAATAGGCGACCACCGCGACTTGCCCGGCGAACATCGCGCCAAACAGCGCGACGCCCCAGAGGCTGGTGCCGATGAATTTCCAGACCCGCGGCTCGCGGCTCTTACCCGGCGGCGACACTGGAGCGGCGGCGGCGGAGCTTTCAGCAGCGGTCATGGTCCGGTCTCCAGCCTGTTGGTCGCCCAGAATGGATTCTGAGGTGCTATCGATTCTGAAGTGTAGTCGTTAAAAAGCGATCCATTCCGTCATGACGGAATAATTCACGCCGGCAATGCGCGATCGAGCAGCCCGCGAATGTCGTCGTTGGCAAGATCGACCGCACCATAGAGATTGCCGTGATCGGCATCGAGCCGCGTCGCCGCGAACAGTTCGGCATGTCTCGGCGAAACCTCGTTGAGCGCGGCAGCGGCAGCGACCAGCGCGAGTTTTTCCACCGCGAGCCGCGCGACTCGTTCGGCATCCGGCCGGCGAAACGACTTCGCGATGAAGCCGACCGCTTCGACCACACCCGGCAGACCCTTGGTTTGCTCGACAAGACCGCGCAGCACGTCCGCCGCGGCATCCGCCTCACGCGACAGCGCGCGCAGCACATCGAGGCACATTACGTTGCCCGAGCCTTCCCAGATCGCGTTGACTGGCGACTCACGGTAATGCCGCGCCAGAATACCCTCCTCGACGTAGCCGTTGCCGCCGAGGCACTCCATCGCCTCGTAGAGAAATCCCGGCGCACTCTTGCAGGTCCAGTATTTCACCACCGGCGTCAGCAACCGCATATACGCCGCCTCGGCCTTGTCCGAGGGCGCGCGGTCGAACGACCGGCACAGCCGCATCACCAGCGCGGTGGAGGCTTCGACATGCAGCGCCATGTCGGCCAGCACGCTGCGCATCAGCGGCTGATCGGCGAGATGTTTCTGGAACACGCTGCGATGGCGGGTGTGATGAAGCGCATGCGCCAGGCCCGAGCGCATCAGGCCCGCGGACGCCAGCGAGCAATCCTGCCGGGTCAGCGACACCATTTGAATAATCGTGGGCACGCCACGCCCCTCTTCACCGAGGCGCAACGCATAGGCATTCTCGAACACCACCTCGGACGAGGCATTGGAGCGGTTACCGAGTTTGTCCTTCAGGCGCTGGAAGTGGACGCCATTGACAGAGCCATCCGGCGTGAAGCGCGGCATGAAGAAGCAGGTCAGCCCGCCTTCCGCCTGCGCCAGCACGAGGAATGCGTCGCACATCGGCGCCGACATGAACCATTTGTGCCCGGTGATGCGATAGGCGTCGCCGTCACGCACGGCGCGGGTGATGTTGGCGCGCACGTCGGTGCCGCCCTGCTTCTCGGTCATGCCCATGCCCATGGTCATGCCGCGCTTGGTCCACCACGGCGCGAATGAAGGATCGTAGCTTCGGGTGCCGAGTACCGGCATCACCTTGGCGCGCAGCGCCGGATCGACCGACAGCGCGCCGACCGCGGCGCGCGTCATGGTGATCGGGCACAGATGCCCGGTCTCGACCTGTGCGGCGATGAAGAACTTCGCGCCGCGCACCACCTCGGACGCGCCGCCCGCGGTCTCGCCCTTCGCGTTCCATGTGGAGTTGTGAATGCCGGCGTGGGCGCTGTGCGCCATCAGCTCATGATAGGCCGGATGAAATTCGACTTCGTCGCGGCGGAAGCCGCGCGCATCAAAGGTCTTCAGCTTCGGCGTGTTTTCGTTGGCGACGCGGCCGCGCTGCGCCATTGCCGCCGAGCCCCAGTGCTTGCCGAAATCGGCAAGCTCCGCCCCCGCACCCTCACCGCCATTCGCCGCGACCGCTTCCGCGAGCGAGCGATCGAGCGAATACAGATCGACGTCCTCGAACGGCGGCGACTGGTTGAAGACTTCGGTCGTGGTGGACAGGATCGATTGCGTCATGTGTTGTTCCCGCGATTGAGAACAACAGGTTACACCGGAATGCGGTGCGTTTCACATCACCCGATTACGGAATATTCCGAGGGGCCGGCGCTTTGCTGGAAGGCTCCCTCGCCTGCGGGAGATCGTCATAGCCCCTGCGGCTTGAATAGAACGTCAGCGCCATCAGGCCGAAACCGATCAGAAGCGAGAAGAAAATTCCGAGACCCATGGCGATATAGCCGTGGATCGACATCTGCACATCGGAATGCGCAACCCAGCCTTGCCATGCCCACCATATCGTGGCCGCAAGAATGGCCAGAAGAACCGTCGTGATTGCGATAGCGCCCCTGCTCATGACGAGGCCTTTCTGCATTCGGCGCACCGGGTCGTGCGTCCTTGCCGGGAGTTATAATCAATGGACTGGAATTCAAGCCTGCGCATGGCAGCACTATCGTTTCGCGATGGGAAAATCGAACACCGTATTACCGGAACCCGGCAGCGAAAAGTGCCACCACTCCAGGTGGAGATTCACGAAACCCTGCTTCGCCATCGCGCTAACCAGCGTCTCGCGCCACTTGCGCTGCTGCGCGGTGATCGCCTTTGAGCCGGTATGCGCCTTCTCGTCCGAACAGTCGTAGCCGGTGCCCATGTCGACGCTGCTGTCCGGCGCGCGAAGATTTTGCGATCCGGTACAATCGGCATAGCCGGTCTTCGGATCGAACGGCGCGGCCTTTGGCTCGGGCAGTTGCACCAGAGTGAGATCGACGGCCTTGCCGGTCGAATGGCCGGAGTGTTTCGCGATATAGCCAAGGCGAAACAGATCGGCCTTGCGCATCTTCGGATTGTAACGCCGCTGCGCCGGTATCTCCTGGCCATCCTGCGCCCACGCATACATGTCATCCGCCGCGCGCTGCGGGCGATAGCAGTCGTACATCTTGAGCGACAATCCGCGCGGCTTCAGATCCTGCTGCGCGCGCTTCAGCGCGGCGCCGACGCCGCGGGTGACAATGCACTCGCCCGCCTCGTAACCGCTCAGCACGCGCCCGACGAAATTGTTCGCCGTGGCGTAGCGCATGTCCTGAACGATGGTCGGATCGACGTCGCGCAGATAAACGAAATCGGCGGGCAATGTTGAAGGCTGCGCACCGACATGCTCGCCCGCGGCAAGAGCTACAAGGAACCCAAGTACCATAACGAATGCAGCTTTCATCCCGCCCAATACCCACGTTTCGTCATGGCCGGGCTTGTCCCGGCCATCCACGCCTTCCCTGACATCGTAAGGACGTGGATGCCCGGCATAAAGCCGGGCATGACGGCCAGAATAAGCATCCGTTTTGGTTTGAACATTCGAGGTCTCGACCCGTTTACCCTGCCCGGACATCAGCGGGGGAAAACTCCCCGGGGACCGAATCCGCCTTGCTCCGCCGGGCAACTCTGCCTATAGCTCTTGCTTTAATGACAACTGCATCGAAATCGACTTTCGTCCTCGGACACCGGCATTTGCTGGGCATCGAGGGCCTTTCCGCCGCCGATATCAGCGGCCTTCTGGACCTATCCGAAGAGTTCGTCGAACTGAACCGGCAGGTCGACAAGAAGCGCACCAATCTGCGCGGACGCACCCAGGTCAATCTGTTCTTCGAAGCCTCCACCCGCACGCAGTCCTCGTTCGAAATTGCGGGCAAGCGGCTCGGCGCTGACGTGATGAACATGTCGGTCTCGTCATCCTCGATCCGCAAGGGCGAGACGCTGATGGACACGGCGGTGACGCTCAACGCCATGCATCCGGACATTCTGGTGGTGCGCCATCATGCGTCAGGCGCAGTGGAACTGCTGGCTCAGAAAGTCGACGGCTCGGTCATCAATGCCGGCGACGGCGCGCATGAACATCCCACGCAAGCGCTGCTCGACGCGCTCACCATCCGCCGCAACAAGGGGCGGCTGGAGGGCCTGCTGGTCGCGATCTGCGGCGACGTGCTGCATTCGCGGGTCGCGCGGTCCAACATCATCCTGCTCAACGCCATGGGCGCGCGCGTCCGCGTGGTCGCGCCCTCCACGCTGCTGCCGCCCGGGATCGAGCGCATGGGCGTCGAGGTCGCGCGCGACATGCGCGAAGGCCTCGAAGGCGCGGACATTGTCATGATGCTGCGGCTGCAACGCGAACGCATGAACGGCTCGTTCATTCCCTCGAGCCAAGAATACTTCCATTACTACGGCCTCGACCAGAAGAAGCTTGCCTACGCCAAGCCGGACGCGCTGGTGATGCATCCGGGGCCGATGAATCGCGGAGTCGAGATCGACTCCATCGTGGCGGACGGCGCGCAATCGCTGATCCGCGAACAGGTCGAAATGGGTGTGGCGGTGCGCATGGCGGTGCTTGAAGCACTCGCCCGCAACCTGCCCAACGCGTGAAGCACATGCGCACAGATCGACGCCCCATCCTGCTCGCCAACGCTCGCCTGATCGACCCCTCGCGCGGTCTCGACGGCCCCGGTGACGTGCTGATTGCCGACGGAACCATCCGCGATGCCCGTCGCGGCATCGGCGCAGCTGGCGTTCCCGAAGGCACAGACATTATTAATTGCGCCGGCAAGGTGGTCGCCCCGGGTCTGGTCGACATGCGCGCCTTCGTCGGCGAGCCCGGCGCCGGCCATCGCGAGACTTTTGCCTCCGCGAGCCTCGCCGCCGCTGCGGGCGGCATCACCACCATCGTCTGCCAACCCGACACCAATCCGGTGATCGACAACTCCGCGACCGTGGATTTCATCCTGCGCCGCGCCCGCGATACCGCCATCGTCAACATTCATCCCATGGCCGCACTGACCAAGGGCATGCAAGGCGGTGAGATGACCGAGATCGGCCTGCTGAAGGCCGCCGGCGCGGTCGCCTTCACCGACGGCGACAGGAGCGTGATGAACGCGCTGGTGATGCGCCGCGCGCTGACCTACGCCCGCGACTTCGACGCGCTGATCGTGCAGCACACCGAAGACCCCGACCTTGTCGGCGAGGGCGTCATGAACGAAGGCGAGTTCGCCTCACGGCTCGGCCTGTTCGGAATACCGAACGCGTCCGAGGCCGTGGTGCTGGAGCGCGACATGCGCCTCGTGGCGTTGACCGGCGGGCGCTATCACGCGGCCTCGCTGACCTGCACCGACTCGCTCGACGTTCTCAAGCGCGCGAAGGACGCGGGCCTGAACGTCAGCGCATCGGCCTCGATCAATCACCTGACCCTGAACGAAAACGACATCGGCCCTTACCGCACCTTCCTGAAGCTGTCGCCGCCGCTGCGCACTGAGCAGGATCGCAAAGCGCTGGTCGCCGCCGTCGCATCGGGACTGATCGACGTCATCATGTCGGACCACAATCCGCAGGACGTCGAGGTCAAGCGTTTGCCGTTCGCCGAAGCCGCCGCCGGCGCCATCGGTCTCGAGACCATGCTGTCCGCGGGATTGCGCCTCGTTCACTCCGGCGACGTCGAACTCAAGACACTCATCCGCGCCATGTCCACCCGCCCCGCCGAGCTGCTTGGCCTGCCCGGCGGCTCACTGCGTCCCGGCTCTCCCGCCGACGTGATCGTGATCGATCTCGATACGCCGTGGGTGCTCGATCCGGCGGACCTGAAATCGCAGTGCAAGAACACACCGTTCGACGAGGCGCGTTTCACCGGCCGCGTCGCACGCACCATTGTCGACGGGCGTACTGTTTACGAGCATGTGTGAGCCGCCGTGGTCGTCGGCGACATGTGCGATTGACTCCCTCTCCCCATGGGGGCGAGGTGATCACAACAACCGATAGTTCGAGATCACAGGTGACATCATGAGCGGTTTCCTGACGGCCTTTGTACTCAGTTTCGTGCTGGCCTTCCTGTTCGGCTATCTGTGCGGCTCGATTCCGTTCGGATTGATCCTGACGAAACTCGCCGGCACGCAGGACCTGCGCTCGATCGGCTCAGGCAATATCGGCGCAACCAATGTGCTGCGCACCGGCAACAAGGGCCTCGCCGCTGCGACGCTGCTCGGCGATATGCTGAAAGGCACCATCGCCGTCATCGTCGCCGGACATTTCGGCGGACCTAACGCAGCGATTGCCGCGGGCGTCGGCGCCTTCGTCGGGCATCTCTTCCCGGTGTGGCTGAAGTTCAAGGGCGGCAAGGGCGTCGCGACCTATATCGGCGTGCTGCTTGGACTGTTCTGGCCCGCCGCGCTGGCATTCTGCGCGATCTGGATCGCGGTCGCGCTGATCTTCCGCTACTCGTCGCTGGCGGCGCTGGTCGCAAGCGTGCTGGTGCCGGTGATGCTGTTCTGGGCACAGCACACGGCGCTGGCCGCCGTCTTCGCGCTGATGACCGCCGCACTCTGGATCATGCACCGCGCCAACATCACGCGGCTGATGAACGGGACCGAGGGCAAGATCGGGAAGAAATCTTGATCGGCGAGAGATATTACCTTACCCCACCTTCAACTTCCTCGCCTTCCGCAAGTCAGCATTGATGTGCGTCTGCCAGCCGTCGCCGGTCTTGCGGTAAGCTTCCAGAACATCGGCATCGAGCCGCAGCTTGATCGCCTCTTTCAGCTTGTCGAGTTTGGGGCGGCCTCTGCTCTTGGCGATTTTGCAGACCAAATCCTTCAAAGCAAGGCTCTTCGGAAAATGGGTCGCGCGCGCGAAATCTTCCTCAGTCCATTCCGGGTTGTCGTCGTCGAATATCACCGGCTTATCTTTCTGACGAGGCATAGCGTCTCATCTCCTTTGAGCGCCGCAGGCTGATGGCCCTTATCCATATATTATTGTACCCCCAATAAATCGACGTCATGGCCGGGCTTGTCCCGGCCATCCACGTCTTACTTCCGATAGACAACAAGAAGACGTGGATACCCGCGACAAGCGCGGGCATGACGAACGTCGGTTGTCTCGTTCCCCAACTTAGGCAACACTCCCCGTCCACGGGGGCCGCGTGGACATCAAGACCTCAACCACGACCAGACTGACCGACGCGCAGCGCATCGACTGGCTGCGGCTGATCCGTTCCGACAATGTCGGGCCGCGCACCTTCCGATCCCTCATCAATCACTACGGCAGCGCACGCGCCGCACTCGACCGCCTGCCCGATCTCGCGCAGCGCGGCGGTGCCTCCAGGGTTGGCCGCATCTGCACGCAAGCCGAAGCCGAGCGCGAGATCGACAACAGCAAACGGATCGGCGTGGCGCTGCTCGCGCCGGGCGAATACGGCTATCCGCCACGCCTCGCCTTGATCGACGACTCTCCGCCGCTGCTCGGCGTGCGCGGCGTCCTCAACGTGCAGACCCAGCCGATGATCGGCATCGTCGGCTCACGCAACGCATCCGGCGCGGGATTGAAATTCGCGCAAACCATCGCGCGCGATCTCGGCAATGCCGGCTTTGCCATTGCGTCCGGTCTGGCGCGCGGCATCGATCAGGCCGCGCATCGCGTCACGCTCGATACCGGCACCGTCGCCGTGCTCGCGGGCGGACACGACAAGATTTATCCGGCGGAGCATGAGGACCTGCTGGCGGCGATCATCGCGTCAGGCAGCGGCGCGATTTCCGAGATGCCGCTCGGCCACGGCCCGCGCGCGCGGGATTTCCCCCGCCGCAACCGGCTGATCTCCGGCGTCTCGCTTGGAGTCATTATCGTCGAGGCCGCGCATCGCTCGGGGTCGCTGATCACCGCGCGCTTCGCCAATGAACAGGGGCGCGAGGTGTTCGCCGTGCCCGGCTCGCCGCTCGACCCGCGCGCGGCGGGGACCAACGATCTGATCAAACAGGGCGCGACGCTGGTGACAGAAGCCGCCGACGTCATCAATGCGGTTCAGCCGATCATGGGGCGTCCGGTCGAATTGCCGATGAGCGAATCCGGCGATCATCATCCGATGGACGATGATCCTCAGGCGGATGAGCGCGAGCGCGCCGTCAATCTGCTCGGCCCCTCGCCCATCGGCATCGACGATCTCATCCGCATGAGCGATGTATCTGCCGCCGTCGTGCGCACCGTCCTGCTGGAGCTTGAGTTGGCAGGACGGCTGGAACGTCACGGCGGCGGGATGGTGTCGCTGCTCTAGTCTTATCCGCGATAGATCGGCGCGCCGGCGGGAGACGCGGTCGAGCCGCCATCGATGAAGATCTCCTGGCCCTGCACATGCGCCGCGTCGTCGGATGCCAGGAACAGCGCGGTCTTGGCGATGTGATCGGCTTCGCCCATTCGTCCGAGCGGCGTGCTGGCGGAGATGCGCTTTTCGAGCATCTTCTCGGCTTCAGGTGTCGCGATACCCGGCCCCCAGATCGGCGTGCGCGTGCCGCCTGGCGACACCACGTTGACGCGGATGCCGCGCGGCGAAAGTTCGGATGCCATCACGCGCGCCATCGCGCGCACGCCGGCCTTGGTCGCCGCGTAAGCCGAATAGCCCGGATTGCCGAGCACCGAGATGACCGAGCCGTTGAGGATGATCGAGCCATTGTCGTTGAGGTGCGCCACTGCCGCCTGCACCGTGAAGAACACGGCGGTGAGATTGGTTTTGATGACGTTCTCGAACGCCGCGAGCGTGGTGCCGCCGACCGGCGTGTTGCCCGCGATGCCCGCATTGGCAAACACGATGTCGAGCTTGCCGAATTTCTTGACCGCCTGCGCGACCGCGCCTTCGAGCTGCGCGACATCGGTGGCGTCGGCTTTGATGCCGAAACCGTTCGGCCCGAGTTCCTTCACCGCGGCATCGAGTTTGGCCTGATCCCGTCCGGTGATCGCGACACGGGCCCCTTCGGCCACGAATAGCTTCGCGGTCGCCAGACCGATGCCGCTGTTGCCACCCGTGATAAATGCCGTTTTTCCCTTCAGCCTCATGGAACGCTCCTGTTTTGTGCGACTTGGTTTCTGGTTTCATAATGAAACTGCCCTTGCTGGATAAGGCTTCCAGTTCTATAACGCAACCACAATATCGTGACCGGAGGCCAGGCCATGAAACGGAAGAGTCTTCAGGGCGATGCATGCCCGATCGCGCGGACGCTGGATGCCATCGGCGACTGGTGGTCACTGCTGATCATCCGCGATGCGCTGATGGGGGCTCGGCGCTTCAGTCAGTTTCAGAAGAATCTCGGTGTGGCGAAGAACATCCTGACCGTGCGGCTGCGCTCACTGGTGGCGCAGGGCATTCTTGAGGTGAAGCCCGCTTCTGACGGCAGCGCGTATCAGGACTATGTGCCAACCGCGAAGGCGCGCGCGCTGTTTCCCATTCTGGTCGCAATGCGCCAGTGGGGTGAAGAATATGCCTTTAAACCGGGCGAAAGTTGCAGCTCACTGGTCGATAAGCAGGACGGATTGCCGCTCAGCAAATTGCAGATCCTGGCCCATGACGGCCGCCTGATCGATCAGACCGAGACCAAGGTGATTGCTCCCGCGGCCATCTAGAATTCGCCGCCGGTCAGTTGCCGCCGGACAACGTCATCCGCCTCGAGTTGCGCCATGTCGAGCAGATGCGCCAGCATGTCGAGACGGTGCCGGCGCGAGAGCTGCGCCAGTTCCGCGACCGCCCCTGAAATGAAGCTCGCGGCCTCGGCCGCACCGCCATCCCTGGCGAGGGAATCGGCTGGTGCGAAGTCGCGGCGACTGTCGCGAGCGGTCATCCCGTACCGGCCCTTTCCAACCCAAGAATCAATCAATTTAAGTGTATTTCACGAACATACACGCACAGGATGTGCAATCACAAGTACCCATATCCTACAACTTTTGCGGGAATTACAGCTCCGGTTCCGGCCTCATCACCGGATCCCCATTTGACAGCGGACCCCCTTTTACCCATGTATCGGCCAAGCCAGCCTGATGGAATCTTGCGATTCCGGCCCGCGTATCCCCAGTAAGTTATTGGAATCAAATGAATCTCGTCATTGTCGAGTCGCCTGCCAAGGCCAAGACGATCAACAAGTATTTGGGCTCCTCCTACGAGGTTTTGGCCTCGTATGGTCACGTCCGCGACCTTCCGGCCAAGAATGGATCGGTCGATCCGGAGGCCGATTTCCAGATGATCTGGGAAACCGATCCCAAGGCCGCTGGCCGTCTCAACGACATCGCCAAGGCGCTCAAGGGTGCCGACAAGCTGATCCTCGCAACCGACCCTGATCGCGAAGGCGAAGCGATCTCCTGGCACGTCCTGGAGATCATGAAGCAGAAGCGCGCGCTCAAGGACCAGAAGATCGAGCGTGTCGTCTTCAACGCGATCACCAAACAGGCCGTCACGGACGCCATGAAGAATCCGCGCCAGATCGATGGCGCGCTGGTCGATGCCTATCTGGCGCGCCGCGCGCTGGACTATCTGGTCGGCTTCACCCTCTCCCCTGTTCTGTGGCGCAAGCTGCCCGGCGCGCGTTCCGCCGGCCGCGTGCAGTCCGTCGCGCTGCGACTGGTCTGCGACCGGGAACTTGAAATCGAGAAATTCGTCCCGCGCGAATACTGGTCGCTGCTTGCGACATTGGCGACCCCGCGCGGCGAATCCTTCGAGGCGCGTCTCGTCGGCGCCGACGGCAAGAAGATTCAACGCCTCGACATCGGCAGCGGCGCGGAAGCCGAGGACTTCAAGAAAGCGCTTGAAGCCGCGAACTTCTCCGTCACCACGGTCGAAGCCAAGCCGGCGCGCCGCAACCCGCAGTCTCCGTTCACGACATCGACATTGCAGCAGGAAGCCAGCCGCAAGCTTGGCTTCGCCCCGGCGCACACCATGCGGATCGCGCAGCGCCTTTATGAGGGTATCGATATCGGCGGCGAGACCACGGGTCTCATTACTTATATGCGTACCGACGGCGTGCAGATTGATCCGTCCGCCATCACGCAGGCCCGCAAGGTGATCGGCGAGGACTACGGCAAGGCCTATGTGCCGGACTCGCCGCGCCAGTACACCTCAAAAGCGAAGAACGCGCAGGAAGCCCACGAAGCCATCCGCCCGACCGATCTGTCGCGCCGCCCGGCATCGCTGAAATCCAGGCTCGATAACGATCAAGCCCGGCTCTATGAGCTGATCTGGATGCGTACTGTCGCAAGCCAGATGGAATCCGCCGAGATGGAACGCACCACGGTGGACATCACCGGAAAGGTGGGCGCGCGCGTGCTCGAGTTGCGCGCCACCGGTCAGGTCGTCAAGTTCGACGGCTTCCTTGCGGTGTATCAGGAAGGCCGCGACGACGATCCGGAGGACGAGGACTCAAAGCGCCTGCCCGTCATCAACGAGGGCGAAGCGCTCAAGCGCGAAAGCCTCAACGTCGCCCAGCACTTCACCGAGCCGCCGCCGCGCTTCTCGGAAGCCTCGCTGGTAAAGCGCATGGAAGAACTCGGCATCGGCCGGCCTTCCACCTATGCGTCGATCATTCAGGTCCTGAAAGACCGCGGCTATGTGAAACTCGAGAAGAAGCGTCTGCACGGCGAGGACAAGGGCCGCGTCGTGGTGGCGTTCCTTGAGAACTATTTCGCGCGCTACGTGGAATTCGACTTCACCGCCGACCTGGAAGAAAAACTCGACCTGATCTCGAACAACGAGATTTCCTGGAAGCAGGTGCTGACGGATTTCTGGAAGGACTTCATCGGCGCGGTCAATGAGATCAAGGACGTGCGCGTCACCGAAGTGCTCGACGTACTCGACGCGATGCTCGGCGAACATATCTACGAGCCGCGCACCGACGGCGGCGATCCGCGCCAGTGTCCGAGCTGCGGCACCGGCAAGCTCAATCTCAAGGCCGGCAAGTTCGGCGCCTTCGTCGGCTGCTCGAACTATCCCGAATGCCGTTACACCCGGCCGCTGGCCGCATCGAGCGGATCGAGCGATCGCCCGCTCGGCAAGGACCCGGTGTCGGGCCTCGAAGTCGCGGTCAAGGCGGGACGTTTCGGCCCCTACATCCAGCTCGGCGAGCCTAAGGATTACGGCGAGGACGAGAAGCCGAAGCGTGCGGGCATTCCGAAGAACATGTCGCCCGCCGACGTCGAACTCGAACTTGCGCTGAAGCTGCTGTCGCTGCCGCGCGATATCGGACCGCATCCGGAAGACGGCGAAATCATCACGGCTGGCATCGGACGCTTCGGTCCGTTCGTGCGCCACGGCAAGACCTACGCAAGCCTCGAAGCTGGCGACGAGGTCTACACCATCGGCCTCAACCGCGCGGTGACGCTGATCGCCGAGAAGATCGCCAAGGGCCCAGGCCGCCGCTTCGGCGCTGATCCCGGCAAGGAGGTCGGCGACTACCCCGCGCGCGGCGGCAAGATCATGCTCAAGAAAGGCCGCTACGGCGCCTACGTCACCATCGACGGCATCAACGCGACCATCCCCGACAGCATCGAGCCGGAGAAGCTGACGGTCGAGGAAGCTATCGCGCTGATCGAGGAGCGTGCGGCAAAGACCGGCGGCAAGCCGAAGCGCGCCGCCAAGAAAACTACGAAGAAAGCTACGAAGAAACCTGCGAAGGCAGCCGCCGCGAATGGCGCCGCCGCATCCGGGGCGCCTGCGAAGAAGCCTGCGGCCAAGAAAAAGACCGCTGCGAAAAAGGCTGCGCCAAAGAAGGATGCAGCGAAGCCCGTGTCTCTGAAAGAGGCAGCCGAGGCCAAGGCATCGAAGGTCGCCGCAGCCAAGGCCACGAAGGTCGCTGAAAAGAAAAGCGCCGGTAAAGCACGCGGATAATGAAAAAGAAACGCGACGCGACGACTGCCTTTCCCGACAGAGAGAGCATTGTCGCGTTCGTCAAGGCGCAGCCCGGTGAAGCCGGCACACGCGAACTGGCGCGGCATTTCGGATTGAAGAACGAATCCCGTGCGGCGTTACGGCGTATCCTGCGCGAACTTGCCGACGAAGGCGTGATCGCGAAGCGCGGCAAGAAGGTCGCAGAGCCGAAATCACTGCCGCCGACCATCGTTGCCGACATCACCGGCCGCGACAACGACGGCGAGTTGATCGCTTCTCCCGCCGAGTGGCTGGAGGAAACCGACGGCCCCGCCCCCATCATCCGCATTCATGTCCCGCGCAAGGCCGCGCCCGGCACCGCTGCGGGCGTCGGCGACCGCGCACTGCTCCGCATCGAGAAGCCGGACAACAAGCACGAGAAGGCTTATCGCGGCCGCGTCATCAAACTGCTCGACAAGACCCAGCACCGCGTCCTCGGAATCTACCGCGAGATGCCGAATGGCGACGGCCGGATGATCCCGGTCGACAAGAAACAGGCGGGACGCGATCTCGCGATCGCGGCCAAGGACTCCGGCGGGGCGCAGGATGGCGACCTCGTCAGCGTCGAACTGATGCGCTCGCGCGGCTACGGACTGCCGTCCGGCCGGGTGAAGGAACGGCTCGGCTCGCTGAAGACCGAAAAAGCCGTGAGTCTGATCGCGATCCACGCGCACGAAATCCCGCAGGAATTTCCCGCCGGTGTCGTCCGCGAATCCGAAGCCGCGAAACCTGCGACGCTCGCCGGCCGCGAGGACTGGCGCGATGTTCCGCTCGTCACCATCGATCCGCCGGATGCCAAGGACCACGACGACGCAGTCCATGCCGCCCCGGACGCCGATCCGAACAACAAGGGCGGCTACATCGTCAATGTCGCCATCGCGGATGTCGCGTTCTATGTCCGGCCGCAATCGCCGCTCGACCGTGAGGCGCTCAAGCGCGGCAACTCGGTTTACTTCCCTGACCGCGTCGTGCCGATGCTGCCGGAGCGCATCTCCAACGATCTGTGCTCCTTGAAGCCGAGCGAGCCGCGCGGCGCGCTCGCCGTGCGCATGGTGATCGACAAGGATGGCCGCAAGCGCTCGCATACGTTTCATCGCGTGCTGATGCGCTCGGCGGCAAAACTGAACTACGCGCAGGCGCAGGCCGCCATCGACGGACGTCCCGACGACACGACGGGGCCCCTGCTCGATCCGATCCTGAAACCGCTCTGGGATGCCTACGCATTGGTGAAGCGCGCGCGCGACGAGCGCGACCCGCTCGACCTCGACCTTCCCGAGCGCAAGATCCTTTTGAAAGCCGACGGCACGGTCGACCGCGTGGCGACACCGGAACGGCTCGATGCGCACCGGCTGATCGAGGAGTTCATGATCCTCGCCAACGTCGCAGCGGCGGAAACGCTTGAAAAGAAAACACTGCCACTGATCTATCGCGTACATGACGAGCCGACAATCGAGAAGGTCCATAACCTCCGCGAATTCCTCAAGACGCTGGAAATGCCGTTTTCCGCCACGGGCGCGCTGCGTCCCGCAGTCTTCAACCGCATCCTTGCGCAGGTGAAGGGGCGCGACGCGGAACCGCTGGTGAACGAAGTGGTCCTGCGCTCGCAGGCCCAGGCAGAATATTCAGCGGACAATTACGGCCACTTCGGCCTCAATCTGCGGCGTTACGCTCATTTCACATCGCCGATACGCCGATACGCCGATCTTATCGTCCACCGCGCGCTGATCCGCGCGCTCGGGCTTGGCGAAGGCGCCCTCCCCGAAACCGAGACGTTTGAAACGCTCAGCGAGGTGGCTGCGGCGATTTCGCTCACCGAACGCCGCGCGATGAAGGCGGAACGCGAAACCGCCGACCGGCTGATCGCGCATTTCCTCGCCGATCGCATCGGCGCAACATTCGAGGGACGAATCTCGGGCGTCACCCGCGCGGGATTGTTCGTGAAACTGGCCGATACGGGCGCGGACGGCCTCATTCCCGTGCGCACCCTGGGCAGCGAGTATTACAACTACGACGAAACCCGCCATGCCCTGATCGGATCGCGCAGCGGTGCCATGCATCGATTGGGTGACGTGGTGCAGGTTCGTCTGGTAGAAGCTGCACCTGTGGCCGGCGCGCTGCGGTTCGAACTGTTGTCCGAAGGACGAACCGCTCCCCGTGGAGGCCGCATTCGCGACAACCGCGCCAGACCGCCCAATGCCGGCGGCAAGGCACGGCCAGGACGCGATACCAAGGACAGGAAGAAATCGCGCAAGCCTTCCCGCAAGGCGCGCAAATCGAAGAAGAAGGGTTGATATCCCTTCGAAGGAGCCATCATGGAAAGCACAATGCCCGCCGCGACGTGGACGCCAGCCTCCCAGCCGCTGCCGAAGCGCGATGTCTGGCAGGCCATGGCGCGCGGCTTGCGGTGCCGCTGCCCGAACTGCGGCGAAGGCAAAATCTTCCGTGCGTTCCTGAAGGTCGCCGACAACTGCTCCGCCTGCGGAGAAAATCTGAGCCATCATCGCGCCGACGATCTGCCCGCCTACCTCGTGATCGTTGTCGTCGGCCATATCGTCGTGCCGATCGTGCTCTGGATCGAGACCAACTACGCGCCGTCCATGCCGCTGCAACTGGCGTTCTATCTGCCGTTCACGCTGATCGCATCGCTGTTGCTGCTGCAACCGGTCAAGGGCGCCGTGGTCGGATTGCAGTGGGCGTTCCGGATGCACGGCTTCGATGAGAGCCGCCCCGCTGACGTCTAGTGTCCCGTATCCTGCGTTCGCCTCGCCTTGCAGCAACTCCTGAGCGAACGCCGGATACGAAAGGACACCAGGAAAACCATATGCTCGTGATCCTGTGATTCTGATATTCGTAGAAGCGCTCGCGTAAACGTAATACGAATGTCAGAACCGGATCACGAGGGAAGGTACGATTGCAAAGCTAGCCGTGGTGAAATGAGCGCTCCCGAGAAAGAAGAAAAGGAAGACGACAGTCATCCTTACCGCCGCCCGAAAGATGCCGCGACGCTGATCCTCGTCGATCGCAGCGGAAGCGTGCCCAAGGTCCTGGTCGGCAAGCGGCATGACAAGGTCATCTTCATGCCGGGGAAATTCGTGTTTCCCGGCGGCCGGGTCGACGCCACCGACAACAAGATTCCGGTGGCAGCGGAAATCCCCAAGGGGCTTGAGAAGAAACTCATCGGCGGCAGTCCGAAGATCGCGCCGGCCCGCGCCCGTGCGCTGGCGGTTGCGGCCATCCGCGAGGCCTGCGAGGAAACCGGCCTTTGCCTCGGGCGGAAAGTTGCGCGCATGAACGGCGCAGGAGCAAAGCTGACCGGCGAGTGGAAACCGTTCGCCGAGGCCGGCTTGCTGCCCGATCCGTCCGGACTGTTCCTGATTGCCCGCGCTATCACCCCGCCCGGCCGCGTCCGCCGGTTCGATACGCGGTTTTTCACCGCCGATGCATCGTCCATCGCGCACCGGGTTGAAGGCGTCGTCCATGCCGATGCCGAACTGGTCGAACTGGTTTGGGTCGAACTCGGTTCATTGTCTCTCGCGGATCTTCATCAGATGACGAAGATGGTGCTGCGCGAACTGGACAAGCGCCTCGCGCTGGGACCGCTCTCGCACGCCGCCGAGGTGCCGTTTTTCCACTTCTATAGCGGCAAGATGCAGCGGGACGTCATCTAGGGCGCATCGTCCCGTTGTGATCGCACCGTAATATTGTCATCCCAATCGCCGCGTTAATCGCTATATTCCCGCCGGGGCGGCCGAACGCCCATGAATGAGCGAACCACGGTTGTATGCGTACCGGCGCCGCCATATCGGTCGCCGCACATGTTGCGGCCCTGACAGCCTGGCTTTTGCTGGCGGGCGTGCGTCCGTTCGAGCCGACAACCGCGGAAGCTATCACCATCGATATCGTCACGCCGGAAGAAGCTCCGCCGCTTCCCAAGGAACCTGAATACGATTTCCCGACGCTTTCGGACAAATCCCAGGACTCCGATAAATCCCGGCAGACCGCTGCGGAAAAACAGGCTGCACAGCAATCGCCGCAACAGGCAGCGCCGGAACAGCCAGCAAAACCTGCCCCTGCTCCGCCGTCAAAGCCGAAGCAGGATTCGCGGCAGGCCGCGCTCCAGCAGCAGCCTGCCGAGCCGTCCAAACCCGCCGAGCAGCCTCAGTCGCAACAGCAGGCACAGCCGCAAACGCCGCCTCCGGCACAACAGCAGCAGGAAGTCCCCACCGCCGCGCCCGACATCACCAGCAAGTTCGGCATGATGTTCACCTTGCCGGACGCCGGCGCGGCTGGCGACTTCGACGCCAAGGCGACAGCAAAGGCAAACATTTCCAGCGAGGACGCCGCCGCGCTGCGAGCGCATTTGAAATCATGCTCAGTCCTGCCGCGATCGGTATCCCCGGCCGACAGCGTCTCGATCATTTTGCGCGTCGCATTTCAGCGCGACGGCAGGCTCGCAGCGGAGCCGCTGCTGATCGAAGCCAGCGCGTCTGAAAAAGGCCCGGCCCTGATGCGCAGCGCGATGGATGCGCTGGACAAGTGTCAGCCCTACGCCATGCTTCCACCGGATCGCTATGACCAGTGGCGCATGCTCGACCTCCGCTTCTCGCCGAAGGACTTCAGGGGCGGATAACGTGATCCGCAGAGAAGCCCCCGCGCTCGACCCGACAGCTTCAACATCATGTTCCCGCTCCTGCCGCAGGGGCTGGACGATCTCGCGGACAAGGTGGTTCCGGGATTGCAGCGGCACGGCATCTTCCGCAAGGACGACGGAGGCCACACGCTGCGCGAAAATCCCGGCCTGCCGCGGCCCAAGAACCGGTTTTTCGAGCCTGCCGGGGCTGTGAACGCGGCTGAATAGCCTCTCAGGCCCATCAAACCGGGGCCTTCGCGGGCGAAATCAGGGGTATCCGCTTTGCGGAATAATACGGCCTAAAACCTTGACTTTGGGGCGCTCGAAGCTAGGTTGCGACCCAAATGCAGCTCGATTTGTCGGGTCTGCTCGTGATTCCTGACATTCGAGGTTCTGAACATGGCCAAAGCGGTCACCATCAAGGTCAAGCTCGTTTCCAGCGCGGATACCGGCTTCTATTACGTCGCCAAGAAGAACTCGCGCACGATGACCGACAAGCTCGTGAAGAAGAAGTACGATCCGGTCGCAAAGAAGCACGTCGAGTTTCGCGAAGCCAAGATCAAGTAATTATTTCAATTACTTATTGAACGAAACCGGGGCCTTTCGGCCCCGGTTTGCGTTTTGGCGTGACTGTTCCCGAGCCGACGCCGGTTCAGCGCGCCAGCCCGATCAGGACTTGGCGCTCCAGGAACGCCCGCGGATAACGCTGCATATTTGAAACTTGTACTCGCTGTAGAAGCTCTGGATGCCGCTGCGCTTCGCCTTCACGTGCTCCGGGTGAAAGCGCCACCCTTCAAGTGCTTCCTCCGATTCGAACTCGACGACCGTCACCCGCTCCCCGTCCTCGGCGACAAAGCCCTTGTGCGAAATGTAACCGGGCATGGTCTGCGCGAGCTCGCTCATATGCGCGGCCACCGGTCCATATTCGTCCTGGACGCCGGGATTAAGCCGTGTGCGGAAAACCGTGACAATCATCGAAAGCAACCTCAAAGCTGGTGTGGAGTCCGGCTCTGCGATCGGAGCGCGCGAAGTGCTGACCAATCCACGAACCGCGACAATGGCCAAGACTGCATGCCGTCATTAAATAAATCAAATGCATGATTTAGATCATATTTATGCGTCTTATAAATTAGCCTTGAGCTTCGCTTTCAGCCGATCGACCAAGAGATCCATGGCGACCTCGAAACGCCCCGGGGATGCGCTCCGCACCAGAGCCACCGTTGCCGGCAACACAAAGTCCGACACTTCAAGAATCGCCAGATTGCCCCGGTGCGGGCTGTGCTCGAACTGACGCCGGGGAACGAGACTCAAACCGCCGCTGTGGGTGAGCAGCGAAAGCTGGAGATCTTCACCGAAAACCTCGGCAGCAATGTTGATGGGGAGCTGCATCTGCTCAAGATTCCGGACAAGCGCGGCCCTGCATCCACATCCGCGCGGATTCAGGAACCAGCCCTTGTCCGCAAGTTCACGCAACCGCCAGGGCTTTCCGCCGCGCCCCGCCGCCATCCCGGAAGGGCCAACAACGACGACATCCTCGGCCCCCAGTGAAAGACGCACAAGGCCTGCTGGAACAGTGTGTTCTTCCGTCAGAAGACCGACGGCGCAATCAATCTGACCGCTGCGCACCTCCTCGATCAGATTTTTGCTCCAGTTTGAGCTGACCTGCAATTTGATCCGGGGAAATGCGCGCCGCAGCATATCCAGCGGCGACGTCAGCACGATTTCGCCAAGACCGTGGGCGACCCCAAGCCTGAGATCACCGGACGGATTGGCCTCTTTCTGTGCGCACGCTTCCAGTTCCGCCAGAGCCGCCAGAACCCGCCGCGATTTCTCGAGAACATGCTGCCCCAGAGATGTGAGCACAGCCGGCTTCACGGACCGGTTCAGCAGCGAGCCGGCCCCCATGGCATCCTCGAAGTTCTGAATGCGCCGCGTGGCTGCCGGTTGCGTGATGTGAAGGCGGATGGCCGCGCGATTCACAGAGCCGGTTTCCGCGACCGCGACGAAGGCTTCAATGTCACCAATATTCATGACAGAGAAGCATAATTTAAAAATGATTATACAGGAAGCTTCATTTCGAAAGCCAGTAAGCCCCGGCCCGCGATCCTTGATCAGGCCGCGGCGGCCACGACCCTGTTCCGGCCATCGTGCTTGGCGCGATACAGCGCCTGGTCGGCGCGCTTGAGAACGGTGCCGATCGCCTCGCCCTTGGTTTCCAGGGTCGAGATGCCGATGGAAATGGTCACCTCGATGCGCCTGGCACCTTTCTCGATGGAGAACGGTTCGCCCGCGATGGACCGGCGAAGGCGCTCGGCGACCATCCCAGCCACATGCAGGTCGGTTTCCGGCATCACGATGACGAATTCCTCGCCGCCGTAGCGGCAGGCCAGATCGATCCCGCGAATCGACTTGCGGATACGCACCGCGAATTCGCGCAGCACATCGTCGCCGGCATCATGGCCGTAGTTGTCGTTGATCGACTTGAAGTAGTCGATATCGAGCATCATCAGCGCCAATGGCTTGGCCCGCGTGGCCGCCTGCTCCGCCAGGGTGGAGAGATGGCTTTCCATGTAACGGCGGTTATGCAGCCCGGTCAGCGGATCGGTAATCGCCATTTCGATGGAGTTCTGCACGTTGTCGCGCAGGTGATCGGTGTAGCGGCGCTTGCGGATCTGCGTGCGCGCCCGCGCCAGCAGTTCGTTCTTGTCCACCGGACGCAGCAGGTAGTCGTTGACGCCGATCTCCAGCCCGCGCAGCAGCCGCGCGTTGTTGTCGGCATCCGCAATGGCGAGAATGGGCACGCTGCGCGTCCGCTCCAGCGAACGCGCCTGACTGCAAAGCCGCAAGCCATCGAAGTTTTCAAGCCCAAGCGACACGATCAGCAGATCGTAGTTGCCGTCGGCGGCGTGAAACACCGCCTCGGCCGGATTCGGCTCGACATCGACACTGTGCTCGGTGGCCAGCACCGGAGCCAGCCGCTCGTAGGACGATGGCCGGTCATCCACCAGCAGAATGCGCCCGCCCTTGCCCGTATCGGCGACCGCTTCGCGCTCCGGCGCATTGACGCCAATCTCGAGCGACGTGATCGCGCGCATGCGCAACTCGTCGGTCATCATCTTCAGCCGCGTCAGCGACCGCACCCGCGCGATCATCACGACATCGGATACCGGCTTGGTGAGGAAGTCGTCGGCGCCGGCATCGAGCCCGCGAACGCGATCGGACGGACTGTCCAGCGCCGTCACCATGATGACCGGAATGAAATGGGTCTTCGGATTCGACTTCAGGCGGCGGCAGACTTCGAAACCGTCGATGTCGGGCATCATGACATCGAGCAGCACGATGTCGCATTCCGCGCGCTCGCAGATCTCAAGCGCCTGTGTCCCGCAATTCGCCGTCACCACGTCGAAGTATTCCGCCGACAGGCGCGCCTCGAGCAGCTTTACGTTGGCGAGAACGTCGTCAACGACCAGAACGCGCGCGGACATCGAATTCTCCAAACTTTCCTAGCCGACAAACCGTCGAACCGTCTCAATAAACTTCCCAACCGATATCGGCTTGGACAAATACGCTTCGCATCCGCCTTCACGGATGCGTTCTTCATCGCCTTTCATGGCAAAAGCCGTCACCGCGACCACGGGGATCGCACGCAATTCGACATCCGCCTTGATCCAGCGTGTCACGTCGAGTCCGGAAACCTCGGGTAGCTGAATGTCCATGAGGATAAGATCGGGCCGGTATGTGCGGGCGAGATCGAGTGCTTCAACCCCGTTGCGCGTGCCGACTGTCTGATACCCATGGGCCTCAAGCAGATCGCGAAAGAGCTTCATATTGAGCTCGTTGTCTTCCACGATCAGGACGGTTTTGGCCATCCTGGCCCTCCAATTCCCGCAAAATGCCCGCTCGTGCTGAAACCATTGAATTCGCCACGCCGCCGTGACTCGGGCAATATCGGTACAAAATAGAGACGATAAGTTACGGAAAGGCAAACGCGATCAATGACAAAGCCCCCCAAAAACCCTCAGGAAGTTGCTGAATTTGTTGCCATTCAGGCGCTTTCCTTCCTGGCGTCCGATCCGGAACGTCTAGGGTTATTCCTGACCGAGAGCGGTATCGGCCCGCAAACCCTCCGGACCGCCGCCGCCGACCCGAAATTCCTCGCGGGTGTGCTCGATTTCATCGTGCGCGATGACGCAACCGTGAAAGCTTTCGCCGATGCCTCGCAACTGACGCCACAGGCCGTCGCCAATGCGCGCGAGGTGCTGGAACCACGCTGGGAATGATGCAGTGAGCGACCGTCCGCCAGCCGATTCGCCTGGATTCTGCCGCGACTGTCTGTCGGACACAGCGGCAAAGGCGATGCGTTGCGCGGAATGCGGCTCGCCTCGCGTGGTCCGGCATCGTGCCCTCAAGGCGCTGACGCTCGCGCATATCGATTGCGATGCGTTCTATGCAACCGTCGAGAAGCGCGACAATCCGGACATCGCCGACAAGCCGGTCATCATCGGCGGCGGCAAGCGCGGCGTGGTGTCCGCCGCCTGCTACATCGCACGCACCTATGGCGTGCGTTCGGCGATGCCGATGTTCAAGGCGCTTGACCTCTGCCCCTCGGCCGTGGTCGTGCGTCCCGACATGGCGAAGTATGTCCGCGTCGGCCGCGAGGTTCGCCATGCGATGATGGCGCTGACACCGCTTGTCGAACCGCTCTCCATCGACGAGGCCTTCCTCGACCTCAGCGGCACGGAACTCGTGCATGGCATGATCCCCGCCAAGGTGCTTGCGCGGTTTGCCGCGCAAGTGGAGCGCGACATCGGCATCACCGTCTCGGTCGGCCTGTCGGTAAACAAGTTTCTGGCCAAGATCGCGTCCGACCTCGACAAGCCGCGCGGCTTCGCGGCGCTGGACCAGGAAGAAGCACGCGCGATGCTCGCCGACAGGCCCGTTGGCTTCATCTATGGCGTGGGCCCTGCTTCGCAGGAAAAGCTCTCGCAGCGCGGCTTCCGCCTCATCAAGGATTTGCAGCGCGCCGACGAGACCGATCTGATGAAGCAGTTCGGTCCCGAGGGACGGCGGCTGTGGCGGCTCGCGCGCGGCATCGATGAGCGCAAGGTCGTCGCCGATCGCGGCGCCAAGACGATTTCCAACGAGACAACGCTGGAAACCGACGTGCGGGACTTCGCGACGCTGGAGAAAATCCTGTGGCGGTTGTGCGAAAAAGTGTCATCACGCCTCAAGAGCGGCGATCTTTCGGGTTCGACCATCACGCTGAAGCTGAAGACCGCGGATTTCAGACAGCGCACCCGCTCGCAATCGCTTCAGGTTCCGACCCAGCTCGCCACCAGAATATTTGCCACCGTGCGCGAGATGCTCAGCCGCGAGATCGATGGCACCGCGTTCCGGCTGATCGGCGCCGGCGTCAGCGCATTGAAGCCCGGCGCGGAAGCCGACGATCAGGATCTGCTGGACCAGCGCTCCGCTCACGCGGAGCGCGCCATGGACAATGTCCGCAAGAAATTCGGCAACGCCGCGGTGATCCGCGGCATTGCCTATGACGGGCCGGCGAAGGCTGAGTGACGGCCTCGCCTATTTGCAGGGCCTGGTTTCCTTGATGTCGATCTTGTCCATCGCGCCCGCGATGACGAAGTCGTTGTAATCAAGCGAGAGCGCCCGCGACACACCGTCCTCATAGAGTTCGAACGACATCGCATAGACCGGCGTCTGCTCACCGGAATTCGATTTCGTGGCGCGGTCGTAGTAGCTCACGGTGACCGGCCACCGGGTCTGGGATTTGAACTTCTCGTTGTTGCTGGCGGCATCCGGCTTTACCGGCGCCTTTGTCCCGGGGATCGGCTGCCCGATGACGGTGAGCGTGTTGTAAACCTTCTCGCCGTCGTCGGAGCCGTCATAGACCACGAGTTCGAGCAGCGACTTGCCCTCGCGCGCGGCCTCGATAATCAACCTGACCTGCTCCGTCGGAAACACCGCGCCCTCGATGGTGAACGTCTTTGCCTTGGGCTTCTTCAGCTTGACCTTGATTGTCTTGCCGTCGCGTTCAGCGATACCGTCGACCGAGGTCGTATCGGTATCGTTCATGCGGGTCTCGATCTTGAAGCGATAGCTCTTGCCTTCTCCGTCTTCCCAGCTCGTGGAACGCAGATCGCTCAGCGTGGTCTTGTTCTCGCCGGTATCGAGCTGCGACACCTGCCGGAATTCGGTGGTGTAGCCTTCGCAGGCGCTGCCGGCGAAATTGTACAGGATGCGGCCGCGTGCGTTGCTGACGCTCGCATTGCCGCGCGATGTTTTCAGGCTCAGATCGTAGACCGCCTGATGCGCGAGAAAAGCAACACTCGGCGCGGCTTGTACTCCGCCTGCGGCTGACGCCAGAAACATGGCAGACAGGGCAACCAATCCACAACCCGAAGTACGGCGCGCGCGACGCATGGCGTCTCCTTAAAGCAATGAGAATCGAAGAATAGTAGCCGCAGCATTGCGCCGCAACCGGGGCAAACCTGCGAAATCGCCCCGAATATCCGGTCAAAATCGCAAGCCTTGCGCGCTTGCATGTGACTGCACGATGGGCGAAATATGGCGCGCCCGACACATCGGCACGAAAGCTGGGCCTCACTCCGGGCGAATATTCAGACAAACATCGGGGACTGACATGGCGGGAACGGTCGAGCAGAAGTTGAACGAGTTGGGCATTGTGTTGCATCAACCCAACCCTCCCATAGCGAACTATGTCGGCTTCGTGCGCACCGGGAATCTGCTGTTCGTATCCGGCCAGGTCTGCAACACCCCGGAAGGCAAGCTGATCGCCAAGGGCAAACTCGGCGCTGGCGTGACCACCGAGCAAGGCGCCGCCGCCGCGCGCGGCTGTGCGATCAATCTTCTGGCGCAGGTCAAGATGGCGCTCGGCGATCTCGACAAGGTTGCCCGCGTCGTGCGCCTCGGCGGCTTCGTCAACGCGACGCCGGATTTTCTCGAGGGACCGAAGGTGCTCAACGGCGCATCGGATCTGATGGTGGCCGCATTCGGTGACAAGGGACGTCATGCGCGCACCACGGTCGGCGTGGCCGCCCTGCCCTCGGACGCCGCTGTCGAAGTCGAAGGCATTTTCGAAGTCGCGTGAGCATGATCCCGAAAAGTGGGAACCGGTTTTCGGACAAGATCATGCTCAAGAAATCAAACTTATGACGTCTCGCGCGCCCGGCTGGCTGACGGCACGGCCAATTGCTCATCGCGGGCTGCATGACCGTGCGCGCGGCATCATCGAAAACATGCCGTCGGCGGTCGACGCCGCGATCGCGGGCAACTTCGCGATCGAGGTCGATCTTCAGCCCACCGCCGACAACGAGGCGATGGTCCATCATGACTATGCGCTTGGCCGCCTCACGCAAGGTACCGGCGAACTGCTGTCGCTGACCGCAACGGAACTCAAGCAGGTCGGCTTCAAGCATACCGCAGAGCGGATGATGACCCTGGGCGATCTCTGCGCGCGCGTCGCCGGACGCGTCCCGCTGGTGCTCGAGGTGAAGAGCCGCTTCGACGGCAGCCGGACGCTGGTGAAGCGGATGGCGGAAGTGCTGGCCTCGTACAACGGCCCCGTGGCGGCGATGTCGTTCGATCCCGATCAGGTGATGGCACTCCGCGACCTGATGCCGGACTTGCCGCGCGGCATCGTGGCTGAGCGGCACTATACCGAGGGCGAATGGACGCGGCTGCCGCCTGAGAAAACCCGTGAGATGACCGGCCTGCGCCACGCCTTCCGCACCCGGCCGCATTTCGTCAGCTACCGGGTGGATGATCTGCCGGCGCCGGCGCCCTGGATCGCGCGCAACATCTTCGGCTGCGCGCTGATCACATGGACCGTGCGGACCCAGGAACAGCGCGCTCGCACCGCCCGTTACGCCGACCAGATGACTTTCGAGGGTTTCATCCCGGAGTAAACCGAAAGCGCGATACCAGGCATCTGATGCCAGATACTTGAAGTCATCCGCGCAAGAACCGATCTATACTCCTGAACGGTTTCGGTTTCTCACGCCACGATGCCGCTCGTGGAGTGGATTTGACATTCGCAGCCTGCCAAGCGGGCGAGTTCACAACGCGAATGTGAAATCCACACCAGGAGAAGCTTATTTCTGAGAGTGGTCCTTTGATTCTAACATTCGCAAAGGTCGCTGCTGAAACAGGATACGAATGCTGGAATCGGATCACTCGCCTTTGACGGATCCCTGCGAGATTACCCTTGAAGCGGTCTCCTCGGCCGGCCAGATCACGGCCGACGAGTGGAACGCGTGCGCCAATTCAGATGGCAGCTACAACCCGTTTGTCACACACGCCTTTTTTGCAGCTTTGGAAGAGTCAGGCTCTGCCATTGCACGCACTGGCTGGGCTGCGCGTCATCTGGTGGCGAGGATGAATGGACAAGCCGTCGGCATCGTGCCCGGCTATCTGAAAAATCATTCGCAGGGTGAATACGTGTTCGACCACGGCTGGGCCGATGCCTATGCGCGCGCGGGCGGAAGTTACTATCCAAAGTTGCAGGCCACCGTTCCGTTCACTCCGGCGACTGGCCCTCGCCTACTGGTGGGGAACAGGCCGGATGCTGCACGTATCCGCGAGACGCTGGCCGGCGGCCTGATCGCGCTGTGCGATGCCACTCACGCCTCATCGGTGCATGTCACCTTCGCTCGCGAAGACGAATGGACGCTCCTCGCCGAACATGGCTTCCTGCAACGCACCGACCAGCAATTCCATTGGCGCAATGAAGGTTACGGCACGTTCGAGGACTTCCTCGCTACCCTGGCCTCGCGTCATCGCAAGGCGATCCGCCGCGAGCGCCGCGACGCGCTCGCCAACGGCATCACCATTCACGCCCTGACCGGCGACGACATCACGCCCGATGCATGGGACGCGTTCTTCGAGTTCTACATGGAGACCGGCTCGCGCAAGTGGGGACGGCCTTATCTCACCCGCGCCTTCTACACCATGATCGGCGAGACCATGGCGAAAGACGTATTGCTGGTGATGGCAAAGCGTGACGGCAAATGGATCGCCGGTGCGATCAATTTCATCGGCTCCGACACGCTGTTCGGCCGCCACTGGGGGGCAATCGAGCATCACCCGTTCCTGCATTTCGAGATCTGCTACTATCAGGCCATCGACTTCGCGATCCGGCGCGGCCTGACGCGCGTCGAGGCCGGTGCGCAGGGCGAGCACAAGATCGCCCGCGGCTACCTGCCCCAGACCACCTACTCCGCCCATTACATCGCCGATCCGGCGCTGCGCCGGGCGATCCACGACTATCTCAAGCACGAGCGCAGCTACGTGCAGGAGGCCGTGCGCGAGCTGACCGAGGCGGGTCCGTTCCGCAAGACCAACGGTGACGACTGACACGCCTGAGTTCAATCGCCGCCCGGACCCGCGAATTCCTGACATGCGCATCGCCGGAACAACCCCGCTTGACCGCGCGGCGCGGGGCAGCGATTGTGACGCGCCTCTTTTCCGGGATGAACCATGACCGCTTACGATACCAACAACATCTTCGCGAAAATCCTGCGCGGCGAGATTCCCTGTCACAAGGTCTATGAGGACCAACACACCTTCGCCTTCTTGGATATCATGCCGCGATGCCTTGGCCATACGCTGGTGATCCCAAAGGCTCCGGCCCGCAACATTCTCGACATCTCGCCCGACAGCTTCGCGCATGTCGCCCGCACGGCGAAGAAAATCGCGGTCGCCGGCATGAAGGCCTTCAATGCCGCCGGGATCACCCTGCAACAGTTCAGCGAGCCCGCCGCCGGTCAGGTGGTCTATCACCTCCACGTCCATGTCATGCCGCGGGTTGAAGGCGTCGCGCTGCTGCCGCCGGCAAGCCGCAAGGAAGACGTCAAGGTGCTGGAAGATCACGCCACCCGGCTGATCGCGGCGCTGAAAGACTGAAGCCCTTCCCGCCTAACCCATCCACCACTTGCCCGCGAGCACGACGGCTTCACCGGCGATCACACCGGCGAAAACAGACTTGCGCGTCGCCAGAAACACGGTAATCCCTGCGGCAACCGCACCATAGCGAACCCCACCCGGCACCGTCGCGAGCGCGCCGGGCGGTGAAATCAATATCTGCGCGATGACGCCCGCAAGGATGGCAGCGGCGACCGCCCTTACCCAGACCAGGAATTCCGAGCTTTCATCGACACCGCCGCCGATCACAAGACCGAGGACACGCCAGGCCTCGTTCGAGAGGAAGCCCGCGAACAGCAGCAGCGCAATGGCATGTCCATCGCCGAAGAGAGCGCTCATGCACGCCTCCGGATGCGATGAACGCCGTAAGCGATCGTGCCGGCGGTCAGGCCGCAGATCATGATGTCGACGCCGGTTTGCAGCAGTTGCACCAGTGGATAAAGCGCAAGGCCAAGCCCCAGCGCCAGCTTGTCCACCAGCTTGTGCGCGTTGCGCGCCGTGGACAGCAGGAATGTCAGCGGCGTGAGCGCGAGGATTCCGGCGGCCAGCAGCGGCGGCAGGCTCGCGGCAAGTCCATAGCCGATCACCGTGGCCACGCTGCTCAGGAACACCAGCCCGCCGCCGAGACCGTTCAGGAATGCGATCCGCCGCTCGCGCGGCACATGCGGCAGCAGCCGAAAGCTTTCGACCCAGACAGTCACCGCCACGAAATGCGCCGGCAATGCGAGCTGGCGCATCTTCGTCTGCGGCGTCCTCAGCATCGGCAGCACCGAAACCACCATCGGCAGCAGACGGATCGCGCTGATGGTCACCGCCAGCGCAGACTCCAGCAGCGTGGCCCCGGCATGGGATGTGGAGATCAGGATGATTTGCGCAGGTCCAGCCCAGACCAGCACGGTACTGGCCAGCGCCCAGCCCAGCGTGAAGCCGGTGTCATGGGCGAATGCGCCGACGCCGATGAAGGTCCCGAACAGCACCAGCGCCAGGATCGACGACAGCGCAGATTTTACACCCAGCGCGAATGCAACGGGCGTGCTTTGCCATTTCGTGGAATCGAGCGTGGGAAGTGCCAAGGGGGCAAAATACCGCAAAATACCGGATGAATCGTTTGACTCATCACGCGGTTGAAACACCCCCGCCGTCAAGGGACCCGGGGCGCTAATTTCGCGGAGCCGCACCGCTAAATTGCAACAGCTTTGCAGGGTGCGCATCGATACCGATGCGCCCCAAGAATGTTGGCCGCGAAGAACGGCATCAAAATCAGATCGACGGCTCGCGCGCGGATGACGACAGCGAGCCGAGAACGCACAAGGTTGCAAATGCAATACCGATAATTCCGAACGTCAGCACGACGGCCTCCTCACAGACTGCGGCGAAACGGTTTCGCTGCCCCCGGCCAGATGATTGGAAAACGGTTTCGCAAAACTTAAGCGAAAAACGCTGGCATCGCGTTAGCATTTCATTGAGCATAAGGCTCCGTGCATGAATTCAAGTTATGCCTGCAATCATTGGGTTTCTTTTGCACGCAGCGGGACCGGCCCGTTAACCGTCACAAGAGATTCCCGGGATTTGCGCCCGCGCTCGGCACCGGCTGCGATTAACCATGCCGCTCCGCGTTCTTCAGCACGATGCACGCCTGCCCCGCCCGCTTGATGCGGTCGCACAGTTCGTTGGCAGCGGCGCGCGTGTCAGCGCCGACCCTCACCTGATAGAACGGCCGCGTCCCCCGGCTGCGGAAGATCGAACTGAGAAGGCTCGGATCGCGATCGCCAATGATCGCGCTCAGGCGCTTCATGGAGCGGGCATACGTCGCCAGCGCCTTGTCGCGCGAGAACCCGGCAGCGAGTTGCACACCCCACGGCATCGCCGCGCCGAGTTTTACGCGCTGCTCAAGCCCCGCGACGAACGGGTTCGGCGCGCGCTGCAACAGCGCCATCAGTTCACGGCAGCCGGCCGGAGGCGTGCGGTCCCTGATCGCGCCGTTCTTGCCAGCCGCCGCCCAGTCATCGACCGGCGTGCCAGTGATCGCGTAAACGTAGTTACGGGTCTCGGACGGCATATAGCCGGTGCCGGCGAGCCATTCCTGCACACGCCGCGGCCCCGCATTGTAGGCAGCGGCAGCAAGCCCGAGATTGCCGAACTGTTCGCGCAGCTCTTGCAGGAACTCGGCCGATTTCGGCAGCGCCTGCACCGGATCAAACGGATCGAGCAGCCGCCGCTCGCTGGCAGTACCGGGCATGAACTGCGCCACGCCCTGCGCGCGCTGGCCGTTGCGTGTGACCGGCCCCACCGTATCCGGCTGAAACCGGCTTTCCTGCCAGATCACGCGCGCAAAGAACTCCAGAGGCAGACCGTGCGCGGACGCCGCGGATTCGATCATCAGACACATCGCCTCGCGCGTGTTGCCGTCCTTCGCCGCGGCAGCGGCGGGTGCTGGCGCAGCGGGCAGATCCGGCTCATCGCCGCGCGAAGCCGTTGCCATGAGCATGATGGCCACAACAGCCGCGAGACATTTCTTCGGGCGCCACCGCTTCATTTCAAAAGCATCCCATCCGAGGATGGCAAAAACGGCTCAAGATAACGAAAACCCGGCAATCTCGCGATTGCCGGGTTTGTATTGTTTCGCTGACAGCTTCGCTCAGACCTTCATCAGCGGCTTGGCTGGCCCCTTCGGACCATCGCCGCCCTTGGGCTTGCGCGGCGCGGAGCGCTTGCGCGATCCGGGCAGCTTCTCGGGCTTCGGCGTCACGGGTCCTTCGACGAACTCGAAACCGATCTTGTCGGCATCCTGCTCGTCCTTCACCAGCACGACGCGGACATGGCCGCCGCCCTTCAGCTTGCCGAACAGCACTTCGTCCGCCAGCGGCTTCTTGACGTGTTCCTGAATGATGCGCGCCATTGGCCGGGCACCCATCTGCTCGTCGTAGCCATGCTCGATCAGCCAGGCCTTCGCGGGCTCCGACAGTTCGATGGTCACGTCGCGGTCCGCAAGCTGCGCTTCGAGCTGAAGCACGAACTTCTCGACCACCATGCCGATCACATCGGTGTTGAGATGCGCGAACGACACGATGGCATCGAGACGATTGCGGAACTCCGGCGCGAACTGCCGGTTGATCGCTTCCTGATCGTCGCCTTCCCGCTTGCTGCGCGTGAAGCCGAACGCAGCCTTCGCCATGTCGGCAGCGCCCGCGTTGGTCGTCATGATGAGAATGACGTTGCGGAAGTTGACCTGCTTGCCGTTGTGGTCGGTCAGCTTGCCGTGGTCCATGATCTGCAACAACACGTTGTAGAGATCCGGGTGCGCCTTCTCGATTTCGTCAAGCAGCACCACGCAGTGCGGATGCTGGTCCACGCCATCGGTCAGGAGGCCGCCCTGATCGAAGCCGACATAGCCGGGAGGCGCGCCGATCAGACGCGACACGGTATGGCGCTCCATGTACTCCGACATGTCGAAGCGGATCAGTTCGACGCCGAGCGACGCCGCCAGTTGCTTGGCAACCTCGGTCTTGCCGACGCCGGTCGGCCCCGAGAACAGATATGAGCCGATCGGCTTTTCGGGTTCACGCAGGCCCGCACGGGCGAGCTTGATCGCCGCGGACAACGCCTCGATCGCCTTGTCCTGACCGAACACCGTGCGCTTGAGAGTCGTCTCGAGATGCTTGAGCACCTCGGCGTCGTCCTTGGAGACCGACTTCGGCGGAATCCGCGCCATCGTCGCGATGGTCACTTCGATTTCCTTGATGCCGATGGTCTTCTTGCGCTTGTTCTCCGGCACCAGCATCTGCGCGGCCCCCGACTCGTCGATCACGTCGATCGCCTTGTCCGGCAGCTTGCGGTCATGGATGTAGCGCGCCGAAAGGTTCACCGCCGCCTCGATGGCATCGTTGGTGTACTTCAGCTTGTGATAGTCCTCGAAATACGGCTTCAAGCCCTTGAGGATGCCGATCGCGTCTTCGACCGTCGGCTCGTTGACGTCGATCTTCTGGAACCGGCGCACCAGCGCACGATCCTTCTCGAAGTGCTGGCGATATTCCTTGTACGTGGTCGACCCCATGCAGCGGATCGTGCCCGAAGCCAGCGCAGGCTTCAGCAGGTTGGACGCATCCATCGCGCCGCCCGAGGTCGCGCCCGCGCCGATCACGGTGTGGATTTCGTCGATGAACAGGATTGCATTGGGGTGCGCTTCCAGTTCCTTGATGACCTGCTTGAGGCGTTCTTCAAAGTCGCCGCGATAGCGCGTGCCCGCAAGCAGCGTGCCCATGTCGAGCGAGAACACCGTGGCGGCGGCAAGCACCTCCGGCACTTCGCTGTCGACGATGCGCTTGGCGAGACCTTCCGCAATCGCGGTCTTGCCGACGCCGGCTTCGCCCACAAACAGCGGATTGTTCTTCTGGCGGCGACACAGCACCTGGATGGCGCGGTTGATCTCGGCGTTGCGGCCGATGACCGGGTCGATTTTTCCGTCGCGCGCCTTCTTGTTGAGATTGACGCAATAGGTCTCGAGCGCCTCGCCCTTCTTCTTGGAGTCGTCGCTGCCCTTGGCGTCGGCTTCTTCATCGACGCCGCGCACCGGCCGCGCCTCGGAGACGCCGGGGCGCTTGGCAATGCCGTGGCTGATGTAGTTCACGGCGTCGTAGCGCGTCATGTCCTGCTCCTGCAGGAAGTACGCGGCATGGCTTTCGCGCTCCGCGAAGATCGCGATCAGCACGTTGGCGCCGGTGACTTCCTCGCGGCCCGATGACTGCACGTGAATGACGGCGCGTTGCACCACGCGCTGAAATCCGGCGGTCGGCTTGGCGTCGTCGGAGCCTTCCGCGACCAGATTTTCAAATTCGGTTTCGAGATAGTTGACCAGGCTGCCGCGCAGCTTGTCGAGGTCGACGCTGCATGCGCGCATCACAGCGGCGGCGTCCGAGTCATCGATCAGCGAAAGCAGCAGATGTTCGAGCGTCGCATACTGATGATGACGCTCGTTTGCGATGGCAAGCGCACGGTGCAGGGATTGTTCAAGGCTCTGAGAGAAAGTCGGCATTCGCGTCCCTTATGGCCCCCGCCATGTCATTCGATCGTTTGTCGTCCGGTCCCGGCTTGATCAGTTCCTGCAACCTGTCCGCGTTCTCGTCATCTCGTCCGGTTCCCACAAATCGAACGAGACTCAAATGCTACTTCTTTTCCATCACGCATTGCAAAGGATGCTGGTGTTTTCGCGCAAAGTCCATCACCTGCGTCACCTTGGTTTCGGCGATTTCGTAGGTAAAAACGCCACATTCGCCGATGCCGTGATGATGCACATGCAACATGATCGTCGTGGCGGCTTCAACGTCCTTGTTGAAGAATTTCTCCAGAACATGAACAACGAACTCCATCGGGGTGTAGTCGTCGTTCAGGATCAGGACGCGATAGAGGTTCGGCCGCTTGGTCTTTGGCTTGACCTTGGTGATGACAGACGTGCCCGGACCACTGCCCCGCCCGCTGCTGTCGTTCTCGTCCTTGCTCATGCGCAGGCCAAAGGAGGAGGTTCGTTCGCCGGACACCTCGGGTGCCGGGACAGGTTCCGGGTATGAAGACACGTGCAGCATGGCCTGAAAGTTCAAAATCCCCACAAAACGGCGCCCCTGCCGGAGGCAAAGCGCCGTTTGATCACATTAACAATATGGGTCGCCGTGCGCCCGCCCGCAAGCATACCGTACCGGCTGAAACCGTGCCGGGCAGATGGCTTCGCATCGGCGCAACCACCGCCTGTGGTTAATGCAAGTGCCCGGAATTCACGTCAATTTCGACGTATCGCATTGAGACGATGTTGGGGATGTATCCGGATTGAAGCCCGAAACAAGCCGTTTATGGGGCATTTTACGTAGATTGGCGTCAACTTTTACCGCCCCTTCATCGCCGGCTTCTACGACATGGCAGGACCCATTTTTGGTGACCGCCATGTACATTGCATCCATTTTCAAGCGTTCCCGCGCCTCAGGCGCCGCTGATCCGGCTGGCGAATCGATAAAATTCGAACCAAGTGCGCAACCCGGCCTTTACCCTGAAACCGCGACACAGGCCCCGCCGGCGGCCATCTCATCGGGTGTACCCGTTATTCACCGCAGCATTTTACTACCTCTTCACGCCTGCGGCCTATCCCGCATGCCAGAACCTTATTCATTTCCTGGTGGCGTCATGAACGATGCATCGATTTTCAATCGGGTCCGCGGATCGCTCGCCCGCTTCCGCCGTGCGGAAGACGGCAACATTGCCGTGCTGTTTGCCATTGCGATCATCCCGCTGCTGGGTTTCGTCGGCGCGGCCGTCGACTATGCCCGCGTCAACAATGCCCGCACCGCCATGCAGTCGGCGCTCGATACCGCGGCCCTGATGATTTCCAAGGACGTGACCGGCCTGACCACCGCTCAGATCAACCAAAAGGCGCAGGCTTACTTCAATGCGCTTTTCAAGCACCCTGAGGCGCAGAGCGTCACCGTGACCGCGGCCTACACCAACAGCACGAGCGAGGGCTCGAAGGTGGTCCTGACCGGCTCGGGCACGATGGATACCGATTTCATGAAGATGGTCGGCCGTCCCAAGCTCGACTTCGGCGCGAGTTCGACCACCGTCTGGGGCACCACCAAGCTGCGCGTGGCGCTGGCGCTCGACAACACCGGATCGATGTCGAGTTCGGGCAAGATGGACGCCCTGAAAACGGCTGCGAAGAACCTGATCGACACCTTGAAGACGGCCGCGAAGACCGATGGCGACGTTTACATCTCCATCATTCCGTTCGCGAAAGACGTCAACGTCGGAACCAGCAACAAGAACGCCAACTGGCTGCGATGGGATCTCGGCCAATGCACCAACTGGTGGGGCGGCACCATCGGCTTCATGACGCAGACCGAATGTAACAACGCCAGCGGCAACTGGACGTCGACGAAGAAGAACAACTGGACCGGCTGCGTTTCGGATCGCGACCAGAACTACGACACGACAAGCACCGCGCCCTACAACACCAGCCCGACAGCAACCAACCTGACGGACCGCGCCACCCAGTTCCCGGCGGAGAACTATCCGGATTGCCCGGCTGAAATTCTTCCTCTGACCTACGACTGGACCGCTCTCAAGAACAAGGTCGACGCGATGCAGCCCGACGGCAACACCAACCAGGCCATCGGCATGGCATGGGGCTGGATCTCGCTGCTTCAACAGGCACCGCTGAACGCACCTGCCGAAGACTCCAACTTCAAGTATACGAAGGCAGTCATCCTGCTCTCGGACGGCGACAACACCCAGAACCGCTTCAGTTCGAGTCAGTCGTCGATCGACGCTCGCCAGAAACTTCTGTGCGACAACGCGAAAGCTGCCGGCATCCAGATCTATACGATCCAGGTGAATACCAACAACGACAACAATTCGAGCGTGATGTCGTACTGCGCCAGCAGCGCCAGCAACTACTTCTCGACGACCAGCGCCAGCGGCATCAATACGGCGTTCAATTCGATCGGCACGGCGCTGTCGAAACTTCGCATCGCAAAGTAAGCAAACGGATCGAGACAATAAAAAAGCCCGGCATTGAGCCGGGCTTTTTCTTTGGTAGAGAGCCTTGAAATTAGTGAGTGGTCGCCGAAACCTTCGCGACAATGCCTTCGAAAGGCTTGAACGCCTGCTTGGCGAGATCCGTATAGAGTTCGCCGATCTTCTGCGACTCTGCAACGAACGTCTCATAGGAGGTCTTCGCGTACTCGGTCTGAAGCTCGATGGCCTTTTCGATCGACTTCACACCCGACAGCTTCTCAACGAAGGTCTTGGTGTCTTCGAACGACTTCTTGGCGTAGTCGCCGTAAGCGGTGGCAATCGACTGAAGGCCGCTTGAGAACGTGTTGGCGGATGCAACTGCTGCGTCGAACTGCTCTTTGCCGAACTGCTGAAATTCTTCAACCTTGACCATTACACAGAGTCCTTTCCCAGACTGATGACCTGACCTGCCGGGAGGTACCCGGCTCCCTAACCACGGCTCCAAGGTTACCGCAATGCACAACAAAAAGTCAAGAATCTTGTGCGTCGCACAATTGTCTTAAATCCGAGACAAAATCACAGCATCGCGGAAACCCTTGCTTAACCCTTTCGAAACCGTGGGCACCTACTTTGATTCCCTGCGCTTTTCGCGTTCTGCGGTGAATTTGAAAAGCGGCGCGGTTCCAATGCCTTAGCCTGGATGGGCGACATCCGGCGCCGGCTTCCCGAGCCGCGGCTTCGCGTGGACGGCCCGGCTTCCCGAATTGGGCTGCGGCCGGACCAAATTTGGCCTCAGAACGAGGCGAATAAACTGGGAATCGGACGGGGAAATTCATGCTTGGGGTCAAATCGTCAGCGTCACTGCGCGCGCTTGGTCTTTGCCTTCTCGGCGTCGCCACCGTCTCCGTGGCCGTCACCTTTACGGTCGACACTGCCGACGCCCGGCGGCGTCACCGGCATCGCCACCACGCCGCCGTATCCAGCTACAGCCCCGCTTTCTCCTCGATCATTGTCGACGCCAATTCCGGCAGCACGCTTCAGGCCACCAGCGCCGACAGCCTGCGCCACCCCGCCTCGCTCACCAAGATCATGACGCTCTACATGCTGTTCGAGCGGCTGGAGAGCGGCAAGATGAAGCTCGATACGACGATGGACGTGTCGGCCCATGCATCGCAGCAGGCACCCACCAAGCTCGGTTTGCGCCCCGGTCAGACAATCCGTGTCGAAGACGCCATCAAAGGTCTCGTCACCCGCTCCGCCAACGACGCCGCCGTTGTGATCGCCGAGGCGATTGCCGGCGACGAGGACGATTTCGCCAAGGCGATGACGCGCAAGGCGCGTGCGCTCGGCATGAGCAAGACCGTTTACAAGAATGCCTCCGGTCTTCCGGATGATACCCAAGTCACCACCGCGCGCGATCAGGCCACGCTTGGCCGCGCCATTCAGGACCGCTTCCCGAAATACTATCGCTACTTCGCCACCGAAGCGTTCAACTACAAGGGCCGCTCGATCCGCAATCACAACAAGCTGCTTGGCCGCGTCGAAGGCGTGGACGGCATCAAGACCGGTTATACCCGCGCCTCCGGCTTCAACCTCGTCACCTCCATGAAGCGCGGCAACCGCTATCTGGTCGGCGTCGTGATGGGTGGACGCAGCGGTGGTTCGCGCGACGCGATCATGCGCAACCTGCTCGCCGAAAACCTCGACGAGGCCTCGACCCGCCGCACCGTTGCCGCCATCACCGAACGCGGCGACACCAAAGTCGCCAGCGCCGCCGACGACAGCGATGAGGCCGAGACCAAGGTTGAGGCCAAGGCAGAGTCCAAGTCCAAGCCTGCCGCGGCTGTTCAGGTGCAGGGCGCGATCAAGGTCGCCTCCACGCCGCCGGAGCCTGTTCCGCTTCCCGCTCCGCGCGCACCGGCGACACCTGCCAAGACCGTTGCTGAGGCCCAGGGCGACAAGCAGGACAAGCCCGCACCGGCCCCGCTCACCAGCGGCGTAATTTCCTCGCAGACGTTCGCAGCCATTCCCGGTTCCGCCGAACCGATGACCCCCGTGCGCGTCAAGACGGTTCAGGTTCGCATGGGTCAAACCAAGGTTGCGTCCGCTGCACCGGGCGCGCCAGCTCCGGTTTCCACCAGCGCCATTCCGGCACCGCAAAAGGCCGAGGTCGCGGAGACCTCGAAGGCCGTCGTCGCCAAGGCAGAAACCAAAGTGGAATCCAGGGTTGAGGCCAAAACTGAAGCCAAGGCCGACCGCCGTGCGGAACCATGGCCGGTCGCCTACAATCAGCCGCGCGGGGACTTCCCGGCGCCGCTTCCCGCTCAGCCCAACACCAGCAACGGCATCGGACAGGGCATCATCGGCTCCGCCCCCGCCTCGTCGTCATCGGCGCCGCCCGCACAGACCATGGCCTATGCAGATCCCGGACGCGGCACACCGCCCACAACGCTTGGCGCGCAAGCCGTCGCTCTCCAGACCTCCACCGCTCCCCAGCAGCAGCCTGCTCCGCAGCCCGTCCAGCAGGCCGCGTTGCCGCCCGCGCAGCCAACCCAGACCATGCAGCACAATGGCGCGATCAAGACCGTTGCGCGTTCGGGATGGATCATTCAGGTCGGCGCTCTCGAAACCGAGAGCGAAGCCCGCCAGCGTCTCGACGCGGCACGCGGCAGCGCCAGCAGACTGCTGAGCGACGCCGATCCATTCACCGAGACTGTGTCGAAGGGCAACAAGACGCTCTACCGCGCACGCTTCGCCGGCCTCAATCAGGACTCCGCTGAAGCCGCCTGCCGCACGCTGAAGCGCTCCGACATTTCCTGCATCGCCATCAGGAACTGATCGCGACCCGCGATCGAAAGACCGAAACAAAAGCCCGCGGTTCCGCCGCGGGCTTTTTCTTTTTTGCGGCTCCGCGCGCGCATGCAACCATTTTTCAAGATTTGGTCTCTAAAACCTTAATTGCAGGATCGATCACGCCGGACAACGGCGGGCATCCGCAGGGGCATTTCAATCAGAGGAGAAGGCTGCTCGCAGTTTGTAGCGTGATGTTGCGTGCTGGAGTCAGCGATGATTGCGAAGAAGAGTGTCCTTGGCTTCGTTCACACGGGCAGCGAGGTACGTCGAGCCCCCCTGGTCGGGATGCAGTTTCTTCATCAGCCCACGATGAGCCCGGCCGATTTCGTCGCGCCCCGCACCCGGCTTCAGGCCAAGGATCTGATAGGCCTCCTCCGCCGTCATTTTTCCACTCGGCGCCGCGCGGCGGTCCTCGCTTCCACCCCGGCCTGCCCCTTCGCCCTGCGCGTGTTCACGCCAGGCGGGAAACCGGCGGTCCAGATAGCTTTCAAGAAGAGCCCAGCTCTCGGCGTCGAACCCGCGCGCAAGAGCAATGAGTTCGTCGAGCGTGAATTCGTCCAGTACACGCCCCGCTTCGGGTCCGGCAGTAATAAGCCCCTCAAGCGCTCCGGTGTCGTGGTCGAGCGTCATCTCTATAAACTGGGACCGTACCTGGGACTTCTGCCCCTGTGATTTCCACGCGCCGGGGCCGTAGTTGCCCCAGGCCGAACCGAGCTGAGCGCCGAACGGCGACCAGCCGAGCAGACCCGCGCCGAAAATGCCGAGCGGGATCGCCACCGCAAGCTCGCCCCTGATCCCGATAAACACGGCCGCGGCCAGCGTCACCACGCCGCCACCGCCACGGATAATCTTCGCGAGCCATTTCGGATCGGCGCCCTTGATGATGTTCAGCGCAACGTAAAGCAGCGCGACGGCGACGATGCCTGCGATCAGGGTTGGCATGGGCCTTGGATCATCCTTGCAAAATTCTCGCCGGCAGTGTGTGCCACCGGCACGCACGCCTGATCTATGGTGATATCGGGATTTGTTAAGCGGATATATCGCGAAATAGCGCCGCGCCTGCGGCAGGTTGAGCATGACCTATCCGGAAAACCGGCTTCCACTTTTCCGGGGTATGCTTGTTTACTTCATCTGCCCAAGCAGAGCCGCGGCACCCGATGTGTTCTTCGCCAGTCTCATGAGGGCCTCCCGTCCGCCCGCCGCATAAGCGGCGGCGGCGCGCAGAAGTTCACGCAACTGCGCCGCCGAGCCCATGTCGAAACGGCACCACGCGCCACCCGTCAGCCGCGCGATCTCACGGAACGCTGCCTCCGCCGCCGGGTCGTTGCCTTCCTGAAACATGAAGCACGGCACCTTCAGCAACCCGAGTTCGCCCGCGGTGGCGCACAGCGCATCAACATTCTCCTCCATCGCATCGCCCACGAAGACGATGGCACGCACACCGGACGCAACAGCCTCGCGCCGCGCATCCGCCAGCACGCGGCCAAGCTGGGTCTTTCCGCCCTGACAATCGATCCTGCTCATCAGTTTGGCGAGATGTGCCGTATCCGAAATCCATGGACTCGCGCGGCATTCGCTCAAGCCGCGATAGTAGACGAGACGCACTGAGAGGCCGCCGATACTGCCGGCTTCGCGAAACATGTCGGCCTGAAGCTGGCACGCCATGTCCCATGTCGGCTGGCGGCTCATGGTCGCATCCAGCGCGAAGAGCAGCCTGCCCGTGCCGGCCTTGCCGGGCGTCATCGCCCGCGCCTTGGCGACGAAGGCGGCGATATCGGCAGACGCCGATGTCTGCGCGTCCGGCACCGTGCGATTGCGCCCCGTGACGGGCTGCTCGCCGGATTTTGGGATGGTCGGATCGCGCGTCATAGCGGCTCGCTGTCAGATGCGAGTCCTATGTGGAGCGCCAGGGGCGGTTGGTCAATTCCGCACCCGGAAACCGCTGAAGGATCGCCCTACTCGATCGGCACTGCGAGCCGCCCGATGAGCTTCGCGACTTCGCTCAGCCGCCGGTCATCGTGTTCGGCCACAGCGCGCGCCAGACGCGACATGCACTCATCGTCGCTGATGACTGGGGCGACCTGATTCCTCTCCGACGGCACCAGACCGGGAGATTGAAAAGAGCTGCTGACGGCCATGACTCTCACCTCGCTTGCTATTTGGGGTGCATCGAACCAAGCAGAAGTCATGCCACCAATGGAATGTGGCGAGAGCAAGCGAAATCAATGGCGGCAGAATTGTTTCACGCAAACGTGCGATGCGCCGGGACGGACCCGGCGATGGCACTGCAATCGCAGCCGTTAGCCGTCAATTGATGGGAGGTGCAACCTGCGCGACGGAGTCAGGCTTCGGCACGGCGATCTTCTTGGTGGTATCGACCGGCGCGAGCTTGCTGCTGTCCTCCGCGAGGAACTTGTCGAGAACACCCTGAATAGACGTCTTCACGTTATCAGGCCCGCGATCGCTCATGTCGGTATGCTGGAAGCCCGTATTGACCACGGTGATACCGGACTGCTCGCATGTATCGTCATCCGGTACGACGCCAGGATCGGCTTTGAACACGGGGTCCTTCGAACGGAACGAAAGAATCTTGAACTTGCCTTCGGTGAGGAACGGCACACGAAGATTGTCGAGCGTGACAATCTTCTTCACGTTCTCCGGATGCATTTTGGCGAAGTACATCGAGATGTCGCCGCCGTTGGAATGTCCAACCAGTGTAAGACGATCGTAATCCGCGTTGGGCTGGATCTTCCTCATCTGGTCGATGGCGAATTCGATATTCACCACGCCGCGCTGATAGACCGGCAAACGCCCCACATAAAGTTCGCCGACCTTGGTGACCAGGGGAGCATCGCCCGCCAGATCATGCTGAATGCTCGTCACGAAATACCCGCGAGCCGCGAGTACGTTGGCGAGGAACGAGTACTCGGTGAATTTTACCGTATTGCCGTGGTTAACGACGGCGACTGGCAAGGTGAGCATGCCGGCATTCGCCTGCATCTCCTTGTCGCGGCGCACGGCGATCGCGACGTCGATCTGGCGGTTACGCGCGGCATCGTAGAACGTCAGAGTCTCGTGACGGATCGCCCATTTGCTCGCGGTGAAATACGCGACGACGACGATCGCAAACAGACCAAGCAGGATGAAAATTCCGCGCTTCATCACGTCCTCGAATTGTCAGGCCTTGGCCGGATATTGGTCCAGACCGCCCTTCACAACACAGTGTTTTAGAATCCTTCGCACTTGTCTAGTTAGATGATGACAGACGAGCGACAAACCAACTTAATTTCCTGTCATGTGTCCGGCCTAAACCAGTAATTTGGTGCAATGCATCAAACATGCCACACGCCTCAATGACACGCCTTGATCCATGACAGGGTCAATGAACCAAGCGCTCAACCAGCGATAAGTTCATATTTTACAGGAAAAATTCGCTTTTTAGCCACGGAACCGGCACCGGGAGGCCGCCATGGAACCCGGCAGCTCCAGCCCCAAATTTAGGCGGTCAGCCCATGATTTTCCAGCGGGCGGTCGACCTGGGCGAACCATTCGGCCCGGGTCGCGGCCCGGCGGCGGCCCCGTTCGTCGATCGGGAGCTTGAGGTGGCGCAGCAGGCCGGTCACCTCCTCCCGGGCGGTCACATGGGCCATGTTCGGGCGGGTGCCGAGCGTCGCCTCATCCAGATCGTCGAGGGCGGTCAGGCCGCGCGGAAAGAACTCGCGGTAGACCACGCGTTCGGCGAAACCATCCACGGGGCGGAAACCAAGCCGGAACGAGAGCTGGTCGAGCCCCTCCGCGATCAGTTGCTTGTTGCGCGATCCCAGCATCGACAGCCGGTTCCGGACCACGATCCAGTCGGTGGTGGCGCCGTCGAGATCGCGGCGCTGCTTGCGCGCAACTTTCACCATGGTGGCGTATTGGCTTTCCCCGATCACGGAATAGGTCGCGGGGTCCACGGAACCGAGAACATCGAAATCGAGAAAACTGTCATTGATCGGCGTCACCAGCGTATCGGCCATCGAGTGCGCCAGACGCATCAGGTAACTGTCGGTCCCCGGCGTATCGATGACGATGAAGTCGTAGGTTCGCTCAACCGCGCTGACAGCAGCCGAGAACTGCTCGAACTCCGACATCTCGTTCTCGCCGATCTGCATGCTGGAGCCCAGGGCAACGCAGCAATGGTGCGGCAGTTCGAGGGAGAGCCCGGTGCGCTGGGTCCAGGCCCGGCGATTCTCGATGTAGCGGGTGAAGCTCTTTTGACGCGAGTCGAGGTCGATGGTGGCAACGCGCTGCCCGGCCTTCAGCAAGGCAACGGCGACATGAAGCGCGGTGGTGGACTTGCCCGACCCGCCCTTCTCGTTGCCCAGCACGACGACATGCGCCGACCCGGACTGCCCCTGACTCGTCTGCAAAAGCATGCCATATCCCCTGTGGATATCTTCGGCCAAGTCCAGAAAGAATCAAGTGAAATTCAAACGGGCTCATATTTCATGATGAATCGGCGGGAGCCTCAGCCCTGCCCCGTGGTCGTTGGCTCGCACCACCAGCTTTGTTAAGACTGAGCCCCACGACACATCACCCGCTTCCAGACATCGGCACGAATGACCCGCTCCCCCATCATCGCACGTTCGCTTTCATCCCTTCATCGGGCTCGCACCGAACTTTGCAAACGCAATGCCACGCTCGCGCTTGTGCCGACCATGGGTGCGCTCCATGACGGCCATGTGTCGCTGGTTCGTCTTGCCAAACGCCATGCACAGAAGGTCGCCGTGTCGATCTTCGTGAACCCCACGCAGTTCGCGGCGCATGAAGATCTCGGCTCCTATCCGCGCACCTGGAAGGAGGACCTCGCGTGCCTCAAGGCAGAGGATGTCGATCTGATCTGGAATCCGGATGTGAAGACGATGTATCCGGACGGCTTCGCGACGAGGGTTGCCCCTGAGGGTCCAGCCCTTGCAGGACTTGAAGATAAATTCCGTCCGCACTTTTTCGGTGGCGTCGCGACCGTTGTCGCCAAGCTGTTCACGCAGGTGCGCCCCGACATGGCGCTGTTCGGCGAGAAGGATTTTCAGCAGCTCAAGGTCGTCACGCGCATGGCGCGCGATCTCGATCTCGGGGTCAAGGTCATCGGCGGCGCGATCATCCGCGAGCGCGACGGCCTCGCGCTGTCGTCGCGCAACGTCTACCTGTCACCCGATCAGCGCAGCACGGCACCTGTGCTGTTTCGCACGCTCAAGGCCACCGCGAAGCGGATGCGCGCCGGCGATGACTTCAAGGCGGCGCTGTCCGATGGCGCCGATCTCATCCGTCAGGCCGGCTTTGCCCTCGACTATCTCGAGGCCCGGCACGCCGAAACGCTCGCGCCCATCACGTCTTTCAACGAAGGGCCGGTTCGGTTGCTGGTGGCCGCGAAAATCGGAACGACCCGCCTGATCGACAACATCAAGGCCTAGCTTACAGAAGGCCAAGCTCGCGCAATTCGCGCCGCAGCGGCTCAGGCATCGCGGCTACGCTGGCAGCGGCCTTGCCCAGATCCGGCGGCGCGCTTTTCGGATCGAGATAGCGCCAGCCCTGGAACGGCCGCATCGGCCGCGGCGATACCGCGATCAGCTTTGGCTCCATCACAAGGCGGCACCGCCCGATGCCATCCTTGTCGCGAAACGGCTCGATGCCGAGGATTTTCTCGCGCGCGGCGATCTCACCCTTGATGACCCAGTAGATCGATCCGCCATCGAGAAGTTCGTCAACGCGTTTGGGGGACATCCGGGTGACATGGATATGACGCGGCGGCTGGCCCTTCGCCCTGGCCTGCTTCACACGCTCGGCAATCCAGCCCCGAAGATCCTTGATGGACGTGGCACCGACGCTGAGTTTGACGAGATGAAGTGGCATATCCGGGATCGCCAGCGCGATGCCGGAACACCGCGCTTCAAGTTGAAGGAGAACGATCAGTTATCATCGCTTGCCGCGGGAGGCGCAAGCTGCACGGGAGCTTGCGCACGCGATTTCTGCGGCGCTGCCTTTTTCGCGGCTGTCGGCGCCGGCTGAGGATTGATCACTGCTCCGGGCGCGTTACGGGGAGCCGGCGCGGCGGTGGGCTCCGACGGGCGCTGCGCGGCCTGGGCGCCCTGCGCAGCCGGCTCGGGCGTCATGATGGTGATCGGCGGAATCGATGCCGCGCTCGGGAAATCGCCCGACACCGGCCGTCCCGGCGGCGCTACGGTGCCAAGCGCAGCGACCGGCGGCCCGCCGACGGCAGCCGGCGGTGCGTTCCACGCGGCAGCGTAGCGGCCGACAGATCCATCGTAGAGATTTTCGCTCATGTTGGATGAAATCTGCCCCGAATTGGTCAGCGACTGGAAAAACGGGCACGGCGCCGAGAGCGAACAACCCTCCCGCGTCTTGAGTACCTGAGCGACCAGTCCGTAACGATCGCGTTCGATCGTCCGCCGCAGAGCATTGAGTTCCGGCGTCATGACCTTGTTGGCAGCGGCGACATTGCCAAAGGCGGCAAGCCGCGTGACCTGCGCGGCGGTATAGGACACGCCCGCCGCGACGGAATCCGCCGACGCAAACAATGCCTTTTCACAGGCCGCCTCGACGCTCTCCCCGGCAAGTCCGTCGAGACACGCCAGCGCCGGAAGAGACGCTCCGGATTGAACGGAAGATTTGGGATCGCCGGACGAGCCGCTACTCACACCGGACGCACGCATCATGGTGGTGACCGCGATGCCGATGGCCAGCAGCGTGATGACAGTCAGCGCGCCGTTCGCGACCGATCGCTCGGCGCGAAACAGCGTGACCAGCAGAACGACCGCAAAGAAGCCCGCTGCGGCGATGGTCAGCCACATCGGCAGGCTCTGCGAATGCCAAAAGTTTTCGATCGACATGGCCCAAGCCCGGTTCATGCAAGGTCCCCTTCACAACGAACCAGACCAAGCGCTGTAACCGCGGCGAAATTCCGTCAGGCCGAAATTGTCAGGCGACGGCGAGCTGGCTTTCCTTCGCCACACGCTCGAAGGCTTCGGTCGAACTCTTGATGCGGTACTGGCAGTCGTCACCGTCTGTCGGCAGGAGGCGGATCACCTCGTAGGTTCCGCTCGCGGCTGGCCGCGCCACGTTGCTTGCCGTGAAATAGACAGTCTCTCCAACGATGTATTTGTGCTTCAACACCCTGCTCCATCACGCGATACGCGCATTTTGGCGGCCTGCCGTTGTCCCGGCAAAGCCAGTTTGACGCCCGGCAGGTGTATAGCACACAGGGCCTCCATTTGCCAGATAAACCAGCACATCGATAATCACGAAATAGCTTTTATTTATCAGCATCTTGAATGCCTTCCGAGGGCGTTGCACGCGCGGCAAGGCAGGGTCCAGCCGCGTGCAATGCCGCAATTTCGCCTTATCGGCGATGCGGAACGATTCCCGGGTAAGTTCAGTGCGTTAGCGGAGCAAGCTCATGCCGTGGCCGGCAGCGTGCCTTCAGGACTCGCACGATCGACCGCCGCCGGCAAAACCTGCGCGAGAACCGTCGACAGCTGATCCACCGGAATACCGAAACGGGTCGCAAGCTGCCTGACCGCATCGTTGCCCAACACCTGCTGGAGCTGCTGCGCGCTCACCGGCAGGTTGTCGCCAGTTCCGATCCAGGACTTCACCTGATCGCTCAACCCGGCTTGCTCGAGCCTGGCCACGATCGCGGACAACCCGCCCTGGTTACCGCTGCCGAATACCTCGTTGAGGACAGCCGGAATGACGGCGGGGTTGAGTTCGCTCGCCGCCCTCGCCGCCATCACGCTGGTCAGCATGTCGAGAATTCCCATGGTGCGGTCCTCGGCTCAATCGATCTCGAATCTTTCGATAACCAGCGTCTCGGCCAGAGCGGCATCGCTCCATTCCCGGAAAGCCGCGTTCGCCAGCATCGTGTCCATATAGGCGCGGACCGGCGGCGTCACATCGATGGCGTAGATCCGGAAGCGATGGACGACCGGCGCGAATATCGCGTCGGCTCCAGTGAAAGCGCCGAACAGGTACGGCCCCTGCCCGCCGTATCGGGCCCGGCATTCGGTCCAGATCTGCTGAATGCGTGCGATGTTCGCCCTGGCATCGTCGGAAAGGGGCTTCGAGCGGACCGGGCGATGAATGTTCATGCCGCATTCGTTGCGCAGCGGCATGAAGCCCGAATGCATCTCCGCCGAGATCGAGCGCGCGTGAGCGCGGGCGGCGACGTCCTGCGGCCACAGGCGCGCTTCCGGAAATCGTTCGGCGGCGTATTCGATGATCGCCAGCGAATCCCAGACCGTGATGTCGCCGTCGACCAGCGCCGGAACCTTGCCGGACCGGGTCACATCGAGGATGCGCTGCTTGTCGGCGTCCCCCGTATAGAGCGGAATAACGACCTCATCGAAGGCAATTCCCGTCCCTTTCAGCGCCATCCACGGCCGCATCGACCATGAGGAATAGTTCTTGTTGCCGATCACGAGCGTCAAAGCCATCGATTGAAATCTCCCTGCGGTGGCGACCTTGCCACGCCCGGCGCGCGACAGGCAACCAGCCGCGTCAGCCTCGTTAAAGGGGCCAAAACCGCTTCGCACTTGTCCGTATCATGCTCTATCGTGTCGACCTTTCCTCGGAAGGCATCGAATCGTGAACCTGTTTGCAACCGCCGACATCGTGGCGATCGCGTTCTTCGTTCTGGCGTGGATGGTCTACGCGGTCACGCTTGAACGTACCGCGCATGGACGCAACAGCCTGAACGCCCGCATGAGCATCTATCGCGAGGTGTGGGTGCGGCGCATCCTCGATCGCGAGGCGCGGATGGTCGATATGCAGATCATGGCCTCATTGCAGAATGGCACAGCCTTCTTTGCGTCCACGACCCTGCTGGCGATCGGCGGCGGACTGACGCTGCTGCGGTCGACCGAAGAAGCCATGTCGGTACTCGCGACTCTGCCGCTCGGCATCCGAAGCTCTCCTGCGCTATGGGAGATCAAATGCGTCGGACTGATCGTGATCTTCGTCTATGCGTTCTTCAAGTTCTCATGGGCCTATCGGCTGTTCAACTACGTCGCCATCCTGCTCGGGGCGATGCCGTTCGCCGAGAAGCGCGATACACCCGAAGCGCAGTCCCATGTGATGCGAACCACAAAGCTGTTCCAGTCGGCGGGCCGGCACTTCAATCGCGGCCAACGCGCCTTCCTATTCGCGCTGGGCTATCTCGGATGGTTCATCAGCCCGTGGGTTCTGATCGCAACCACGCTGGCCATCGTGGTCGTGATCTGGCGCCGGCAGTTCGATTCCGACGCCTATCGCGCGATGTCGAAGTAACTGTCTCAAGCTTGCCGCGCGGGTTCGGATGCGTCATGGCATGGTCATGAACAATTCCGATTCGAAAGTTCTCGATAACCTATCGCTGGACGACGCCATTCTCGGCGTGCTGGCGCGTGCCGATGCCAAGACCCTCAGCGCGCCGGAGATCGCTCACGCCATCGCGGCGGGGGATGACTGGCATGGGTTGCTGGTGCCGATCAGGAGGTCTGCCGTGGCGCTCGCGCAGGCAGGCAGGCTCGTGATCTACCGCAAGGGCAAACCGGCCGACCCGAATGATTTTCGCGGGGTCTATCGCCTCGGCCTGCCGCGCCACGATTAAACTTGGGCATGATCTGATCTGAAAACCGGTACCACCCCCGGGTCAAGCCCGAGGGCATGCTTTTCGGGATCATGCCTAGTTGATCCTGCGCGGCCCCGGAAACAGCTCGCTGCTGCGCCCGGTCACCCAATAGGCAATCAGCCCGATCCACTCGTGAACGGCGACATCGGCGCGGGCAAGGCCAGCGCTCAGGTTCATGGAAAATTCCATCGCGTCGCGCCAGCCGCGTGTGCGCCAGTCCACCGGATAGGCTTCGACATCGAAGCCGGCCTTCCGGAACGCGCCGATCGAGCGCGGCATGTGGAACGCCGATGTCACCAGCAGCCACCGCTCGCCGGGCTTCGGCGACACCAGATCGCGGGTGAAGGCCGCGTTCTCGGCGGTTGTGCGCGACTCGCTCTCAAGCACGATGCGCTGACGCGCCGTCCCGAAGTCTTCCAGCAGGTCGCCGGCAATCGGCGCTTCCGGGACCGGCGTCTCGATCAGGTTGGCGCTGCCACCGCTGAACACGATGCGTGCCAACGGATACCGGCGGGCCAGTTGCAGCATCGTCACGATCCGCTCGCTGGCGGCATCCATTTCGAGCGAGCCCCGCGCCTGGCTGCGTTCGGGATCGATCGCCCCGCCGAGAACAATGATGCCGTCAGGCGCCCGCCCCGCGGCACTCCAGGCCGGGAAACGCTCGCTCAGCGGCAACATCAACACGTTGCAGAGCGGCGAATATCCCAGCACGAGCAGCGATATTACGCCGACGCCAAGGATACGCGAACCGGCCTTGCGAAACCGCGTTGTCAGCAGCAGCGCGCCGAGCGCGCAAAGCATCGCGACCGCGTTCGACGGGACGACAAAGAAGCCGAGTATCTTGGAGACGGCAAAGAACATGATCCTGAATGGGCGATCCCCGCGGCAAGATCAAGCCACACTCAATCCCATTTGGGTGCGAAGCCGAAATCGGTGATGCGGCCGCCGCGCGTCCCCATCGCGAAGATCTCGGCCATTTCCTCGCCGGTCAGGTTGAAATCGAAGACATCGAGATTTTCCGACAGGCGCTCGACCCTGGACGTGCGCGGAATGGCAACCACGTCCTGCTGGATCAGCCAGCGCAGACAGACCTGTGCCGCGCTTTTCGCGTAACGCGCACCGATACGGTTCAACGCTTCCGCATTCTTGACGCGCCCCTTCGCGACCGGGCTGTACGCGACCAGCGCGAGCCCGTTGGCACGGCAGGTTTCGAGTATCCTGGTCTGCTCCAGATACGGATGATACTCGACCTGATTGCAGACCAGCGGCGCCGCAGCCTTCGCCACCGCCTCCCCGATCAGCGCCACGGTGAAATTCGACACACCGATGTGACGTGTGAGACCCAGCTTCTGGGCCTCCACAAGCCCGCCCAGCGTTTCTTCCAGCGGCACCTGCGGATTGGGCCAGTGCAGCAGAAGCAAATCGACTTCGGTCATGCGCAAGCGCGCGAGGCTTTCCTTGGCCGACCGCAGCAGATCGTTCGGCGCAAAATGCGTCGTCCAGACCTTGGTGGTCACGAAGATATCTGCGCGCCTGATGCCGGAGGCGCGCACGCCTTCACCGACCTCGCGTTCGTTCTCGTAAATCTGTGCTGTATCGATATGCCGATAGCCAAGCCGAAGCGCCTGCTGGACGATACGTGCGCAGGCACGGTCGCGCAGTTCCCAGGTCCCCAGACCTATCGCCGGAATGCTGGCGCCGTTCGCTTCAACGGTGTGCATCTTATGCCTCAGCGTCGTTCCATGCCGGAAGCTCATCATCTTGAGCGGCGCTGGCCGCATTGCCAGAAACCGCGTGTGGCGGAACTGTCATGCCCGATCAAGGCCGGCGCGCGAGCGCCGCGAACACCATATCGGGCTCGTGAGCGATCACGGTCAGCAACGCACGCGCCGGACCACGCGGTGAACGCTTGCCCTGCTCCCAGTTGCGTATGGTCTCGAGAGGAACGCCGAGGCGTGAGGCGAACTCGGCTTGCGTCAATTTTGCACGAAGGCGCAAATCACGCACGACCGGCGCTGTGGCGATTTTGCGCGAAGGCTCGTTGCCGGGCATCTCAGGCGCCAGCGGAGTTTCCCGCCCGTCCAGCACCTCGACAATCCGTCCATCTGCCTTCAGCCGTAGCCGCTGCATGTGATACCTCCGCAATCCGGAGGGTCAGCCCAACATGGTTAATCGCAAGTTAACGGATAATCCCGCCGCCCGGAGAATCCACGTTCCGGGCGGCAGATTTCACTATCACATGCGCGCGTTGGCTTCGCGCCACGAACGGCGTCCGCCACCGTGAGCGAAGCGCAGGCCCATCTCACGGCCACCCGCGTCGTCGTAGGAAATATGGATGTGCTGCACGCGTCCGGAGTCGGTCGAGTAACCGCCGCTCCATCCTTTGAGCTGCGCATAGATGCACCCATAAGGACCGCGCACGTCCACCGCCTTGCCCTGGGCGTGAAGCGACATCCGCCGCGTTCCTGCGATGCGCGTGTGACGCACGCCGGAGATCGCATGTGTTCCCGGGCACGCGGCCTGGATCGATGCAAGCTTGGCGGCCAGCGGACCGACCAGACCCGCGGAATATCCTTCCGACACGTGTGACGCGCGCTCGGCAACCGCGCGCGTCGCCGGTTCAAAATCGCGTTGCGCGCGCTCGAGCGCCCGCTGTTGCCGCCTGCTCAGCCGAGGCGTTGCCGGCTCCATCACGGAAAATGCCGGCTCCGCCCGGCGCTGGCCGCGCTGACGCGCGTGAACAGGATTGTCGACGCCAATGCAGGGCATGGTGACGTTGCATTCGGGCGAGACGGCCGGTGTACGAACACGCGCTTCGGCTAAAGACGACAACGCGCAAAGCGCCGCCACGGCGGTGACTGTTCGAATCAAAATTCTGGCTCCGGGTGATTTTGGCGTGATGGACGGTCGCGTGCGACAACGTCACGTTCGCCTGAGGTGCATAGAAGCCGCCAAAACATCGATGTTTTGCGGCAAGCGACAGGCCCGTTTTATTGCGGCAGGTGGCGAGAATGAGGCACAGATGTGCCCAGTGCCCCATGCTGACGCAAGGAACCCATGCCGAAACGGGCAGCGTTAACTTTTCAGTCCGAACCGGAGCGCCACGTGCTGACGAAACCGGGCGGGTGCCTCGCTGTTCAATGGAGGTCTGCTGATTTGCGTGTGTTTTTCAGGCATTCCCCAATCGACACCGCCAAGCGGGATGCTAAATGTGCGGCGCGCGAAACTCAGGAATTTGTCATGATCGTGCTCAGGGTCGCATTGCTCTCGCTTGTCGCGTCGGTCTCATTAGCCGACGCCGCCGAGTGCCCGCGCAAGGATGCGCTCGGCATCGCCCGTGTCATGACGGTCGACCCGCAGGCATTTCCCCACGTCGGCCTCAAGAGCTTCCCGCAGACCCTGCCACTGGCGGACAAGGAAGTCGTCCTGACATTCGACGACGGCCCCTTCCCGCCGACCACGACAAAAGTCCTGGCCGCGCTGGCCGAAGAATGCGTGCAAGCCACGTTCTTCCTGATCGGCAGGAATGCGGAAGCCAATCCGGGGATCGTCAAAAAGATTGCCGCTGACGGCCACAGCATCGGCCATCACACATGGTCCCATCGTCCTCTCGACAGGATCAGCCAGCCGCAAGCGATCGAGGAAATCGACCGTGGCATCGCTGCCGACGAAAAAGCCCTGCATGGCGTTGCGGCCTCTGTGCCCTCGACGCCGTTTTTCCGCTTTCCCGGCTTCGCTTCGACGCCTGCCTTGCTGAGCAGCCTTCAATCGCGCGGGATCGCGGTTTTCGGCGCGGACCTGTGGGCCAGCGACTGGAATCCGATGACCCCGGAGCAGCAGTTGAACCTCATCACCGCGCGGCTCGACTACGAAGGGAAAGGGATCATCCTCTTCCATGACACCAAGGCACAGACAGCGAAGATGCTGCCGGCTTTCCTGCGGTATCTGAAGCGCAACGGCTACAAGGTCGTTCATCTCGCCACGCCGCAGCCGATCAAGAGTTCGATGAATGACCGATAGATTCAGCTCCCGCAGCCGGATTAAGCCTGTGTTCATGGCCCCGGCGGTAAGCACGGCGGTCTCGCGCCATAACGGATTATCCATGCGCCGAACCGCCAGCGGAACCTGCACCGCGCTCCTGACAGCGCTTGGCCTGTCCATGGCCTCCGCTTCGTTCGGCGCCACGCCTGCTCGGGCCGCCGAGTGCAACGGCAAGCCGGACGCGCTCGGCACCTCGCGCACCGTCGTGGTTGATCCGAAGGAGCATCCGCGGATCGGAACGATGCAGTACGGCGAGACGCTGCCCCTCGAAGATCATGAAGTGATCCTGACCTTCGACGACGGCCCGCTGCCGGCTCACACCAATGCGGTCCTCGAAACGCTCGCTGCGCAATGCGTCAAGGCGACGTTCTTTCTGGTCGGGCGCATGGCGAAAGAATTTCCGCAGGACGTGCGCCGCATCCATGATGCCGGCCATACCATCGGCACCCACAGCGAGAACCATCCGACCTTCTTCGGCAAACTGCCGCCGGAGCGCATGAGCGCTGAAATCGATGACGGCATCGCCCACGTCTCAGCTGCCCTCGCCGATCCTTCGCAGCTCGCACCGTTCTTCCGGATTCCCGGGCTGCGCCGCGGCGACCTGCTCGAAGCCGAACTCAGCAAGCGCGGCCTCATGACCTGGAGCGCGGATTTCCCCGCCGATGACTGGCGGCATATTTCCTCAACGCAGGTCGTCAACTACGCGCTGTCGCGGCTCGATGCCAAAGGCAAAGGCGTTCTGCTGCTGCACGACATTCAGGCCCGCACCCAAGCGGCCCTGCCCGTGATCCTTCAGCAACTGAAAGCGCGCGGCTATAAAATCGTTCACGTCGTCCCCGCGACACCGGAGCGGCCAAAGACAACCACCGATCCCGCGCAATGGGTTCCATACTGGATTCACGGCCCCAATATCGCGGCGAAGGCTCCGAGCGGCTTTGTGTTCGGGGCAGCGGAGACGCCGTCCCACAACGCTCCGCGATCAGTGCGCTCGGTTTGGCTGGCGCGGCAGAAGCCAGCCGCGCGAGCATCGGCCGAAATGTTGCTGCCGTCATCCAAGGCGCCGCTCTTCGGCAAACCCGCACGCATGGACATTTCCGCCGCGAGCAGGCAGCGAAGCCTCGCGCGCCTTCCGGGCAGCCACCCTGTCCGGGCGAACGACGGAGCATTCCGGCCCCGGACCGGCCCAATCAAGACCGGCAGCCGCACGGATGCGCCGCTCGGACCGAATATCCGCTGAAATATCTGCCGAATGGATGAGTTTCGGTGAGGTGGTGCGCTCGGAGGGACTCGAACCCCCACCCTGTTACGGACTGCCACCTCAAGGCAGCGCGTCTACCAATTCCGCCACGAGCGCTAGAAGATCGGCCCCGGATTCGCACCCGGCGCGGGATCAACGGCGCCCGTGTAACAAATCAGGATTGGGGGGACAAGGCCTAGACCGAGGCTTTGTCCAGGGGCTTCCCGACTATCTGTGATCGGGCGTCCGGGGCAACATTTGCTTGACTTCAACCGCAATGCGGTTGCGGTTGACGACCACCACACCGCTGGCGATGGGCAGGTTGTTGGCGAGCACCTTGACCTCGTCCTGCTCGGTCGCATCGAGTTCGATGATCGCGCCGCGGCTGAGCCGCATCACCTGATGGACAGGCATCGAGGTGGTCCCGAGAACCACCATCAGATCGACCGAGACATTATCGAGAGTTGCCACTTTGATTTGACACCCACACATGAATGATGGACGCAGATCAGCACGATTATGGTTACCCAATGGTTAATATGCTCCGGGAGCGCCGCGAAGACCTTGCTTTGACGTCGTTTTTCCCCCGCTCCGGCCCGCCCGCTGAGTGGCGGGTGGCGGATTCGCCGGTGGCCTATCAGGACGCCGTCGAGGTCATGGAAAAGCGCGCTGCGGACATCGCCGCCGGGAACGCGCCTGAGCTGGTCTGGCTGCTCGAACACCCCCCGCTCTACACGTCCGGCACCAGCGCCAAGGCCGCAGACCTGCTCGATGCGCGATTTCCGGTCTTTGCCACCGGGCGCGGCGGACAGTTCACCTACCACGGACCCGGCCAGCGGGTTGTCTACCTGATGCTCGATCTGAAGCGCCGCCGCCCCGACGTTCGCGCCTATGTCGCCAGTCTCGAGCAATTCACGATTCGCACCCTCGCCGCTTTCAACGTGCGCGGCGAGCGGCGCGAGGACCGCGTCGGCGTCTGGGTGGCGCGGCCTGAGAGAGGCCCCGCCCACGAAGACAAGATTGCCGCGATCGGCGTTCGCCTGAAGCGCTGGGTCTCGCTGCATGGCATCTCGATCAACGTCGAGCCCGATCTGACGCACTTCTCTGGCATCGTCCCGTGCGGGGTCGAAGACCCCCGTTACGGCGTGACCAGCCTTGTCGATCTCGGCCTGCCCGTGACCATGACCGATGTGGATGTGGCCCTGAAGCAGGCTTTCAAGGACGTCTTTGGCGCCTGAGGCCGCCGGGACAGCCTTGCCAACGGCCGCCCTTCAGTGGCGTAATCGGGCCGATCTTCGATTTTTGAGCGAGGAATACAGCCAGAACAGCCTTCGCCTGCGGACACTTCTCATTCGTGCGCCGACGCTCCCATGAGCAAAGGTCAACGCCATGCATGTGGATGTGATCAAAAGCCGGGACATGTTGCTCCGCGTCCGGAGCAATTGGGAGGCTGTGTATCAGGCGGACCCCGAAGCGCAGCTCTACATGTCCTGGACATGGATCGCGGGGTGGTTTGAAAAACTCGGCTGTCAGTGGATCGTTCTGGCCGCGAAAGCGGATGCTAACTCACCGGACTATGCCGGGTTCTTCCCGCTGCAATTGCGGACTGAGCTGAGCCGCAACGGCACATTCCACAATGAACTGCGCACCGGCGGCGGATATTTCGCCGGCTATACCGGCTTCATTTGCGATCCCCGATTCGCGCAAGAGACTATTCTCGCTTTCGCGGACCAGACCAGGCGGCTGAACTGGGCAAGACTCCATCTGGAGAACATCTTCGCGTCGCCGGAACGACTCAAGCTCTTTCTAGATCAGTTTCCAGCATCGGATTTCGTCACCGAAAAAATCCAGCGCCCGGATGATGGCGACGGCATCGATCACGACATCTATGTTTACGTGAGCCTGCCCAGCGACTGGGATGCCTTCCTCTACGAGAGGCTCGATGCGAAGGCGCGCAGAAACGCTCGCGCCGCGTTGAGGCAGGCAGAAGACGGCGAATACAGAATCACCACGCCCACAGCGGAGTCGATTGAAGACGATATCGAGGCCCTTCTGAAATTCTGGGAATTGCAATGGGCCGCCAAGCTCGCCGCGCGATACCATCCGCGGCTGCCCCACGGCATGATGAACAACTTCCGCAACATGCTGCGGTGCTGTTTCGCGGACAACGCGCTGTACCTGCCGATTCTCTGGCAGGGCGAAAACCGGATCGGTATTCAGGCCAGCCTGATCGACTGGAAAAACCGCTCGCTGATCAGCCTGTTGAATGGACGCGACCTCAACATCAAGCGCCCTCCTCCCGGCTTCGTGCTTCATCTGCAATGCGTGCGCTGGGGTATCGAGAACGGCTTCAAGGTCTACGATCTCCAGACCGGGGACTTTCCCTACAAGTATGATTTCGGCGGCATCGAACGGCGCGTCGAATGCCTGCGCGTGAGTACGCGCGACCAGCGCAACCTTCGCGGCGCGCTTGAGCCTCTGACCCTGCCGGTGGTTTTCGATCGCGCGTTGAAAATGAAGAAGGAAGGCAGCTTTGAAGGAGCCGCGCAGGCCTGCCGGCAGATTCTGGATGCCGATCCACATCATGCCGACGCGTCGCAGTTGCTGAAGAGCCTCGACGCTCAGCGTCGGCGCGCGGTACCGGCCAATCTCACCGTAGCCAAGGGCTTGCATCAGCGCGGGCAGATCGCGGAAGCGGAAAAAGCGTATCGGGCCATCCTGAAAGCGGAGCCGAAACATGCCGATGCGATGTATCTCCTCGGCATCGCCTTGCTCCAGCAACACCGATACGAGGCTGCGGAGCAGCAGCTCAGGCTCGCGATCGGCTTGCAGCCGAACGTGGCGATGCTCCACTACAACCGGGGTCTCGCACTCCAGCAACTTGGACGGCATCAGGAAGCACTGACAAGCTTCGATTCAGCCCTCGCACTGAAGCCTGACTACGATCTGGCCCTTGCCCAACGGAACAGCATTCTAAAGACCGCTCCCCACATCGGCCTCGATCGAAGCCTCTGAGGCATGGGCAGGCCTTCGGGGATCTTTGCAATCCCCGAAGATGCCTGAAGGCGTGACCAACTACGCCGCCGCGCTGCGCGGCGCAATCGCGAGCTTGCCGACGATGTAACGGCGCTCCTGCGTCAGGCCGCCGAAGCCGTAGGCATCCGCGCGCACATCATGAACGTAGATGTAGCTCTCGTTGTGCAGCGGTCCGAGCAGGTCGTCCATCCGCTTGAACGTCGCGGCGATGAAATCGGCCTTCTCGTCCTTGCTGTTGGTCCCGTCCGAGATGTGAATATCGACCCAGACGCTGGCCAGCTTCTGCTCGGCCAGCGATTGCCCGCCGGCAAACCAGTCCGCGGCATCGAGGGATTGCACGATCACCGCGGTGACGCTGGGGTCCTTGTGCAGGATGTCCGCCGACAGCTTGCTGATGGCGGACGCGATGTCGGCCTTCAATGACGGTGCGTGACGATGTGAGGTGTATTGGACTGTGATGAGGGGCATGGGCTTTCTCCTGAAATTGCGCGGGCAGCGCATGAGGAGAAGCTAGACCCTGGCGCATCATATTAATATCTTATGATTAGATATATCAATCATAACGATACATGATGATAAAATGAACGCACTCGATATTCCGACAGTTCAGGCCTTCCTGCTGGTGGCTGAATTGCAAAGCTTCACCCGCGCCGCCGAAGCCCTTGGTACGACGCAGGCGGCCGTCAGCATGAAGCTCCAGCGCCTCGAGGCCACGCTTGGAAAGCGGCTGGTCGAGCGCTCTCCCCGCGCGGTTCGCCTGACCGCCGATGGCGCGGCCTTTCAGGACAATGCTCGCGCGCTGATCGCCGCCCATGATCGCGCGCTGACCGGATCTGCTCCGGTCAGCCAGCAATTGACCCTCGGCATCAGCGACCATGCGGCAGGTCCCGAACTCGTGCCGATTCTTGAAAAGCTGAACGCCGGATCTTCATCGCTGACGCTGGCGGTTACCATCGATTTTTCGCGAACGCTGCTGGATGCATTCGACGGCGGCGAACTTGATGCCGTCGTGGTGCGTCAGGAAGGCAGCCGGCGCGGCGGGGAAGCGCTTTGCACCGACGACTTCGGCTGGTTCGCCTCGCCCGGATTCCATTGGGCCAGGGCGAGACACTGCGCGTCGCAACGCTTGCTTCGCCGTGCGGGGTTCGCGCCACAGCAATCCGCGCGCTCGACAAGGCGAATGTCAAATGGACCGAGGCTTTCATCGGCGGCGGTGTGAGCGCCGTCGTCGCAGCGGCAGCCGCAGGGCTGGCCGTCGCGCCACTGGCGAAACGGATCGCACCTCCCGGCATGGTCGATGTCGGAGCAGCATTTGGATTGCCGCGGCTCAGCCCATCGAAAGTGATGCTCTATTCCCGCGTCAGCGACACGTCGAAGCGGGCCGCGCTGCGCATTCTGGCCGCGACATTCCGCAAGGAGGCCGGCGCGAAGTAATCTGCGTCAGATCGTCGGTAGAACCGAGAAACGCTCACCCGCCGCGCGCAGGTTCAACATGTCCTCGTTGGCCAGTTCGTTGTCGATCGCTGTCACGCGCGCCATGCCGGGGCCGTGCCGGCATTTTTCGATCAGCGCCGCCACGTCGGCCTCGGAACCGGACAGCACCGCCTCCACCGTGCCGTCCTTGCGGTTGCGCGCCCATCCCGCAAGTCCACGCGCCACCGCCTCGCCCTCGATCCAGGCGCGGTATCCGACGCCCTGCACCTTCCCTCGAACGATGATGTGGCGAATGACGTCGCTCATCGAACCGGCCTCGTGGGGTTACTTCTTTAGTCCGAGAAAATCGTCGTTACGTATCTTCATGTCGGCACTGCGCATCACGCGGCTGGTCAATTCCGCTGACGGCAATCCCTTCAAGTCCTTCGGCGCGACGCCATCGCGCAACGCCCTTTGCGTTTCATAAACAGCCTGCGTTGCCGCCGCGATCGGCTGATGGCCCTGATTGGCAACGCGCACGCGCTGGCTGGCGAGAAACGCCGTGTCGGCGAGTTCGCCGTCGGCGCTGCCCATGATGATCGGCAGCTTGGTCGCGGCGGCGATGGCCTGCAATTCGGCGCGGGTTTTCAAGCCGGTGAAGAACAGCGCATCGACGCCGGTTGCCTCATAGGCCCTGGCACGCGCAACCGTGTCATCGATGTTGGTGATCGACGCGGCGCCGGTGCGGCCGACGATCACCAGCGACAGATCGGAGCGGCCATCAAGCGCCGCCTTCATCTTGCCGGCACCTTCGTCGATCGAGATCACCTGCGGTTTCGCCTGCCCGTAGGCCTGCGGCAGCAACGTATCTTCGATGGTCAAACCGGCGGCGCCCGCGGCTTCAAGCTCCTGCACCGTGCGGCGAACATTCAGCGCATTGCCGTAGCCGTGGTCGGCATCGACCAGCACGGGGATTTTTCCGGCGCGGCAAATGCGCCGCACCTGTTCGGCCAGTTCCGACAGCGTAATCAGCAGCAGATCCGGATCGCCGAGAATGGTCAGTGAGGCAGCGGAGCCGCCAAGCAGCCCAAGCTCGAACCCGACATCTTCGGCGATGCGCGCCGAGATCGGATCGTAGACCGAGCCAGGCCTGATGACGTCCTTGCCCGACAGGATCGCCCGGAACGCTTCGCGCTTCTCCTGCGGGCCCATTTCACCCTCACGCAAATTCGAGGATCAGCGCATCGACAGCCAAGGTCGCGCCCGGGGTGGCGGCAACTTTCTTCACCACACCGTCACGCTCGGCGCGCAGCACGTTCTGCATCTTCATCGCTTCGATCACAGCCAGCGTTTCACCGGCTTTGACCTCCTGCCCTTCGGTCACGGCGATGGAAATCACCAGACCCGGCATCGGGCACAGCACCTTCTTGCCGGTGTCGGCAGCGGAAACCACCGGCATCAGACGCGCCGCCGCGGCTTCGGTTTCGGTGAAAACCTGCACCGGCAGTTCGCAGCCCTGATAGGCCAGCCGGAACCCGTTCGGCATCGGCCTCACCTGCACGGCGACGGGATGTCCCGCGATGCTGCCCTGCCAGACCGGGTCGCCGGGCTTCCAGTTCGAAAGCAGCGTAACAGGCTGTCCGGGCGCACCATCGGCGCCAATGAGACGGACGACGATCCCCTCGCCGTCGCGCGCGACCTCAAGCTGAACCTCAACGCGGTCGAGCCAGACCGAACGGCGGCGTTCTCGCGACACGACGCGGCCGTTCAACTGGCCCGAAATCCGGCGCTTGCGCTCGCCCAGAACGTGATCGACCGCCGAAGCCACCGCCGCGATCCGGTTCGCAGTCTCGCCTTCCGGCGTGCGTGGACCAAAGCCCTTGGGAAATTCCTCGGCGATGAACCCCGTCGAAAGATTGCCCTCGCGCCAGCGCGGATGATTCATCAGCGCCGACAGGAACGGGATGTTGTGGCGGATGCCGTCGATATAAAACGAGTCCAGCGCCTGCGACTGCGCCTCGATGGCAGCGGCGCGCGATGACGCATGGGTCACCAGCTTGGCGATCATCGGATCGTAGTAGATCGAAATCTCGCCGCCTTCCTGCACGCCGGTGTCGTTGCGCACGGTGATGTCATCGGCCTTGCTTTCGGCGGGCGGGCGATACTTCACCAGCCGCCCGATCGACGGCAGGAAATTCCGGAACGGATCCTCGGCGTAGACGCGTGACTCGACAGCCCAGCCGGTCAGCGTGACGTCCTTCTGGGTCAGCGCGAGTTTTTCACCGGCGGCGCTGCGGATCATCTGCTCGACAAGGTCGACCCCGGTGATGAGCTCGGTCACCGGATGCTCGACCTGAAGCCGGGTGTTCATCTCGAGGAAGTAGAAGCTCTTGTCCTGGCCCGCGACGAACTCCACCGTGCCGGCGGAATCGTAGTTGACGGCCTTGGCCAGCGCGACAGCCTGCTCGCCCATCTTGCGGCGGGTGGCCTCGTCGAGCAGCGGGCTTGGGGCTTCTTCGATGACCTTCTGGTTGCGGCGCTGGATCGAGCATTCGCGCTCGCCAAGATAGATCACGTTGCCATGCTTGTCGCCCAGCACCTGAATTTCAATGTGGCGCGGATCGACAATGAACTTTTCAACGAAAACGCGGTCGTCGCCGAACGATGCCTTCGCCTCGGCCTTGGCGAGATTGAAGCCTTCCTCGACTTCGGATTTCGAATGCGCGATGCGCATGCCCTTGCCGCCGCCACCGGCCGACGCCTTGATCATGACCGGATAGCCAATCTCGTCGGCGATCTTGACGGCGTGCGCCCCGTCCTCGATCACACCGAGATAACCCGGCACGGTGGAAACCTTGGCCTTGGCGGCCGCCTTCTTCGATTCAATCTTGTCGCCCATCGCGGCGATCGCGCCCGGATTGGGACCGATGAAAACGACCCCGGCGGCTGCGAGGGCGCGCGGGAATGCTTCACGCTCGGACAGAAACCCGTAGCCCGGATGCACCGCCTCCGCTCCGGTCTGGCGGCAGGCCTCGACAATCTTCTCCATGACGAGGTAGCTCTCGGCGGCCTGCGGCGGACCGATGAAGACGGCCTCATCCGCCATCTCGACATGAAGCGCGTCGCGGTCGGCGTCCGAATAAACGGCGACCGTCTTGATGCCCATACGGCGCGCGGTTTTGATAACCCGGCAGGCGATTTCGCCGCGATTGGCGATCAGGATCTTCTTGAACATGAGGTGATTTGGACCTTAAGGGCGGAATTCGGCCGGAACAGCTTTCAACCGCAATTTGGCATGCATGGCAGGTTGTAACAATTCTGTCGCGAGGCGTAACTACACCAAGTTACCGTTCAGCACACGCCTTGAATGTCAAATCCGCCCACAGCGAGTCTCCCATGCGCCGCACCATTTCTTTCATTTCCTTCGGTTTTTTGGCGTTGTCGTCGGCTATGGCTTTCGCCCAAAACAGCCAGCCCCGCAACCTGATTCTGTTCGTGCCAGATGGGCTCCGCGCGCTCAAGGTCACCCCCGAACTGGCGCCCGCGATGGCCGCCGTGCGCGACAGGGGCGTGAATTTCAAGAACCCCCACTCCCTGTTCCCGACCTTCACCATGGCGAACGCGTCCGGCATGTCGACCGGGCACTATCTCGGCGACACCGGCACCTTCAGCAACTCGATCTATACCGGCCATCCGATCGCGATTCAGGGCGGCACCGTCGTGCCATTCATCGAGCACGACCAGGTTCTGCGCGACGTCGATGAGCAGTTCAACGGCGACTACCTCAACGAGGAAACCCTGTTGAAGGCCGCGCGCGACGCCGGCTTCAGCACCGCCGCCATCGGCAAGGTCGGCCCGACATTCCTGTTCGATCACACCGAGCGAACCGGCGCCAAGACGATTACCGTCGACGACCAGACCGGCGCCGTCGACAAGGAGGGCAAGCTGATCGGCATCCCCCTGTCCGATGAGATGAAGGCCGCCCTGAACGCCGCCAGCCTCCCGCTCGCGACGCCCGGCCGCGGCGACAACGGCAAGGCCGGCAACGCCACGACGCCCGGCACGGTTGTCGCCAATATCAAGCAGCAGGAATATCTCGCCGACATCGCCAGCAAGGTCGTGCTGCCGATGTTCAAGGCGCGCAACAAGCCGTTCGTGCTGGTGTTCTGGTCGCGCGATCCGGACGGCACCCAGCACAACCAGGGCGACAGCCTCAACAGCCTGACGCCGGGCATCAACGGCCCGTCATCGCTCGCGGCCATCAGGAATGCCGACAACAACCTCGCGCAGTTGCGCAAGGCGCTGGACGATCTCGGCCTCTCCGCCAGCACCAACATCATCGTTTCGGCGGATCACGGATTCTCGACGATCTCGAAGGAAAGCAAAACCAGTTCGACGGTGAAAGGCACCTACCCCGACACGCCGGACGGCTTTCTGCCGCTCGGTTTCCTCGCCCTCGATCTTGCGAAAGCGCTGGACCTGCCGCTGTTCGATCCCAACAGTCACAACGCGCCCGTCGGCAAAAACGCCTATCCCAAAGCCGGCAACGGCCTGCTTGGAAAGAACCCGCTGAAACCCGATCTGGTCGTCGCAACCAACGGCGGCTCCGACCTGATCTACCTGCCGGAGGGCGACCGCAAGCTGGCCGGACGCACCGTCAAGGCTCTGCTTGAGCAGGACTATGTCAGCGGAATTTTCGTGGAAGACGATCTTGGGCGCTTTCCGGGCACGCTGCCGCTGTCGCTGCTCAGCCTGAAAGGCAAGGCCGTCACTCCGCATCCGGCTATCGTCGTGAATTTCCGCTCCTACGCACTCGGCTGCGATGAACCGACGCTGTGCTCTGTGGCAGTCGCGGATACCATTTTGCGACAAGGCCAGGGCATGCACGGCAGTTTCGGCCGGGGCGATACCATGAACTTCATGGCGGCCGTCGGACCGGATTTCAAAGCAGGCTTTGTGAATGAGCTTCCGGTGAGCAATGCCGACGTGGGCATCACCGCGGCTCACCTCCTCGGTCTCAGGCGCAAGGCCAAGGGCTCGCTGATCGGGCGCGTGATGACAGAAGCGATGCCGAATGGCATCACGCCAAAGGCTTACAGCGGAACGGTCTCAGGCAAACCGGCCGCCAACGGCCTGCGCACCGTGCTGCAGTTCCAGCGCGTGCTGAACCAGCGCTACTTCGATGTGGCGGGATTTCCCGGACGGACGGTCGGCCTGCCGGAGACGGTCAAGACGGCAGGTGCAAAGTAGCGCCTGACCGCTCAGGAGCCGCTCGCCTTACATTCCAAAATCGAGGAAGTTCGGCAGTGTGTGTGCAAGCGGCAGGGTCGCCGCGCCGATCAGGCTCGCGACCAGCACCGCGAGCGCGCGGTTGTTGCGGCGGGTGCCGCGCATCTGGCCCGCGATCCACTCAAGCACTTCGGTATTGACGCCGACCGCGGTGGTGGGCGCCCAGCTGTCGATCGAAGTCTCAGGTGACAGCGCAACGGAGCGAGGCGGCACCGGCAGACCGGAAGCGGCGGCCGCATGATGCACGATCGCCTTTGTGAAAAGGTCGTCGAACCGGCCGTCGTCGCTGCGCTCGGTCGCGGCCTTGTTGATCTCGAAAAGAGTTTCAGCCTCGGCGCGGCTGACGGGCTCGTTGGTATTCGCCGCGGCATTCAGAATGCGCGCGCACCAGGCCGCATCGTCGGCATCCAGCGCCCTGGAGAAATGGACGCGGCCCGTGGTCGTTGGCCCCTCGCCGGTGATGACGCCGTCGCGCACGAAAGCGAGCGCGTAGGCGGACACATCGCGGTCGGCAACGGAGCTGGTTTCGATTTTCCGGATCAGTTCGGAAAGCGGAGCGTTGGAGATGGTCGAGGCGGACGTCATGTTACTATTCTCTTTTTGTGTCCCGCAGCATTTTCATGCGGGTGTAAACGAAGCGTTAATGAAGCGATTCGGAGCACGCTTCTTTCTCTTATGGTTGCGGATTGGTCGCACTGACCGTCCGCCTGGTTCATGCAATGACAACCGGAACCGGCGGCGTTGCGGCGCATCAAAGTCAAATTCGAGGCATAGCGAAATTGTGAGCGCGCCACCTGCAGCACTCACCTTTCAGCAAGCCGCGACAAAACAGCAGGGATTTCCGGAAAGCAGCCAAGACTGAGAAAAATCTTGTCCTTTTCGGCCCGCTGTTCCGTATAAGTCTTCTGCGGGTTATATTTCGCAAATAGAATTTCCCTGTAACTCTAGGCACATGAGGCAGATCGATGACACTTCAGATTGGTGCGGTGGCGCCCGATTTCGAGGCTGACACCACCGAAGGACGTATCAAGTTTCACGACTGGATCGGCAATAGCTGGGCCCTGCTGTTCTCCCATCCGAAGGATTTCACGCCGGTCTGCACGACCGAACTCGGAAGGCTGGCGGGACTGAAGCCCGAATTCGACAAGCGCGGCGTCAAGCTGCTGGGCCTGAGCGTCGACCCAGTCGACAATCACACCAGGTGGAGCAACGACATCAAGGAGACGCAGGGATTTGCGCCGAACTACCCCATGATCGGCGACACCGATCTCAAGGTCGCGAAGCTCTACAATATGCTTCCCGCGGACACCGCCGGCGGCGCTGATGGCCGCACCGCCGCCGACAACGCCACGGTGCGGACCGTATTCGTCATCGGCCCGGACAAGAAGGTGAAACTGGTTCTGGTCTATCCGATGACCACCGGACGCAACTTCGACGAGATCCTGCGCGTGATCGACTCGTTGCAGCTCACCGCCAAGCATCGCGTCGCGACCCCTGCCGACTGGAAACAGGGCGAGGATGTCATCATCGCCGGTTCGGTCAGCGATGATGAAGCCAAGACGATCTATCCCGGCGGCTGGAAATCGCCGAAGCCCTATATCCGAATCGTGCCGCAGCCGAAGTAACCACAGCAACCGCGCAAGGAAAAAGGGACGCGTTTGCGTCCCTTTTTGTTGCCTGCCGTCAAATGCGCATCAGGCGGACGCCATCAAGCCGCCCTGACACCATCGAGGAAACGCCCGACCTCGGCCTGAAGGTGCAGACTCTCGCTGCTCAGCGCCTGCGCCGACTTAAAGATCTCGTCGGACGTTTCGCCGGTCCGGTTCGCGCCGCTGGCGACCTCTCCGACATTGGCGGCGACCTCGGTGGTGACGCCCGCCGCGGCCTGAACGCTTTTCGCAATTTCCTCCGTCGCGGCCCCCTGCTGCTCCACCGCGGCGGCAATCGATGTGGCGATATCGTTGATACGTTCGATGGTCTGCCCGATGGCCTTGATCGCAGCGACCGATTCACGCGTCGCGGACTGCATGTTAACGATATGGCTGCTGATCTCGTCGGTCGCCTTCGCGGTCTGCCCGGCAAGGTTCTTGACCTCCTGCGCCACCACGGCAAAGCCGCGTCCGGCCTCGCCGGCGCGCGCCGCCTCGATGGTCGCATTGAGCGCCAGAAGGTTGGTCTGCTCCGCGATCGATGTGATGAGTTTCACAACGTCGCCGATGCGATCGCCCGCCTTCGACAGATCGGCCATCCGCGCGTCGGTCGCGACCGCTTGCTGGACGGCGTCGGCAGCGATGCCGTTGGACTCCTGAACCCGGCGGCTGATCTCGGCGATGGAGGTTGTCAGTTCCTCCGATGCAGCCGCGGCGTTGCGGACATGTTCGGAAGCCTGTGTCGAGGCATCGGCGGATGCCTTCGACAGATGCGCGGTGCTGCGCGCGGTTTCGGTCAGATTGCGCGCGGCGCTCTCGAATTCACCGGACGAATGCAGGACCTTGTCGATGATCCCGCCGACGTTGGACTGGAATTCATCCACGAAGCTTTGCAGCTCCGCCCTGCGCCGCTGGACCGACTCCGCCTCGGCGGTTTTTCGCTCAGCCTCGAGCCGGCGCCGCTCGAGCGAGTTGTTCTTGAACACGCCGATGGTGCGGGCGATGGAGCCGATTTCATCGTAACGATCGACATGATTGATCGTGACGTCGGGCTTGCCTTCCGCGAGTGATGTCAGCGTATCTGTGACGGACCTGAGCGGTTTCGTCACACTGCGCACGATCAGCATCGTCAAGGCAAGAACCAGCAGCGCTCCCACCACCGCCGCGATGGTCATCATCTGCATGGCATGGAGAAGCATCGCGTCGAGCGGCGCTGTCGGGATTCCGACGTAGAGAATTCCAATGATCTTTCCGGCGGTGTCGAACACCGGCTGATAGGCGGTCATGAAGCTCTTGCCGAACAGCACAGCCGGTCCCTTGTAGGCTTGCCCGCTTCGGACCACCGGCTGGCCGGGATGATCCGCCGCCAATTGTGTCCCGACGGCGCGATCGCCGTTCTCTTTCCTGACGTTGGTGGTCCTGCGGATGAACTGCTTGGTCGCATCATCGTAGACAAAGAGAGTTGCGGTCCCGCCAACGTAGGACGTCGCGCGGTCCACCGTCTTGTGATCCTTGAACTCCGGCATTGCGGGAATTTCGGCGCGGCTGACGATGCCATCCTTGATGGAAACCTTGGCGTCCCCGTAGGTTTCGGCGAACGCCAGCGCCAGCGTCCGAAGACTGGTTTCGATGTCGGATTTAGCCCTGGCCTCGAACTCAGTACTCAGCGACCAGTAGGCCGCTCCCACCACCATCGAGGTGGTCGCCGCAATCAAGACCGCTGCGCAGATCGTGGCCTTGGTCCCGAGTTTTAACTTCAGGAAACCGAAGGAATTCTTCCCCAAGCCGAGCGCCATCGTGTCGTCCCCAAAATACGTTCCGATGAAAATCGATCGATTTTGACAGTTTATATTTACCGTCTCATTAACGGTTCGCCAGGCGGCCACCGCCGCCAGGACCGGGATCGCCGTCGCAATGACAGCGCTGGCGCTCGCGGCCTGCGCAAAACCAAGATCGGCTTTAAGCCGAACGCGCCGGATCGGCGCTCCTGTTCACCAGCAGCACGGCGGCGGCGCAGATCACCATGCCGGCGATCGAGATCAGATCAAGCCGCTCGTCGAACAACGCATACGCCATGATCGCGGTGACGCCGGGCACCAGATAGAAGAGACTCGCCACCCGCGTCGCTGCCGAATGACGGATCAGCCAGTACAGCAGTCCGATCGACCCGATCGAAAGCACAACGACCAGCCACGCGAGACCGAATACGAATTCGCGATTCCAGACGATCACGCGCGTCTCGAACAGCCACGCCCCGAGCGCGAACAGCAAACCCGCCGCGACAAACTGAATGAAGTTTCCGGTACGCCAGTCGATCTGGCTGCAATAGCGCTTCTGGTAGAGCGTGCCGAGCGTGATGCTGATGAGTGCGACACAGGTCCCGAGCCAGCCCCAGCCCGCCTCGCCCGACATCGAGCGCCCATGCAGAACGATCAGCGTGCCCGCGAGGCCCATCAGCAGCCCGGTCCATTGGAGCGGCGTGACGCGTTCGCCGAGCCAGCGATTGGCGAGTGTGGATGTCAGAATCGGCTGCAATCCTGGGATAAGCGCGGACAACCCCGCGGGCACGGAATGAAAAATCGCGACCGCCGTCCCGCCAAGATAGAAGCCATGGACAAGAAACCCCGCGATCGCGCTGTGGATGACGCCGGCGCGATCGGGCCATTTCGGCCGCCAGATCGCTGCGATCACGCCCATCAGCAGCGCCACGAGAGCCATGCGCACCGTGAGATAGGTCAGCGGCTCGGCACCGGCCAGCACGTATTTCGTGCCAATGAATCCGGTGCTCCATAGCAGGACGAAAATCGCCGGCGCGGTGCGCGCGGCGATGGATTCAAGTGTGGGCTGGGGCGGCGACGGGCTCATTTGCGCAATTGCTTGCCCGATCCTATGGTGCCGGGCAATCGACAATTGCGCCGGACGCCCTGCCCGGAAACGCAGATCGAACTCGCTCCAAGCTACAAGGATTCGCCATGGACGTTCGCGCCGCCATCGCTACCGCTGCCGGTAAACCGCTCGAGATCACGACCGTTCAACTCGAAGGCCCGCGCGAGGGCGAGGTGATGGTCGAGATCAAGGCGACAGGCGTATGTCACACCGATGAATTCACGCTGTCCGGCGCCGACCCGGAAGGTCTCTTCCCCGCTATTCTCGGCCACGAGGGCGCGGGCATTGTCGTCGATGTCGGCAAGGGCGTCACCAGCGTCAAGAAAGGCGATCATGTCATTCCGCTGTACACGCCGGAATGCCGCCAGTGCCCCTCCTGCCTCTCGCGCAAGACCAATCTCTGCACCGCGATCCGTACCACGCAGGGACAGGGCCTGATGCCGGACGGCACGTCCCGCTTCTCGCTCGGCGGCAGGCCGATCCATCACTACATGGGCACCTCGACCTTCGCGAACTACACGGTGCTGCCGGAAATCGCCGTGGCGAAGATCCGCGAGGACGCGCCGTTCGACAAGGTCTGCTATATCGGATGCGGCGTCACCACCGGCATCGGCGCGGTCATCAATACCGCCAAGGTCGAGCAAGGCGCCAAGGCCATCGTGTTCGGCCTCGGCGGCATCGGACTGAACGTGCTGCAAGGCCTGCGGCTCGCCGGCGCCGACATGATTATCGGTGTCGATATCAACAACGACCGGAAAGCCTGGGGCGAACGCTTCGGCATGACGCATTTCGTTAACCCGGCGGAGGTCGGCAAGGACCTTGTCCCCTATCTCGTCAACATGACGAAGACGAAAGAAGACCAGATCGGCGGCGCGGATTACACGTTCGACTGCACCGGCAACGTCACCGTCATGCGTCAGGCGCTGGAGGCGTGCCATCGCGGCTGGGGCCAGTCGATCGTCATCGGCGTCGCGCCCTCGGGCGCGGAAATCGCAACGCGCCCGTTCCAGCTTGTGACCGGGCGGGTCTGGAAAGGCACGGCCTTTGGCGGCGCGCGCGGCCGCACTGACGTGCCGAAGATCGTCGACTGGTACATGCAGGGAAAAATCCAGATCGATCCGATGATCACGCATGTGATGCCGCTGAGCGACATCAACAAGGCGTTCGATCTGATGAAGCGCGGAGAGTCGATCAGAGGCGTCGTGACGTTTTAGGTCAAGCCCGGAACGGCGTAGCGTAGCCCGGACGGAGCGAAGCGCAATCCGGGGCCTGGCTCGCTGTTCATCCCGGATTTCGCTTCGCTCCATCCGGGCTACGAGTGAAGCGGGACCGCGCCACACACCCGGTGTCGTCCTCGCGAAAGCGGGGACGATAAGTGAGAGTTGGGCACGACGCATCAACACAGGCGCCCGGCCATGACGATCTGTCGTCTGAGCAGAATGCGCGCCAAACATTCAACGACGCGCGAAGATGCATGCGCAAAAATGGCGGGATGACATGGAGGCAGATACGCCTCCTAGAAGAACTCTTCCGGGCACGGATCGACGATCTGCCAGAGATCGCTGCCGTTCCTGATCTTCTTCATCTCATTGGTCAGACCGCCGTTGCGGCTGATCCACGACTTCACGGACGGCGGATAGTACGACATCAAATCCGATGTCCCCTCGCTACTGTTGACCTTGATCCCGAAGGTCCAGGCCTTGTCATAGTATGCCAGATGAAAACCAAGACTGGCGCGCGGCGTCACGCAGATCTTGTTCATCGGCACGATGCCGAACACCATCGTGCAGGCCGAGTTGCAGATGCCGTCAATGATGACGCGCTCGCCCCGCGCACGAATCCGCGAATACTTTTCCTTGTACTCTTCCACATAGCCGCCGTGGTCGCGGGTGATGCGCAGGTCCGCATGCGCGGGACCGCTCAACGCGATCAAAATCGTGGCTGGAACCCAAAATCGCATGTCAGAAAATGACCTGGCGTCAAACGGGAAAAGACAGATGAAGCCCAACTTTGGCTTTGTTGTGTTGGAATTTCGTTAAGGATGACGAGAGGCGCGAGGACGCCCCACCGCCCAAATTTCGTTCGCGCACATGCAAATCCACGCCACGCGTCATTGCTGGCCTGCATTGCCCCGGCATAAGAGTAGCGAGCGAACAATGCAGATGATAACATCAAACAAGCTGGTTTACATTCTACCTTACGGTTTTGAGACTGCTGCTGCTATGGCCCCGCCCGACCCCTCGCAATTGCTGACGTTTCGCTGCCCGAAAGAACTCGAAGGCCTGTTGCCGCCGCCGATCCCCGCGGCACAGGGCTTGCCGGACTGGCTGAAAACCATGCCGCAAGAGGTGTCCAGCGAGATTATGGGAGGCCAGAACGACACCGTGAAGCGTTGCCCGCCGTTCGTGGATGCGATGACGTCGGGTTTTCTGATCCCGCTGATCTGCGACATAAAGTACGAGAACGGCGAGTTTACCTGGGACAATGATTTTCCGCCCTGCGGCACGGTCAATTTCCCGCGCTCTCCGCTGGGGCTGCACGACAGCACTCAACTTACGGGCACGCCGTTCTTCGAACCCGACCGCTTCGTGATCAAGTTTCACAATCTCTGGACCATCGAAGCACCGGAGGGTTACTCCCTGCTGTTCACGCATCCCGTCAACAGGTTCGATTTGCCGTTTACGACGCTGACGGGATGGGTCGATTGCGACAACTATCGCGATGGCTGGATTCACTTTCCGACGCGGTGGCGCGACATGAACTTCAGCGGCGTATTGCCGAAAGGAACGCCGATCGCTCAATGCTTTCCGGTGAAGCGGGAAAAATGGAGTTTGAGAACCGCTGTTTTCACCGAAGAGGACACGCAGCGGACGCACGACCTCTTAGGGCTGATGTCTCGCGAGACCGGCGTTTACCGGCGTCAGTTCCGGGCCTAGTGGTTCACCGAAGTGTGGTTAGCCGGGTAGCGAATGTCAAATCCCCTCCGCTCGTAGCGGTCAATTGTTCCGGACGCGCAAGAAATCCAGCGCCGAACTTGGCTGAAGGAAGATTCGCCCGTGCGATGCTGATACCATCGCGATAACCGAGGGGGCAGCGAATTTGCTCAACCCGTGGGTGGCCGTGCGAAAGAGTGCTTCCGCTTCCTCGCGCTGCCGAAGTTCAAGCAAGCATTTCCCGAGACGAATACGCGTATCATCCAGGGGCTTGATAGCCAGCGCGCGGCGGTAGAGGTCCGCGGCCCGTCCGTAGTCGCCATCCCATATCACCGCCGCCGCAAGAGCCAGCAATGCATCGTGATGCGTCGGCTCAGCCGCGTGGACCTTAGCAAACACCGCCCGCGCCCGGATACGCTCGTTGCGGTCCGCCAGAACATATCCCAGGGCAAGTTGCAGATCGGCAGATTGCGGTTCGAATGTCAGACCGCTCTCGGTGACGCTCATTGCCTCGTCAAGTTGTCCGCTCTTGCGCAACTGGAGTGCGAGTTCGGCAAACGCCGGAATGTAATGCGGCCGTCGGGCGACGGCGCGCCGCAACTGATCCAGCGCTTCGTCTCGGCGGCCGACAGCGGCGAGCATGCCCGCAAGCAAGGTTTCGATCGATGGATCGTCGGTCCTGCGCGCAAATTTCGTCAGATGTACGATGGCATCGTCGAGGCGATTCTGCGCCAGAAGGGCGCGCCCGAGAATTTCCGCGGCGAGCGTGTTGCCGCGATCGGATTTCAGAACTTGCGACGCGAGCTGCTCTGCTTCCTCAAGTTGCTGCATCTGCAACGCCAGCAACGCCTTTGCGAGCGCGGGAGGCGGCGGCCTGTTTCGTTCTGGAGAAGGGCTCTTTGACATCGTTTCATAAGGATCGCTGGCGCGCTCCGAAAGATTCGAACTCCCGACCCCCGGAATCGAAATCCGATGCTCTATCCAGCCGAGCTAAAAGCGCATGACCGCTTCAATATGTTAGACCGGGTCACCGCGCAACCCACTTGCACAGTCTGTGGTGGTCACCCCGATGACGCCGATTTTTCAATCATCCCGCCACCTCGTCATTCCGGGCTGCGCTTTGGCGCAGACCCGTAATGACGGGATGAAACAGTCAGTCTGGGTGAGCGCGGCGAAAGCCGGGACGACTCGCGCCGCGCGCCGGATAAGGCGGCCGGCTCACTTCTTCGGAGGACGAATCGCGTCCGCGGTGCCTTGAATGAACGCCGTGATTTTCACGACGTCGTCCTCGCTCAGCTTGCTGGTGAAGTCGGGCATACCTTTGTCGACATGCGGCCCCTTGAAGACGAAGTTCTTCAGGTTCGCGATGGTCTCGGCGCCGACATAGCCGAGATTCCTGACGTTGCCGCCCTTGTCCACGCCGGGCACGCCATGACAGGTCACGCAACTGCTGACGTAGAGCAGCGTTCCCGGCCCGACGTCCGCCGGATTGTATTTCACGCCTTCGACAAGGTTCTCCATCTGGTACTTGGTGATCTGCGGCAGCGGCGCCTTGCCACCGATCGCGAAGGTATAGACCGTGCCGGGATTATCCGCCTCGGTGGCGCGTGCCGCGATCCCGAAGACACCGCCCCACCCGACCGCGATGGACACGTATTGCTTGCCGTCGAGCATGTAGGTTGAGGCAGCCGCGACGACCCCGGTGCCTGTCGGCGATTCCCAGAGCTTCTCGCCGCTCGTCGCGTTATAGGCAATGAAGCGGCCATCGGCCGTTCCCTGGAAAACAAGGTTGCCGGCGGTGGTGAGCGTTCCGCCGTTCCACGGCGCCACGTATTCCTGCTTCCACGCCTCCTTCTGCTTGACCGGATCCCACGCGATCAGCCGGCCGAACGGCAGGTTCTTGGGGGGCGTCGCATTCAACACGAAGCCGGTGTTCCAGCCGGTGTTGCCGCCGAACTCGCCGGGCTGGTTGGCGTTGTGCTTCCAGCCTTTCTGCGGCGTGAGATTGAGTGGCACACCCTGCGCTGGCAGATACACAAGGCCGGTCATCGGATTGAATGACATCGGATGCCAATTGTGCGCGCCGTATGGACCCGGGATACTGTCCATCCCCTTTTCAGGATCGCGCGCCGCGGCAACTTCAATCGGACGTCCGTTGGCGTCGTAACCGGTCGCCCAGTTCACATCGACGAAATTCTTCGCCGAGATGAACTTGCCGTTGGTGCGATCGATGACGAAGAAGAAGCCGTTCTTCGGCGCGTGAAGGATCACCTTCCTCGGCGCGCCGTCGATGTTGATGTCCGCCAGGATCATCGGCTGGGTCGAGGTATAGTCCCAGTGATCGCCGGGCGTTTCCTGATAATGCCAGACGTATTTTCCGGTGTCGGCATTCAGCGCAACAATCGAAGCAAGATAGAGGTTGTCGCCGCCCGCGGGGCTGCGGAGATGACGATTCCAGGGTGAGCCGTTGCCGGTCCCGATGTAGACGAGATTCAGATCAGGATCGAAGGTGATGGTGTCCCATGCTGTTCCGCCGCCGCCGTTGACCCAATATTTTCCAGCGGGGTCCCAGGTCTTTGCGGCCTTTTCCATCGATTCATCTTCGAACGGCTTCGACGGATCGCCGGGCACGACGAACCATCGCCACGCCTGATTGCCGGTTTCCGCGTCATAGGCCGTGACGTAGCCACGCGCGCCGTATTCCGCGCCACCGTTGCCGATCACCACCTTCCCGTTCACAACGCGCGGCGCGCCCGTGATCGTGTACGAGTGTTCCTTGTCGACGAGCGTGTCTTTCTCCCACACCTTCTTGCCGGTCACCGCGTCAAGCGCGATGAGCCGCCCGTCATAAGCGCCGACGAAGACCTTGCCCTTGTGAAGCGCGACACCGCGGTTCACGACGTCGCAGCAGCCCTTGTAGCCGATGGAGCGTGAAACCTGAGGATCGAAGGTCCAGATTTTCTTGCCGGTGCGCACATCGATCGCATGCACCACGCTCCAGGAGGCGGTGACATACATAATGCCATCGACGACAACAGGCGTGGCTTCTACACCTCGCGATGATTCAAGATTGTATGACCAGACAAGGCCCAGATTCTTCACGTTGTCAGTGTTGATCTGATTGAGCTTGCTGAAACGGGTTTCGCCGTGGTCGAGGCCGATCGCCGGCCAGTCGTTCGATGTCGCCGCGTTGGCCTTGATCGAGTTTTGATCGACCGCGGATGTCACAGCCTTGATATGTTCAGGCGATCCCTTCGCTGGCGACTGAGCAGAGGCTCCGGAGAAGCTGGTGAGCACCGCAACAGCGGATGCAATCATCAGAAAACCCAGCGGAGAGCGCTGGGTTGCGGCATTTGCAGAAAATTGTCGGCGAGCAGACGGGCTGGCAAGACGGATCATGCATTCCTCCCACGGCCTCTCACGGGCCTAGCCGAATGTTAGACACAAAAAAAGAAGCGTCAAACGAAACCATGTTGCGCATTGCAACGAACGCTATTGCACATGATACACATTGTAGCGCGTCAAAATCCGCAAGAGATGTTTTCAAACAAGCGATTGAGGGCGTGACTGGCCCGTCAGATCGGCGGCAAAAGATTGGTTTCACGATCATTTCGGGGTGGATTTCGCACCGCCATTGGCTATGGTGCGCCCGTCAGCGCTCCTAGCTCAGCTGGATAGAGCATCGGATTTCGATTCCGAGGGTCGGGAGTTCGAATCTCTCGGAGCGCGCCACTTCGGTACAGAACTGGGCACGCCAAAACCGGCCGTTTTTGCGCTTTCAGCAGCGACGAGCGTACACAGCGGCGCGCTTGTCGATCCCATTATGCGCAGTTCTTTCTGATCCACTTCCACCCGTTGGGCGAGCGCGCGGAGGTGATCGCGGCGGTAGCCTCCGCTCTCGGTCCGCATGCGCTTGCGGGCGGTCCTGGCAACCGTCTTGAGAGCCTGCGATGTGATCGTTGGTCCGCCGCGTTCGATCTGCGCCTCGCCGGTCCTGCGCTATCCTTAGCCAAATTGCGATCAGGCAAAAGCCAGGCGAAGCGCCCAGGCAGCAGACTTCGTGCAGACTCATTGCAGTCGTTCTGCCGACCATTGGGTCGGTCGCCGCGCGTCATGTTCGGCAATCGACCAAGGCAAGGATGCAGGAGCCGCGGCTGCCGTACCGGTTGTTCGCAGATCCGACGCGGGACCGATGTGGTAATGTCCGGTATTGTTGAGAGCGGACGAGAGAGCGGACATGGCGATATCGACGCGAATGACCCTCAAGAGACATTGCGGGCAATTACGGTTGGCGTAGGGTGGGCAAGGCGGACCCTAGGTAGGTGCAGCACTAATCGAAACTCCGGGGCCGCAGACATCAGATCGCCGCGATGTTTTTGGCTGTAGCGCGGTCCGCCTTGTTAATCGCGTCGGACGGATTGACCGACCGCTCGCGGCGACCTTACCGGCATGCCAATCAGCTGCCGGTCCAGATCGAGATGCTGATCGTGCGATGCAAGCAGGACAAGCTACATTGGGGCGCGCCAAAGATACGCGAGCGGCTGGCCCGGCTTTATCCGGATGTCCACACCCCGGCGACCCGATGCCGGCGTTCCTCAGCGGCCCAGGCCCGCGCCCGACGCCCACGCCAGCCTGCTGAAGCTGCCACCCCTCAAATTATTTTTTGTGCCGCGACCCCTGCGCCGGGTTTGCGCCCTCTTGTCTAGGTGAATGCGCCATTGCGGCGCGTCACGAACCGGAGCACAGAACCATGTGGTATAGGAAGAACGTTGGCGGGTGGGAGCGCGCGGCCAGGCTGATCGGCGGGAGCTTGATGCTCATCTGCGGCGTGGTTGCGCTGCACGCTTCGCCGCTCGGGCTACTGCTCAGCGGCGCGGGTGTCGTGACGCTGGTCACCGGCGTGTTCGGCTATTGCCCTGCCTGCGCCATTGCCGGGCGCGAGCCACTGAAGGGATGACTGCCTTGGCGCGCGTATCAGGCGATCTCTTGCTCGCGGCACAGTCGGGTGACCGGCACGCGCTGACACAGTTATTGGTGGCGCTGCAGCCGGACATTCGACGCTACGCCCGGCGCCTTTGCTATCGCACCTCGGTTATCGAAGATGTGGTGCAAGAAGCACTCATCGTCGTGTACCGGCGCGTGGGCACGATCCGCAGTCCAGCCGCACTCGCCGGCTGGCTGCTGACCGTCATCGCGCGCCTTTGCATGCTGCCAGCGCTGATGCTGATGCGCGGAGTCGAGGAGCTCGCCAGCCTGGAAGAGTCACGCGAGCTCGCAAAGGTCCCGCCGGACGAGTTGCGCATAGACTTGGTCAATGCGATCGAGTCGCTTTCGCCGTCCCATCGCGAAGTGCTGCTGCTGCGAGATCTCGAAGATCTGACGATTTGGGAAATCGCCGGGCGGCTCGGCGTGACGCGCGAAGCGGTCAAAAGCCGCCTGCGCCGCGCCCGCGCGCTGGTGCGCGAATACCTGCTCGGCACAAAGGACAGCGGACGAGAGAGCACATGAACTACTTTCGTGGAGTCGGAATGTTCGGGAGCGCCTTCCTGGGCGCACACCTAATGCGCGGCGCAGCTGCGGCGGCGCTACTCGCTTGGGCCATCGTCCACCAGACCGCGCACCCTTGGCTATCCTTGGGCGCGGGCGTTGCCTCCCTCGTCGCGCTACGCGGATGCCCGATGTGCTGGACAGTGGGCTTGGTCGAGACGCTTTCGCAAGGCCGTCGCGATTCAACCGCTGAACGCGCTGACCGGACATGGCTGCATTAACATTGCGACAGGACGGGAGGACGCATGTCGAAGATCACAGCAATCCTGGGTTCGGCGCTGTTTTTCCTCGTTGCACCGGCGATGTTGGCGGGCGTCATCCCATGGTCGATCACGCATTGGGAATTTCGACCACCCTTTTTAGCCACCGAGGCGACACGCTTGGCTGGGCTCGCGTTCATTATTGCCGGCGTGCCTGGATTGTTGGATTCGTTTGCGCGCTTTGCGTTGCAGGGTCTGGGCACGCCCGCGCCGATCGCGCCACCACGCAATCTCGTGGTGAGCGGACTATACCGCTATGTGCGCAATCCGATTTATGTTGCAGTCGTTGCCGTCATTCTTGGTCAGGCGGTGTTATTCGCTGACTGGCATCTCCTCGGCTACGGCGCGTTGATCTGGCTCTTTTTTCACATTTTCGTAATTGCCTATGAGGAGCCGACGCTCCGCCAAAGCTTCGGAGCCGAGTATGAAAACTATTGCGCCAATGTGCCGCGCTGGCTTCCCCGACTCACTCCGTGAGCCGTCTAACCGATTTGACGCTCGGTGAGGTCGAAACGTATGAATCTGGCCCATCGCGTCGAGCCTGGGATTGATCAAGAGGACCGGTGTCGAAGGGTAAGCGGACTAAGCGCGAAATCAGCAAAACGCCGCCCTTGGCGGCGTAGCGCAAGATCGTAGCTAGTCGCAACTTTGCCGATTGTAGCGCCTGGCTGGCCAAAGCATCATAGCGCTACAGCGAACGAGTAGTGCCCATCTTCATCGGCCGTGGCGCGCCATTTCCGGTCATAAGGACGGCATCGTCGGACCGAAGGCTTCATTCCTGTCAGGCCGCGAGTTGCATCCTTGCCCAACTGACGGCCTGAGCCACGCCGGACTCGCCCTGGCACAAGCCAAAAGCGGATTATGACAGTCAAAACTCAGCGTTTTGAATTGCCAACAGGCGCATCTTTGGGCATGGCTTGCCGCGTTTTGCACGCGCATGGCGCTTCAATCGAATCACGCCGTCGGGCTATTCAGGACGCACTTCCAATTGCGAGGGAGGACACGGTGAGCGGCAACGAAGGGCTTCTGCCTTTAAACTCTGAGCACAGGTTTTATCAGGGCCTCGCCGCGACCTGCGTCGCCAATTGTCTTCAAGCCACCAACTTCCTCTCGGACCGTTTCCTGCGGCGCGCCTATTATGCATCGGCGAAGATCGACGAGCTTTACCGCAACTCGATGAACAGCGCTTTCTCCGCGCAAGAAGCGTTTCTTGTCACCGGCGCGCCGCATGCTTCGGCCTATTATCCGCGAGACTTTGCCTGGTTCTATCCCGACGTTCTCGATCCGCAGACCATCATCGATTCCGAGGACGCTACGCGCCGGATTCGTCTGCTGGAAAAAAGCGTGCGCCTGATGCTGGGTGCAGTGCGCTCCGGCATTATCACAACGACGCTCATTCCCGTGAAGCGCAACCGCTACATCGGCGCCAACTATTTCGCGCTGCCGTCAGATACACTTCTCGGCGTGCAGGGAGGTCTGGAACAGATCGTCCATGCTGACCTGCGAACCTCGCCCTATGCGGACATGGCAAAAGCCGCCCATACCGGCCGCGCGTTGCTGGCCGAATATCGCGCAGATCTGAAGAGATCGGTACTCGATCTCGCAAGAAGTCTCGAGCCCTATGACAGTCACGACATCCGGACCCTGCTTTGCGATGTCCGGGCCCCGCGCTCGGCGGCGACCGATACCCGCGCGGAACGGCTTCGCTTCGTTACCAATGCCAGTGTCTACGCAACCTTCCAGCAGAGCATCCGGCTCGGGATCGCGGACCAGAACGAACTGGAGGAAATTCTAGGACGCGATCTCTCGCAGTATAAGATGGAGCTGCTTCGGCTGTTCGGCCGCGACGGCTACATCAAGCATAGCCTGGACTGCAGGGCAGACTCGCCCGCCCTCTCCATCGCTCTCGATTTCGTCAACGTGCAGCGCGGATTCTGGGATTTCAGAAACGAAGCCGAGCGTGCGCTGTTCAGCGCGACCACCGATCTCATCCTTGCTGAACCGCGGTTCCGGATTCCGGATACGTTCCACTTTTTCGTGTCGGCGGATAATCCGCGCAAGAAACTCATCCACCGGATCGCCACGCCGTCCTATCAGGGCCGATCCGCATGGCCGACATTCAATGTCGAATTCGCCGACCGCATGCTCGAATACGATGAGTTCTCCGGGGTCGAGCGATACCGGTCTTACGCCCGCGAAATCCTGCGTCACATCCGGGACGCCACGGAAACGCACGGCGGATACCAGGAACTATTGTCCGAAAACGGCCTTCAGTACCGCACATGGGCCTACCGGGGCGCAATCGCGCACTCCTGGTTTCCCCGTTTCCTGACCGTGTGGAGCAGAGCCTACGGCGCTCCGCTGATCGACTGGATGCAGCACCCCGCCGACAAGGCGTTCGCATAAGTTTCTGGAGCGCGCCCAGCGAGCGGCCACTGCGCCTGCTACCTGGTCGCCGCCGCTGAAATCATCTGCCCAAGTTCAACGAAATGGCGCTTCCGTGGCGAGCTTCGGCGCCAGGCGAGCCCGATCACGCGCTGCGGCTCAGGATCGGCGAATCGCATCAGGTGGATATCGCCCCGCCGGCTTTCGAGCGGCACCGCCAATTCAGGCAGCAGCGTCATGCCGAGACCATGCGCCACCATCTGGACCAGCGTGGACAGGCTCGACGCTCCGAAGGTGTTGATGTTCTCGATCCGCCGCAGGTTGCAAAAGGCCAGCGCCTGATCGCGCATGCAGTGCCCCTCTTCCAGCAGCAGCAGCCGGTCGTCTTCCAGAAGATCGGGCGTTGCCTTGACACGGTTCGACATGCGGTGCGAGGTCGCCATCGCCAGCAGGAAGCGATCGTCAAACAACCGGACGGTCTCAATGTCCGGGTGCTCGACCGGCAGCGCGAGCAACAGCAGGTCTAGCTGACCGTCGGTAAGTTCGCTGACGAGAGTTTGGGTCTGGGTTTCGCGAATATGAAGATCGAGATCGGGAAACGCGTCCCGGATCATCGGCAGCAGTTGCGGAAGGATGTACGGCGCCACCGAGGGGATGACGCCGAGGCCCAGAGGACCGGACAGGACGTTCCCCTGCCGCCGCGCGACATCGACAATGTCACGGACATCGGCGAGGACGCGCGCCGCACGTTGCGCAATCTCCTTGCCGCCTTCGGTCAGCATCACGCCGTTGCGGCCGCGCTCCAGAAGCTGAATCCCGAGGGACTTCTCCAGTTCCTGCACCTGCATCGAGAGCGCGGGCTGGGTCACTGCGCAATGCTCCGCAGCCTTGCCGAAATGACCGGATCTGGCCACGGCATCGAAGTACTTGAGCTGTTTAAGAGACACCATCGATCAGTTCTTCTTATCAAAGATCATCATTAATACGGACAGACCTGATTGGAAAGCCCCTCTTGGCGTTCGCAGGAACAGCTGTTCAGCAACATCGCCACAGCCCGCCAATGGAGCCCGAGAAGCGGAGGTCCATTATTCCATCAGGACCCGGTGTGGATTCTGTTTTGCGAGACCTGTCGCTGGATCAGATGTCATCCGCACACACATGGCGAGGCGCACGCGCATCTCGTTGACACAAAATCGCCGCGCGGCGTAGCCTTGCCCCGATCCGCTACGTGGGCCCGGCCCCGGCCGGGCTGAACTTGCAACGCAAGGAGCACGGCAATGCGTGAACCCAATCCTGAAAAACTCGATGCACTCGTGAACCGTATGCTCGGCGATATGGGCGCTTGCGTCAGTGGTGCTCTCGTCGTCCTCGGCGACCATCTCGGTCTCTACAGGGCGATGGCCGATAGCGACGGCGTCACGCCCGAGGAACTGGCCAAGACAACAGGTATGAAGGAACGCTATCTGCGCGAGTGGCTATCCGCACAAGCCGCCGCCGGGTTCGTCGACTATGACGATGAAACTGGCCGATTCAGCCTCAACCCCGAGCAAGAAATGGTCTTCGCCAATGAAGACAGCCCCGCCTTCTTCGCGGGTGGCTTCGAAGTTGTGCAGTCGATGTGGCTGGACGAGCCCAAGGTGGCCAATGCTTTCCGAACCGGCAAAGGCCTTGGCTGGCACGAACACAGCACCTGCCTGTTCCGCGGCACCGAGAGGTTTTTCCGGCCCGGCTACAACGCAAACCTTGTCGCAAGCTGGATACCCGCCCTTGATGGCGTCAAGGACAAGCTCGAGCAGGGCGCGTCCGTCGCGGATGTCGGATGCGGTCACGGCAGTACAACAATCCTGATGGCGCAGGCCTATCCCCGCTCCCGCTTTACCGGCTACGACTATCACAGCCCCTCGATCGAGCGCGCGAAAGAAGCCGCGAAGGCGGCTGGCGTCGAGGACAGAGTGACATTCGAACGCGCTTCGGCGTCGGATTTCCCCGAACGAAAATACGACCTGATCGCGATGTTCGATTGTCTGCATGACATGGGCGATCCGGTCGGCGCCGGGCGGCACGTGAAACAGGCACTGGCCAAGGACGGCACGTGGATGATTGTCGAGCCGATGGCGCACGACTGCCTGAAGGACAATCTCAATCCCGTGGGCCGGATCTATTACGGCGCGTCCACAATGATCTGTACGCCCGCCTCGCTTGCACAGGACGCCGGTCTGGGACTCGGCGCGCAGGCCGGCGAGATGAAACTTCGCAAGGTCGCCCTCGACGCGGGGTTCTCCAAGTTCCGGCGCGCCACCGAGACGCCGTTTAATATGGTGCTGGAAGTCCGGCCCTAGGAACAGCCCGCGTCCAAAGCCGCAATGATAGCATCGAGACCGTCGGTCAGAGCTGCCGGCCCCGGTTGCAGGATCAGCGGCGATTTGATCTCCACAATGCGGTTGTCGCGGACGGCGGTGATCGCACTCCAGCCTGCACGCTGCCGGATCTTATCTGGCACGACCTTTTTACCGCACCACGACGCCAGGATCAGGTCCGGATTAGCCGCGATCACCGCCTCGGATGCAACGATGCGGTCCTTCGCGGCCTTTGCCTTTGCAAGCTGCGGAAAGACATCCTCTCCGCCTGCGATTGCAATCAGCTCCGATACCCAGCCGATGCCGCTGATTAACGGATCGTCCCATTCCTCGAAATAGACTTTAGGCCGCGGCGGTCTGGCGCGCCCCTGCGCAGCAACGTCCGCAAGCCGCTGCTCGAACTGCGACGCGAGCGCTTTCGCCTTTCCTGCTTCGCCGATCAGTCCGCCGAGCGTGCGGATCATTGCGAGAATGCCGGCGATATCGCGCTGGTTGAAGACGTGAACCGCAACCCCTGCCCGCACCAGATCGGCGACGATATCGGCCTGCAAATCCGAGAATGCCAGAACCAGATCAGGATCGAGCGCGAGGATCCTGGGAACGTCGGCTGATATGAACGCCGAGACGCGCGGCTTCTCACGCCGCACCTGCGGCGGCCGCACCGCGTATCCCGACACGCCGACGATGCGGTCCTGTTCACCGAGCAAATAAAGCGTCTCAACCGTCTCTTCGGTAAGACACACGATGCGGCGTGGCGGGAAAGCAGACATGTCAGAACAACATCGTCCGGCAAAAGCCGAGACCAGCAGCTACGAAATCCGCATCAGGCGCGCGCGACGTCAAAAACGTCGCCGTCGTAGCCCGCCTCGATGGGAATGCGCAGGCGTGTGGTCCCATTCTCGTTCCTGCTCATCTCAGGCACCACGGTCACCACCGGCGTCGCCCGCGCGAAATCCATTGCGGCGCGGGCAGTTCCGATCTTGTCGAGCTTGATCAGGTTACGGATGGTCGGAAACGGCAGATTGTAACGGCCCGATGCCGCCGCATCGAGCGCCGCCTTGGGCGAGAGCCAGATGGAGTCCACGGATTCCCTGCCGTCGTGCTTGCCGATTTGATCGGGCGGCGCCAGCGCCAGCAGGAAATGCGTATCGAATCGCTTCGGCAGATTCACCGGCGTGATCCAGTGCGCAAACAGCGCCAGCAAATCGATCGCAGGAGTAAGGTCATGTTCGCGCAGAATGTCCGCGAAACTCACCTTGCCCTCATCGAGCGATTCACGCTGCGGACCGAGCGCCGCGGCCTTTGCCGCGGAAACCAGCGACGACGATCCGCGCGGACGGGCCAGAAGAATTCCACTTTCCTCGAACGTTTCGCGAATGCCGCCTATGCGAATGGCCGCCGTATCGATATCGAGACCGCCGCGATCCGCCACAAACGCGGGATCAGCCGCAACCTCCCGGTCATTGGGGTCCATGCTGCCGCCAGGAAACACCAGCGCGCCGGAGCTGAATTCGATCTGACGGTTACGCTGCACCATGAAGATTTCCATGCCGCTGGCGGCTTCCCGCAACAGCAACACAGTCGAGGCTGTGCGCAACGCCTTCGACGGATCCGGAACGCTCTTGTTGTCGCCGCTCATCAGATGTTTGCCCGTTTGTCGATGCGTCCAACGCGCGACAGAAGATAGTCCACTTCGCTGCGCGCCAGCGCGCTCATGCTCGATCCCGGCTTGCGCTGCGCGTCCGACGCGATCTTGCCGCGCTTCTTCAGGACATATTTGCGAACGGCAAGACCGACGCCCGGCTGTTGCTCGTAACGGATCAGCGGCAGATGCACATCGAACAGATCGTGCGCGGCGTCGCGCTTGCCTGCCTTCGACAGGTTGACGACATCCACCAGCAAATCCGGAAACGCGTAGCCGGTCATCGCGCCGTCGACGCCACGCTCCATCTCGAAGTCGAGAAACAGTCCGCCGTTGCCCACCAGAATCGACAGCGGCCGCAGCGAACCGTCCTTCTGGAAACCGCGCAGTGTGGAAATCTTCTCCAGCCCCGGCCAGTCCTCGTGCTTGAGCATCACACACGACGGGCTATCCATGACGATCTTGCGGATCACCGACGGCGTCATGATGACCGTCAACGTCAACGGATAGTCCTGCAACACCCACGGCACATCGCTGCCGATGGCCTCGCTCGCCTGCCGGAAGTAACCAGTAATCTGCTCATCGGTTCGCAGATGCGGCGGCGGAGCGATCATCACGGCGGCGGCGCCGGCATCCATCGATGCGCGCGCCAGTGTGCGCATCTGCGCAAAACCCGGCGCGGAAACGCCTACGATGATCTGCTTGTCCCTGGCCCGCTTGATGAAGCGCGTTGCAACGTCGATGGATTCGTTGCCTTCGAGCTTCGGCGCCTCGCCGAGGATGCCGAGCACCGTCACGCCGTTGCAGCCGACTTCCGTGTAGAAATCGGTCAACCGGTCGATCGAGTCATAATCGATACGGCCGTCGTCGAAAAACGGGGTTGGCGCGATGGCGAAGGTGCCGCTTGCCTCGTGGGTCAGCTTCATTATTCAGGTTTCTTTCGTGGACTAGAATCTGCGAGCCGCCAGTTTATCCTGCTCGTCGAAGAAAATCTCCCTGGCGTGGCTCACGATGTCTTGCGCTTTCCACGGCCCGCCCGGCTTCCAGCCTTCCATTTCCAGCATTTTCATCTCGCGCACGCCGCGCGGCCCGGAAACGCCAAGCACCTTGCCGGTCTGCTCGCCCGACAGCGAACTCACCATATACAGCACCGCGGGAGCGATTTCGTCCGGCCCCATCGCCGCGCCCGGATTCTCGATATAACGCGGCAGGTCCGCGGTCATGCGGGTCAGCGCACCGGGCGCCAGTGTCCAAAGCCGGATGTTGTGTTTGCGGCCCTCGATGGCGAGTACGTTGCTCAGGCCCCAGATGCCGCCCTTGGCCGCGCCGTAATTGCTCTGGCCGAAATTGCCGATCAGGCCCGAGGTCGACGAGGTGTTGACGATGACGCCGCCGCCATTGTCCTTCATCCATTTGAACACCGGGAGCGTGACGCAGAAGGTGCCCTTCAGATGCACCTTCATCACCCGATCCCAGTTGGCTTCGGTCATCTTGGCAAAGGTGCCGTCCAGCAGGATTCCGGCATTGTTGACCAGAATGTCGGCGCGCCCGAAATGCCTGATCGCATCGTCGAACACCGACTGCCCGCCGGCCATGGTCGAAATATCCGAACCATTGGCGACAGCCTTCCCACCCTCCGCCTTGATGGCATCGACAACTTTCTGCGCCATCGACGTGTCGGCGCCGCTGCCATCGCGAGGCCCGCCAAGGTCATTGACGACCACCGACGCGCCTTCGCGGGCAAACAGCTTGGCGTAGGCTTCGCCCAGACCGCCGCCTGCCCCGGTGATGATCGCAACCATGCCGTCGAGCAAACCCATCGAGTCCTCCCGTTTCTTCTTGCTTCAGGTGAGAACCGTCTTTCCGTTTTTAATAACGGTGACGCCACGGCTTTTGACGCGGCCCTCGAGCGAAATCACGTTGCCGTCCTTCCAAAGGTCAAACGACACGGTCTCTCCCGGAAACACCGGAGACGAGAACCTCGTCACGTGCCGCCTGAACGCCAGCGGATCGTAGTCCGCATAGGTTTGCAGCACGGCGCGGCAGCTCAGGCCATAGGTACACATGCCGTGCAGGATCGGCCGGTCGAAGCCGGCACGCTTGGCGAATTCGGGATCGCTGTGCAGCGGATTGCGATCGCCGCAGAGCCGGTAGATCAATGCCTGATCCGGCCTAGTCGAGATGTCGACGCTCATGTCCGGCGCACGCTTCGGAATCGGATGCGGTTCGGGCTGACCTTCCGACGGACCACCGAAACCACCGTCGCCCCGCGCGAACGTTGACGCGATGATCGTGGCGAGGTCTTCGCCCTTGTCATTCTTCAGCACGGTCTTGCGCAGGACCACCGCGCCCTTGTCCTTGCCCTTGTCGAAAAGGCCAAGGATGCTGGAGTCCGCCGTGATGTTCGCCTCCATCGGCAGCGGCTTGTGGAAGGTGATGTCGCGCTCACCGTCGACCACCATGACGCGGTTGAGATCGATATGCCCGGCATTCGCGCCCCAGGCAGCGACCGAGGCATAGGTCGGCACCACCTTGAGTTCGCGCGGCGTGTAATAGGCCTCATTGACGAAGGACAGTTCCTTCTGATCCATCGGATCAGCACCCATGCCGATACCATAGGCGTAAAGCATTACTTCGCGGTCGGTCCACGAATACTTCTGGCCGACGTTCTTGAGCGCCATCACTTCATCGTACTTGATCGGCATGTTTCCTCGCTGTTGTTATTGTTATCCGGCGGGCGTGAAGAACGGCAGCGGCGCACCGTCCGTCGGCTTGAATACGACCTTCACGCGTTGACCGATTTTCAGCGTAGCCAAATCGCAGTCCACGAAGTTCGTCAGCAACGACGGGCCTTCATCAAGCGTGACATAGCCGATCGCATAAGGTCCGGCCGGAGACTTCCGCATCAGGCTGTAGCTGTAAATGACGCCCTCGCCCTTGCTCTCCTCCCACACGGTCTGGTCCGAGAAACACACCGGGCAGATCGAACGCGGGAAATAATGCGGCTCGCCGCATGCTGTGCAGCGCTTGATGAGGAACTTGCCCTGCTTGGCGGCGTCCCAAAATTGCGCGGTTTCCGGATTGCCGGTGGGCGCCGGATATTTCGGTTTGTCGGTCATCACACGCGCTCCAGAATAGCGGTCGAAGCCGCATGACGCACACCAAGCAATCCGCCGGTGCCATGTACCAGCGCGAGATCGCAGTTCGGTACCTGAACCTTGGGATGGGCTTCACCGCGCAACTGGCGAACCGCCTCGATGATCTTGGTGATGCCACCACGGTTGATGGGGTGATTGTTGCACAGCCCGCCACCGTCGGTGTTCCACGGCAGCTTGCCGACGCCGGAGATCAGGTTGCCATCGGCGACGAACTTGCCGCCGTCGCCCTTTTTACAGAAACCAAGATCCTCAAGCTGAACCACCACGGTGATGGTGAAGCTGTCGTAGATCGACGCGTACTTGATGTCCTTCGGCGTCACGCCTGCTTCCGCGAACGCCGGTGGACCGCTCCACACACCCGCCGAATAGGTCAGGTCGAGCTTGCGGCCGCCGTTCGGACCCTTCAGCGATTCACCGTGCCCGGTCATGCGCACCAGCGGACGCTTCAGCGACTTCGCGATCTCCGGCGTGGTCACCACGAGCGCACCACCGCCGTCCGAGACGACGCAGCAGTCAAGACGATGCAGCGGGTCGGAGATCATCGGCGAGTTGATAACATCTTCCACCGTGACGACGTCGCGCAGCATCGCATGCGGATTGTACTGCGCATGATGCGAGGCCGCGACCTTCACCCAGGCAAGCTGCTCGCTGGTGGTGCCGAACTCATGCATATGGCGCATGGCGCACATGCCGTAAGCGTTGTGGGTTGTCGCGCCGTAAGCGGCCTCGAAATCGACTTCGGGGCCGAATGCGCGCGGCGGCATCGGGCCGGTACGCGGCTTGCCGGCCAGCGTGATCAGCGCCACGGAACATTTGCCGGCTGCAATCGCCTCTGCGGCGTGTCCCAGCGCAATGATGTAGGAACACCCGCCGGTTTCGGTCGAATCCAGATGACGCAGCTTGAGGCCGAGATAATCGGCCATCGGCATCACGCCACCGGGCGCATCGCCGGCGCAGAAATAGCCGTCGACGTCCGCCTTGGTCAGGCCAGCATCTTCCAGCGCGCCCCTGGCGCATTCGGCGTGAAGTTGCGCCGTCGATTTGTCCGGCGCATGCCGGGTGGGATGTTCGTAAATCCCGGCAATGTAGGCTTTTCCCTTGATGCTCAAAGTCATCTCCGCTGCTTCATCTCAGCGGATTTTCTGACCCGCCAAGCGGCGCTTGGCAAGCATCTTGAGTTTCGCCGTGCGAACGAGCGTTCTATTCGGCCGCGATCTGCGGCGCGATCATGGGCGGCGGATTGACAAGGTCCTTCGCAAGCTGTTCGTATCGCGCCTTCGCTTTTGCGATCGACGCCTCCTTCACCGGGCCATAGCCCCGGATCTGATCCGGCAGCGACAGCAACTCCACCGCGATGTCGTGGGTCTTCGGCGACAGCAGTTTCACTGCCGTCACCACATCCTGCTCGTAACCCTTGATCAGATTGCGCTCGAGCTTGCGGTCTTCGCTGTAGCCGAACGGATCGATCAGCGTGCCGCGCAGGAAGCGGAATTTCGCAAGCACGCCGAATACGTTCATCATCCAGGGACCAAAGGCGCGCTTGCGCGGACGGCCCAATGCATCGGTGCCGGTGTTCAGAATCGGCGGAGCGAGATTGAAGCTCATCTTGAAGTTGCCGTCGAACTGCTTGCGGATGCTGTCTGCGAAACGTCCATCGGTATAGAGCCGCGCGACTTCATACTCGTCCTTGTAAGCGAGCAGCTTGGCATAGTTGATCGCAACAGCGCGCGGAAGCGCTTCGCCGTAACCTCCGTCGAATGCCACCTTCCGAACCTGATCGACGAGATTGCGATACCGCGCGGCATAGGCCGCGTTCTGATAGCCGGTCAGCAATTGCGTCCGGTGCGCGATGATCTCGTCTAGCGACATCTGGTCGAGCGTCTTGGGCGCCTCGGGCTCGTCGCCCTTCATCATCGCAGCCAGCTTCGCAGGATCATGCGCCGCGAGCCGGCCGAGGCGGAATGCCTGCGTATTCATCTTGATCGAGACACCGTTGAGTTCGATCGCCTTTTCGATGGCTTCGGCGCCGACGGGCAGCAGACCCTTCTGATAGGCGTACCCCATCATCATCATGTTGGTCGCGATCGAGTCACCCAGCAGCGTCTCGGCGGGCTTGGTGAAATCGAGGAAAGCAGATTCCTTGCGAAGCGCATTTTCCAGCACGCGATTAACCTTGCCGCGCTGGAAATCGAAATCGCGGTTCTGGATGAAATCGGCGATCGGAATAAGATGGGTATTGATAACGCCGTAGGTACGCGAGGACTCCGCGAGCGTAATCGTCTCCTTGGCGACAGCCACCACTTCATCCGCAGCGATCAACAGATCGGCAGTCCCGGTGACAATGCGCGAGCAAGTCACGTCGGCCGTGTTCTTCGACAGCCGCACATGGCTCAGCACCGCGCCGCCCTTCTGCGCAAGCCCCGACATGTCCAGGATCATGCTGGCCTTGCCTTCGATATGCGCGGCCATGCCAAGGAGCGCGCCGATGGTCAGCACACCCGTGCCGCCCACGCCGCCAACAGCAATGTTATATGGACGATCCAGCGAGGGCACCGACGCCGGCGCCGGCAGTTCGCCGATGTTGCCGATGTCGACCGGCGCGCGCTTGCGCAGCGTGCCGCCGTCGATGGTGACGAACGACGGGCAGAAGCCCTTCAGGCAAGAATAATCCTTGTTGCAGGTCGACTGGTTGATGGTGCGCTTGCGCCCCATCTCGGTTTCCAGCGGCTCCACCGAGATGCAGTTCGATTGCACAGAGCAGTCGCCGCAGCCTTCGCAAACGGCGGCATTGATGACGACGCGCCTTGACGGATCCTCCATCAACCCGCGCTTGCGGCGGCGGCGTTTCTCTGCGGCGCAGGTCTGCACGAAGACAATGGCCGAGCAGCCCGGCGTTTCACGCAACGTGCGCTGGACTTCATCGAGCTGATCGCGGTGCGCAACCTTGGTGCCCGGCGCAATGTCCGACGCCGGATAGGCTTCGGGATTCTCCGACACGAGATAAATGTCGCGGATACCCTCGCTGTGAAGCTGGAACGTGACCTGTTGCGGCGACAGTTCACCATCGACGTGCTGACCGCCGGTCATCGCCGTCGCGTCGTTATAGAGAATTTTGTAGGTGATGTTGGCCTTGGACGCGACCGCCTGCCGGATCGCAAGGCTTCCCGAATGGAAATACGTGCCGTCACCGAGATTGACGAAGACGTGCTTTTCATTGGTGAACGGCGCGATGCCGACCCACGGCACGCCCTCACCGCCCATGTGCGTGAAGGTTTCGGTGTTGCGGTCCATCCACAGCGCCATGAAATGACAGCCGATACCGGCCATCGCACGGCTGCCTTCCGGCACCTTGGTCGATGAATTGTGCGGACAGCCCGAGCAGAAATACGGCGTGCGCGTGACCGGCGCGATCGCCTGCACCTGCGTCGCCTGCCGGCCGTTGAACCAGTCGGCCCTGGCACGCAGCATCGCGACGATTTCAGGATTGAGGTCGAGTTGCAGCAACCGCTCGGTCAGCGAGCTTGCCAGCGACGCCACGCTGAGTTCTTCGGCAAACGGCAGGAAGCGTTTGTCGTGATGATCCATCTTGCCGATGATGCGAGGGCGCACGTCGTCGCGCCAGTTGAACAGCTCCTGCTTGACCTGGTTTTCGACGATCTCGCGGCGTTCCTCGACAATGAAGATTTCCTCGAGGCCGACGGCGAATGCGCGCACCCCCTCCGGCTCCAGCGGCCACGGCATGCCGATCTTGTAAAGCCGCAGACCGATTTTCGCGGCAACCTCCGGCGTGATGCCGAGTTCGCGCAATGCCTGGCGGATGTCCTCATAGCTTTTGCCGGACGCCATGATGCCGAACCGCGCGTTCGGCGAGTCCATGGTAACGCGATTGATCTTGTTGGCGCGCGCAAAGGCAACGGCGGCAAAACCTTTGTAATCCTGCAGGCGCTTGTCCTGCGCGTAGCGGTCGTCCGGCCAGCGGAGGTTGAGACCGCCCGGCGGCATCTCGAAATCAGGCGGAATGATAAACGGCGTCAGTTCATTCGTGAGATCGATTTCCGCCGTGGTCTCCACCGTCTCGGTGATGACCTTCATGCCGACCCAGCAGCCGGAATAGCGCGACATGGCGATGCCGAGCAGTCCCATCTCGATCATTTCGTGGATGCTCGATGGATAGAGATATGGCATCAGCGCGGAGATAAAGGCGTGGTCCGACTGATGCGGCACGGTCGACGATTTCGCGCCGTGGTCGTCACCCGCCAGACAGAGCACGCCGCCGTTCTTGGCCGACCCCGCCGCGTTGCCGTGACGGAAGACGTCGCCGCAACGATCGACGCCGGGGCCCTTGCCATACCAGATGCCGGTGATGCCGTCGTATCTCGCGCCGGGCGAAAGATTGAGCTGCTGCGAACCCCAGATCGCAGTCGCGGCGAGATCTTCGTTGACCCCCGGCTGGAACTTGACGTTGTGCTGTTCGAGATGTTTGCGCGCGGCCACAAGCTGCTGGTCATAGCCGCCGAGCGGCGAGCCGCGATACCCGGAGACGAACCCTGCCGTGTTCAGCCCTGCCGCGCGATCACGCCGGACCTGCGCCATCGGCAGCCGGACCAGCGCCTGAATGCCGGTCAGGAAAACATGCCCCGAGCCTTGTGTGTATTTCTGGTCGAGGCTGATCGGCCCTTGGTTGATTCCCATATTCGTTTGCCTCTTTGCCGGGCTCTTGTTGCGCTGTGACGAGTCTACTTAGAACCAGTCTATGTCGCTTTTCGTTTTCCGCACAAAAGAAATCGCAATCATCAGACCTTTGTTTCCAAACGCAATTTTAGGATGGTTTTCGCCCTCTCCCGGACCTGTTGTGTCGTACCCCCGCCTGAGGCCGAAAGGACATTGCGAAGGACTTTTTGCCTTGCAACGGCCGCCCATGACCGCTGCGGTGCGGCCGGTCCCACCGCAATGCTGCCCCTCGCCCCATGCAACGCTCCGCCGGAACGGTCCCGCCCGACAGGCCGTTAGTCCCGGACACACAGAGGCCCGATCGCAACGGGTCACAAAGCGGAGGATTTGCAGCATGAGCCGCATGTCAGGAAGTGACTGGATGTCGGATGGCAAAAAAGGCACCTATGACGAACCGGCACAGACAAGCGAGGGGTTCGAATATCAGCAGGGCAAACCGATCAAGGCGCTCATAGGCATTGCTCTCCTTGTGGTTCTAGCCGTTGCGCTCGCGCGGATGAATCCTGCTCCGCATGAGGTCTCGAACACCCCTGCGATTACGACAGGCCAGACGACGAGCACGGGCGCCAGATGAATATCCCGGCACCTGCAATATTCCAGGATTCTTGACCAATCATCGCCCCCTGCCGGGGAACGTACCCGGCATCCGGCAATTGTCTCCTCAGATGCAATGACTGGAGGAATGACTCATGGCAGTCGAGCGCAATCCCAACGATCCCTACAGCGCGGCCACGAACGATGAAGTGCTTCGCCGCCGAACTGAACAATTCGATAATGAGCTTCAGGCAGACCCCGAACTCGCTGAGGGTCCGGCAGGCGGCGGCCGTGTCGCGCTGTTTGCAATCGCACTGGTGGCCATTCTCGGCGTCGTGTTTTACGGGCTGAATTCGTCAAGCACATCACCCGATGCGACCCCGACCGCGCAGACAATACCGGCTTCGCCGCCGGCGGGCGGCACGGCGCAAGCGCCTCGCGCTCCGGCTGGCCAGACCACCGGCTCGGCAATGAAGCCCGCACAGCCGGCCGCTCCGCCCGCGGCTAACAACCCGGCACCGGCGGCACCGCAGAACAACGCGGCTCCGGCGGATTCATCGACGAGGTAATTGTAACAAGCCGCAATGTCAGAGCGGGCATCCGAACGGGTGCCCGCTCTCTTTATGATCTGCTACTGCCGATCCTTAGCAGCGTTGATAAAGAAGCCATTGATCTCTCCGTGCGGCACGGCGTGGGCCAATTCGGAGAACGACCCTTTCTCGGCAATTTCGCGCGCGGCGCGCAGAAATCCTCCCCAGGCTGCGCGTGCCAGCGCGCCGCCGATACTGATCCGCCTCACACCAAGGTCGGTGAGTTCAGCAACGGTCAGTCCGGGGCTGCCCATCAGGATATTGATCGGCTTCGGAGCCAGTTCCTTCACGACAGCCGCGATCTGCTCCCTGGTCCGGATGCCAGGCGCGTAAAGGCAATCCGCCCCGGCCTCGGCGTAAGCCACCAGCCGCGCGATGGTCGCCTTGAGATCGGGCTGCCCGACCAGAAAGCTCTCGCACCGGCCAACCAGCACGACGTCACTCTCCTTCGCATCGATTGCCGCGCGGGCCGCGCGCATACGCTCCACCGCGAGCGTCATCTCGTAAAGCGGAGCTGACGCATCTCCGGTCGAGTCCTCGATCGACAAACCGGCCACGCCGGTCTCAATAGCACGCGTCACATTCGCGGCCACGCCTGCCGGGTCGTGCGCAAACCCCGCCTCGAAATCGGCATTCACGGGAATATCCGTGGCGTCGCACAGAGCCTTCAGATGCGTCAGCACATCGTCACAACTGACCTTGTTGTCGGAATGGCCGATCGACCAGGCAAAGCCTGAACTGGTCGAAGCCAGTGCCTTGAAGCCCATGCCGGCAAGCAGCCGCGCGCTGCCCACATCCCACGGATTTGGCAGTACGAAGCACCCGCTCTCGTGTAGTTTTCTGAAATCCGTGCGCTTCTGCGCTGTCGAAACCGGCATTCGTTATTCTCCCAGCGAGTTTGTTATCAATGTCTTTGACGCCGCGGCGGACGATGCCGCTGATGTCATGCGAAATCAATCGGACTCGCGCGGTGTCAGCCTTGCACCTGCCGCAGGAAAGTCCTCTCCTCCGAGAGGATAAACTTGTGCTCCTGCGCGAAATTGAAATTCGCGAGGCCTTCGGCATCTGCTTTTAGCCGCGCACGGTAGGACTCATAGTCAGCGAGACTTGGAAACGAGATCAGCCCGAACGCGATGTTGTCGGTTCCCTCGTGCGGCATCCAGTAGCCGAGCAGATCGCCGCCGCACTTCGGAATGATGGTAAGCCAGCGCTGCGCGTAGGCCTCGAACAGGTGGCGCCTGAACGGATCGAGTTGGTAACGGATGAAAACAGTAATGGTCATGCTGTACTCCTCGTCTGGAAGCTATCCCGTTGCCTGCTGCCAATGCTTCGATTAGGATCGAAGTATGAAAGCAGGACCCGACATCGCCATGATCGCCTCGCTGGTCGGCGATCCCGCGCGATCGAACATGCTGACGGCACTGATGAGCGGCCGCGCCCTCACCGCCACCGAACTCGCGCAGGAAGCCGGCATCACGCCGCAGACCGCGAGTTCGCATCTCGCCAAGCTCGAAGCGGGTCACCTTGTCGTTCCGGAAAAACAGGGTCGTCACCGTTATTTCCGCCTCTCGGGTCCGGATGTCGCGGCGGTGCTTGAGGGACTGATGGGTCTTGCGGCCCGCGCCGGCCATCTGCGGGTCAGGACCGGACCGGCGGATCCGGGACTACGGCGCGCCCGCGTTTGCTACGACCATCTCGCGGGCGATTTCGGCGTCCAGATGCTCGACGCCATGACCGAGAAGAATCTCCTGCGCGCGCACAAAGGCAGCGTAGCGTTGACACCACGGGGCGAGCGCTTTGTCGCTGATTTCGGCATCGACCTGTCGGCACTCGGCGCAACCCGCCGCCCGCTGTGCAAGACTTGCCTCGACTGGAGCGTGCGGCGCAGCCACCTCGCGGGATCGCTCGGCGCAGCCATCCTGTCACGCCTTTACGAACTGAAATGGGCCAGGCGCGAAAAGGGCAATCGCGTCGTGACCTTCTCGCCCAAGGGCGCCACCCGGTTCACCGCGTTGTTCGGCACGAAGAGTGATTAATGCAACAATCCGGTGTTGACACACGCGCGCAAAAATTGGCGTAATTCGCCGCGCTTTGCGCTTTGATTTCCTTAATTTCTGAACAGGTGCTCCATGTTTCGCTGTGGGTTAGTGGCATTTATCGCGTTGTCCTCAATCGCCGTCCCCGCGGCCGGCTGGGCCTACGAGATCAAGCCGAAGGCGCCTGAAACCGCGTTTTCCGCGAAGCTGCAACCCGACATCGTCGGCCTGTCGAGCAACACCGAGGGCAGCAAGGCCTCGCCCCTGTTCGAGACCTATCTGAGGGACCTGCCGGGTGTGAAGCCGGAAACGGCCCAGCAGAAATTCGGCGGCACCAACGTGACCTATGTCACCGCGATGAAGTTTGCCCTCGCCCCCACCAGCACTCATCCCGGCGAATCGATGCTGGCGGTGTTCTCCTCGCCGGCAAGCGCCAACCGCGCTTATTACATCTCGCGCGTTCTTGGCTTTTCCGCCGAGAAGCAACCATCCAAGGCCGAGATGATCGAGCGCGTCACCGCGAAGTACGGTCAGCCGACCGCGATCGGCGACGGGCGCATGTACTACTTCTACAAGGCCGGCAAAGTGATGTCTATGAAGCAGAAATACACCCCTGCCTCGGCGCTCGAAGCCCTCAGCGCGCCGATCAATCCCAAGGTTGCGGTCGCGCTGAACGACGCCAACGGACGCGGAAGCTGTGTGGCGACATTGAAGCGCGCGCAGGCCTCGGACAAGACACTGGACAAGCTCGCAGCGGAAGCCAAGGGCGCGAATTGCGACGGCCTGATGACGGTGGAGATTTCGCCGGGCATCACCCCGGATCGCGTCAGCAAGGCTGAATTCACGCTGATCGACTTCAAGCTGATTGTCAGCGCCGCGAAGATCGATTCCGACGCCTTCGCCGCCGAGAAAAACGAAGCCCTCAACAAGACCCCGCTCGGCAACGCGCCGAAGCTCTGAGAGAGAAAACCACCGGCGATGAAGGCGATCTGTGCCGCGACCCTCCTGACCATCGCGCTGTCCGCCGGAGCCGTTCAGGCGATGCCGCTCGCCTCTCCTGCCGTGCCGATGCACGCAGATGTCTTGCAGGTGAAGGACGGATGCGGCATCGGATTCCATCGCCTGCCCAGCGGTGTCTGCCGCCCGCAACCCGAGGGACCGCGATTGATGCGGCTGTTCGCGCGCAAGTGCCCGCTCGGATATCGCCGCAACCTGATGGGCAAATGCCGCCGGGAATAAACGAAACCCCGGCTTGATCGCAGCCGGGGCTCGTCACTCAACCGCTGCTTACCAGCGGCGATAGTGCCGACGGTAATGACGGCGGTAATGCCGGCGGTAATGCCGGCGGCGCCAGTACACCTTCTCAGGTTCGGCGCGCGCAACGTCGTCCTGATCCGCAAGCGCAGGCTTTGCGGCGGCGTCCGGCTCCAGCTTCGGGCCATTCATCAAATCTTGATGCGGGGCCAGCATCGGAGCAGCGGTCGCTGCGGTTGCCGCCGCGGCGATGGCTCCAGCGCCGGCGGCAAAGCCGAACGCAAATCTCAGGAATTCACGACGTTCCATTTCTTGTTTCTCCTGGTGAGAGCGAGGTTGCAACAAAGCAAATATCTCGCGGAGACAATGAACGCCGTGTGAACCCGATGGTTCCTTCGTTGCTCATGACTGAGCGCAATATTCTCCTCTCATCGAATGATGCGGTACCTCATCACCAGTAACGGCGCCGCCAGTACCGGCGGCGATAGAAGCGGCGGCGGCGCCAACCCCAATACCTGCGGCGGCGCCAGTATCTGCGGCGGCGATAACCCCAGTAGCGGCGGCGGCGCCATCCCCATCCGCGACGGCCCCAGCCACGGCGGCGTCCCCACCGCACCTGCTCGATCCGCGCTTCATTCAGATCGTCATCGCTGGCGACGGCATTTTGCGGAAGCTGATCGGGCTCGATTGGCGGGCCGGTGAGCGCTTGCGGCGCGAGCGGCGCGGCGCGCGCCGCTGCGATGGTTGCTGCGCCTGCGGCAGCGATACCAAACGCGAGCTTGAGAAAAACGCGGCGATCCATGTTGCGTCCTCCTGATGTTCTGCCCGATGGCAGAATTCAGCAACGCGCATGAATGGAAACTGAACCGCCTCAGGCCCCCGCAACCGCGGCCATATTCGGTTCATCTTGTGTCAATGTTCGGCGGAATAGTGTCCCTCCGCCGGCGACTGCCGGCGAATAATCTTCGGTGCCCCCGGCCAGCCCTGGCCGTTCCGAAACGCATCGCGATTTGATCACCCAAGAAAGGACCCCCATGAAAACATTGTTCGCAGCAGCGCTTCTCGCAGTTTCTGTTGCCGGTTTCGGCACGGCCAACGCAATGCCTCTGGCTCCCGCATCGGGCGCCGCCGCCGATGTGATCCAGGTCGCCGGTGGTTGCGGCCCCGGTTTCCACCGCGGCCCGTATGGCGGCTGCCGCGCCAACCGTGGCCGCGTTGTCGTCGTCCGTCCGCCGGCGGTTCGCAAGTGCCGCTACTGGGGCCCCGGCCGCCGCGTTTGCCGCACCTGGTGGTGATCGTCCGGTCATCCCGGCTTCACAATTCAAACCCCGCTCCGGCGGGGTTTTTCTTTGAGCGGCGTGCGCACTCGCCGGTCGTCCCCGCCAACACAGGTCGTCATGGCCGGGCCGATGACAGGTTCCGGCGGGGACCCATACTCCCTGCGCTATCGATCCTGTCGTGAAAACAGATCAACGTCTTTCTTCGTCACCGCCAAATCCAGTGGCTATGGGTCCCCGCCTTCGCGGGGACGACACTGAGTGTGTTGAAACGCTCGCATCCACATTCCGATTCAGTTTTCAAACAGCCCGCACATGCAGATGTGCGCATTATGTTCGCGCATGACCTGATCCAGAAACCGCTTCACACTTTCTGGGGTCAAGCGCCATCGCCCCTGTTGTTATGACGGCGCGGGGGCGCCCGAAATTCTTTATGCGCCTTGCGCCCGATGAGGGCGCGCGGAACGCCGGATGCGCAAGCGCATCCGCAGCCCCGTGTGCAAAGGTAGAAAGCACACGAGCATAGTCGCCACGGTTACGCCGTTACATCCGGCGTTCCGCACGCGGTGGTGCTCCGGCTTGCTTCGTGCTCTCCCCGGTGATCGATCGCTTGATTGTCACCGTCGTCCCTGTTGAGGGTTTCCGCTCCGGTTGAAGCGGCTCTCTACCGGACTTGACGCCTGCGTATCGGGCGTCAGGACCACACGACTTGGGCCGGCGCGGACGTTACGCGTTCATGCCAAGCGTTGCCGCTTCGCAATCCCGCGCACAGCGTGGTTCGTCTTGCGCTCGCTCGCGTCGCTCACACGCCTCCGGATGTCGAGTACGCCCTTTCGGGTGCGTACCTTTGACCCGGGCTTGCGCCCTGCGACACTCGCTCGCGCCTGACGCTGCCGCGCCACCGCATCCCGCCCCGCGTATCGTGACGATCGCGAAACGCCCCTCATGACGGGGCGGGACATGAAGGAATATAGTCCTATGATGAAAAATGTCAAGCCGGAAGGTATCGAATGGGTATCTTTCGATCCGTGCAGGACAGTCCTAAACAATGCCCCCTGATTTTTCCCCGATGATGGGAACCATTCACGGTTCCGTGGTTGGTATACGATGGCAGACATCATCACCAACCGTACATTCCGCTCCCGGACCAGCCGGTTCGCTCATGTCATCGAACGCCTCGGACTTTCCATGGCCGGCGCATCGTGCGGCCTGTTCGTGGCCGCGCATGTCGCGAACGCGCGTGTCGATGCGCTGGGTTCCATCAGCATGAGCCTGGCTCTCATGATCCTCGGCGCAATCGGTTTCTATCTCGGGATCGATGTGCCGCCCCACCGCTCAGGCAGGCTGCATCTGGCACAGGCAGCGGCGTCCGCCGGTGAAGATCCGTCGTCGACCGATCCCGTCGAGCTTCTGAGTTCGGCCGGAACCTTCCTCGCCGCCATTGCGGCTTTCATATCGGTCTATTCCATCGTCACCGACGCCGACACAACCACCGCGACATCCTCATTGCTCGCGTTTGCCTGGCTGCTCGGCGTGACAATACAGATCGTGGCCGGCCTGACGGCACGAATGCGGAAAACCTGAGAGAATTTTAGTCGAATGACATATATCGCGCAGAACCCGCGCGCGATTCAGGACATTTTGTCAGGAAGACTTTTCGTGGTCGGGAAATGACTCACTGGCTTGAATAATCACCGGCGCGCCCAGCGCTTCGCGCTGTTTTTTCAGGGCTTCACTGCGCGCCTTCGCGCACAGCGCCTTGTCGTGAGGCGTCGGCTGTCTCGGCCCGACCAGTTCGACCCGGCAAACCATTTGCCGAGGCATGTGACTGCCATCGGCGGGAGGCTGGGTCGGCATCGGCGTCGAAATTCGTTTCGGCATGCCACATAAACGCGCAACCTGCTCATTTGTTTCCTGGAACAAATCGCGCGGCACGATTTTAATCGGGGCGCTGTGACGCAGCGGAAATGGTTCGGCTCGTTCATGGTCCCGTCGCAATTGCGGACGAAGCTCCAGCCGAGCAACCCGCCATGGTCAGGCGCGGCAGCCGATCATGACCGGATCATGTCCGGACGCGGATTGTTCTCGTCATTCTTGATAGAAACGAGGAGTTTGCTCATGGCTTCCAAGGTCAAACCCATTCCCCAAGGCTTCCACACCGTCACGCCGTATCTCATTGTCGACGGCGCTGAGAAAATCATCGGCTTTCTGAAGAAAGCCTTCGACGCCGAGCTGTTGCACGAGATGACCAAGCGGCCCGACGGCACCGTGATGCATGCCACACTGAAAATCGGGAACTCGATGATCATGATCGCCGACGCGTCGGAACACGCCAAGGCCTCGCCGATGATGCTCTATCTGTATGTGCCTGACGCCGACGCCACCTACCAGAAGGCCATCAAGGCCGGCGGCATCTCGATCATGGAGCCGGCGGATCAGTTCTACGGCGACCACTCCGGCGGCGTGAAAGATCCCGCGGGCAACAGCTGGTTTGTCGGCACCCATGTCGAGGACGTCAGCGAAGCCGAACTGAAGAAACGCGCGGAAGAAGAACTCAGGAAGCGCAGCAAGGCGGCGTAAGGCAAGCCAGGGGCCGGACGCTCAGTGCGGCCCTTCGCGCTCCATGGCTGTCATGGCCGGACTTGTTCCGGCCATCCACGTCTTTGGTCTTTCGTCGTCATTGCGAGCGAAGCGAAGCAATCCACCTTACAAAAGCTGGATTGCATCGTCGCTACGCTCCTCGCAATGACGACGTGGATCACCGGGACAAGCCCGGTGATGACAAAAGATGGTTATGCGAAATAGTGGGTAGCCCGCATGAAGCGCAGCGAAATGCAGGGCGGTATTGCGCGGGAAATTCCCGGATTTCGCTGCGCTACATCCGGGCTACGCGCAGCTCACCTTTTTACGAGGCGGGCCAGCTCTCCGCCTGCACCATGATGTCGCGCGTGCGCTTCACCTGCGGCCAGTCGCGGTCGAAGTCTTTTATCAGCCGCTTCATCTCCTCCCCGCCCGCTGCGGCATCGAGCGACGCGCGGTCCGGGAATTCATACATCGCCAGGTGTACGGCGGGATCGTTGGCGAGCCAGTAGCGCCACGCGCGCTTCGAGCCGAACGATTTCACCGCATCCGGCAAATGCTCGCGCGAATACCACGCATCGAACGCAGCGCGCTTCGATTCATCGGGGACAGTGGCGCGGACAACGAGAATGTGGGGCATGGGACCGATCAGTTAAACAGCCGCAAGAAAAGCTGAACACGAAACTGTGCATAATCCAATGCTATGTGAAGCAAGGATGGCTTCTGAATTACGAGAAACACCGCGACAAACGCAACTAATAACAACAAGGTCAAAGGATAGAATCTGCGATTGCGTTCCAGCCATAAAAACAAGAAGGCAAGGAAGGAAATCACAATACCAGGCGAAATAAGCATTAGGGTCTTTATCCAAAAACCAACCTTCACATTTGGCGCGCCTAAAAAACTTCCAAGTAGAAAACTAAAAAATGGCCACGAGCCAATCTCAAGCCCAATGACAACTGGCATCAAGGCGATCGCGCCAATTCTCGCAAAATTCTCCATCGAACCTACTGCAATCATCGAACCAATACTGGAGGCAACCGATGAGAACTTGGCGTGCTCAAACTTCCAATCTTCACAACGGAATGTTGTCGTGCTTCTTCATCGGCACATCGACGTGCTTGTCCTTGAGCATCGCCAGCGCGCGGACGCGGGTGAAATCATTTCACCGCCCGCCCCTTGAGCATGCCGGTCACGCTCAAGTCCTCATCAAGGTCCGGCCAATGAATGCCCATCGGCATGATCTCGTAACTGGATCGCTGTGCAGCAGATGCGGACAACAAGCGCGGATACCACGCCAGCGGTGTGGCGATGCGACGCCCGTCGCGCAGCGTGACGACAAGCTCGGTCGCCGTGAACGCGACCGACTGCGCACGCAAATCTCCAACCTCAATTTCCAAAGTGCTCATGCCATGCATCCAACAGGCCTTTGCGGTTGTCCCGCAGATACCGGATTATATCGCCGATTTCGTGAGCCGGGAACCCGGCATTCAGGGCGATGTTCAGGTCATGCAGCCAGAACTTGGCTTCCTTGTCGCCGCTACGGACATGAACATGCGGCGGCTCACTGCCCTCATTTGAGTAAAAGAATGCCCGATACGGTCCCCAGCGCAGTATAGTCGGCATCACCCCCACCCCGGCGCTTCGCGATAGCCGATGCGATGCATCAGCGTTCTATACCACTGACGGCGGTCGGAGGCCGCCTGCGCCTCCCCGCAAGGGGGAGGGATAAAGTCTACAACGGAATGTTGTCGTGCTTCTTCATCGGCACATCGACATGCTTGTCCTTGAGCATCGCCAGCGCGCGGGCGATGCGCTTGCGGGTCGAGTGCGGCATGATGACGTCGTCGATATAGCCGCGCTCGGCGGCGACGAACGGCGACAGGAAGCGGTCCTCGTATTCCTTGGTGCGCGCGGCGATCTTTTCCGCATCGCCAATGTCCTGCCGAAAGATGATCTCCACCGCGCCCTTCGCGCCCATCACCGCGATCTGCGCGGTCGGCCAGGCGTAGTTCATGTCCGCGCCGATTTCCTTCGAGGCCATCACGTCGAACGCGCCGCCGTAGGCCTTGCGCGTGATGACGGTGACCAGCGGCACGGTGCACTGGCTGTACGCGAACAAGAGCTTCGCGCCGTGCTTGATGAGGCCGCCGTATTCCTGCGCGGTGCCCGGCAGAAAGCCCGGCACGTCCACGAAGGTGACGATCGGAATGTTGAAGGCATCGCAGAAGCGCACGAAGCGCGCGGCCTTGCGCGAGGCGTCAGAGTCGAGCACGCCCGCCAGCACCATCGGCTGGTTGGCGACGAAGCCCACCGTCTTGCCCGCGATGCGGCCGAAGCCGGTGACGATGTTCTTCGCGAACGTATCGGCAAGCTCGAAGAAGTCGCCCTCGTCCACCACCTTCAGGATCAGTTCCTTGATGTCGTAAGGCTGGTTCGGATTGGCCGGGATCAGCGTATCGAGCGACTCTTCGGTGCGCTCGATGTCGTCGAAGCTCGGCCATTCCGGCACGCCGTCGGTGTTGTTGCTCGGCAGGAAGTCGAGCAGCCGGCGCATCTGGAGCAGCGTCTCGACGTCGTCGCTGAACGCGCCGTCGGCGATGGAGGATTTCGTCGCATGCACGCTGGCGCCGCCGAGTTCTTCCGCGGTGACCACTTCGTTGGTCACGGTCTTCACCACGTCCGGGCCGGTGACGAACATGTAGCTGGTGTTCTTCACCATGAAGATGAAGTCGGTCATCGCCGGCGAATAGACGTCGCCGCCCGCGCACGGGCCCATGATGACGCTGATCTGCGGAATGACGCCCGAGGCGATCACGTTGCGGCGGAACACATAGGAGTAACCCGCCAGCGCCGCGACGCCTTCCTGGATGCGCGCGCCGCCCGCGTCATAGAGGCCGATGATCGGCGCCCGCGCCTTCAGCGCCATGTCCTGGAGCTTGGTGATCTTCAGCGCGTGGGTCTCCGACAGCGAGCCGCCGAACACGGTGAAGTCCTTGGCGAACACGAAGGTGGTGCGGCCATTGACCGTGCCCCAGCCGGTGACGACGCCGTCGCCGGGGATCTTGGTCTTCTCCATGCCGAACTCGACCGAGCGATGCTCGACGAACATGTCGAATTCCTCGAATGAGCCTTTATCCAGCAGCAGTTCGATGCGTTCGCGGGCGGTCAGCTTGCCGCGCGCGTGCTGCGCCTCGATGCGCTTGTCGCCGCCGCCCTTTTTTGCGCCCGCGCGGCGTTCATCGAGTGCTTCGAGGATATGCTTCATGGATTTCGCCCCAGTGTCGTCTGGATAGGCGGCTGGCGCCGCCGTTCTTGGATGGTTGGGCAGCTTTCTAGCACGCGGTTCGGGCGGGAGAAAATGGCCGGATCGGGCCAAAAATGGCCGGTCTGGCTGCCCGGCGGCGCGTGGTAAAAGGCGTCCTTTACAAGGGATTCGCTGGCATGACCGACACCACGACCACACCTGCCCAAAGCAACGCAACGGGCGGCGCGACCGGCGGGGTCCGCACCCTGCTGCGGCTGGAGGGCGCGGCCCTCGCCGCCGCCTGCATGGTGTTCTACAGCTATTTCGAGGGCTCCTGGTGGATGTTCGCCCTCCTCCTGCTGGCGCCGGACCTGAGCTTTGCGGGCTATCTCGCCGGTCCCCGCGCCGGAGCCGCCATCTATAACGCCGCCCATGCGGCGATCCTGCCGATGCTGCTCGGCATCTACGCCATGGTCATGCCCTCGGCGCTGGCGATGCACCTGTCGCTGATCTGGTGCGCGCATATCGGCATCGACCGCGCGCTGGGCTATGGCCTGAAATACGACACGGGATTTACGTTCACCCATCTGGGGCGGATCGGGAAAGCGGCCAATAATTGATCTCCTGCTCGCACATCTGAAAGGTCAGGTCATGCTGTTTCTCGTCATCTCGAACCCGCGGCCGGAGCGGCCATCGGATGTCGCCAAGGCGCGGCAGGGTTTCTGGCCGTGGATGGCGACGTATCAGACGCAGGGAATCTGCAAGCACATCTATCCGCGTGTCGGGCGCGGCGCGGTGGCGATCTTCGATGTGGAGAGCAACGAGGTGCTGCACCGGATTCTGAACGAATGGGCGGACATCATCCCCGCCCACTTCGAGACTTATCCGCTGGTCGACCTCGCCGCGACCAAGGCGGTGCTGGCCGCGCAGGTGAAGGGGAAGACGGCGAAGGATTGAGCCCATCGGGCTTGGGCCTTTCCCGTGTGAAGGGAACGCCCCATGCATTCGTCATGGCCGGGCATAGCCGTTCGAAGAACGGCGTAGCTTCCGCTCGCCTATGTCCCGGCCATCCACGTCTTTCTTAAATATTTGAAGTGAAGACGTGGATCACCGGGACAAGCCCGGTGATGACGGTGGAGAAATAGCGAAGCCAAAAAAATTGCTCCCTCTTCCCGTAAACGGGGCGAGGTAAGAAGCGAACCTCACACCTTCGGCGGACGGCTCTGCACAAAGTAGCTCGACTTGTGAACCACCTTGCCGTCGCGGAGCGTAATGACGTCGACCAGTTCCATGGTCACGGGCTTGCCGTCCGGCGTGGTCGCGGTGAGGATCGATTCCGAAACGAAGTGATCGTCGCTGCCGTAAAGTGCGACAGGCTCGAACTTGATGCCCGGCAACCCAGAAATGTCCTTGCCGAACTGCTCGGCGACCGCTTCCTTGCCCTTGTACACCTTGGGGCTGCCGTGGCGTTGGTAACTGGTGTCATCCACATGAAACGCCATGATCGCCGCAACGTCGTGCGAATTCCATGCCGCACTGTAACGGCTGGCAAGATCGCGCCATGACGAAGTAGGTGCAGCTTTTGCGGCGGCTGAGGACGACATGTTGAGGCTCCCTGATTTTATGTTCTTGGATCAAGCCTAGCGTGTTTCAGGCATGCACGAAACCGGGCAACTTGCGTCAAATGGCTCCTATGTCCGCGAGGCACTGCTGAACAATTTTCATCCGGCTGGCGGAGTGCTTGGGCTCGCGGATATCGAGGTTGAGTGCGAACACCGTCTGCGCACTGCCCTTCTCGGCCCAGCCCACAAGCCAGCCCACCGAGGTCTTGGTGCCATCGGTCATGTTCTTGTCGGTGACGCCGGTCAGGCCTGTCTTGGCGCGGATAATGCCGTCGCCCACCTTGGTCACCGGCAGAATCTCCGCAGTCAGATCCTGCGCGCGCTTCGATACCGGCAGCGCGCGCCGCCGCAGCTTGTCCACGAATGCAATCTGCTCCAGCGGTGAGACACGAAGATCGCCGGTCAACCAGAAACGATCGATGCCGCCGCCGATATTGCGGTTGCCGTATTCGAACATGTCGACATATTTTTGCATCCGCTCGTGGCCGATCCGGCGCGCGATCTGCTGGTAGGCCGGCACCACGGAGGCCGCGATGGCGGTGCGCAACGTGTGGTCCCTGTTCCACTCCGGAATGCTGCGCGTCACACCGTCCCACTTGAACACGTCCTTGTCCGGATCGGCGACGACGCCGGTCTCCAGCGCGATGACAGAGTTGGGAATCTTGAATGTGGACGCCGGGAGAACCGGGTCGCGCGCGCGGGAATTGTCGCTGGCGATGACCAATTGATCGTCGGCCCGGAATGCCGCGAAGGCGCCAACGGTGCCCTCGCCGGTGAAATGCCTCTGGAGACTCTTGCGGACTTCATATCGCGGCACGCCGGTGGCGAGCGCCCTCGCCGGAACACAGGCCCCGGTGAGCAAGGCAAGGACATAGCGGCGATTGATCATGATCATTTCATCCGGACTGGCGGCGCTAACTGCACGGCGCATCGTGGTGAAATGATGACGGTTGAATTAGCCAGTCTTGATACGATCTCTAAACGTGTCGTCCCCCGCGAAAGCGGGGACGACCCCCGTGTGGCGCACGCTCGCGCAGTTCACTCACGCATGAAGTGCGGTTAGCGCAGCCGTCCTGTCAGCCGCATGACGAATATCAGAACCTCCGCCACGCCCTTGTAAAGCTCGGCGGGAATCTCGTCGCCAAGCTCGACATTGGACAGCGCGCCCGCCAGCACTTCATTCTCCTGAATGGGAATGTCGTTCTCTCTGGCGATCTCGATAATTTTCTCGCCAACCGTGCCCTTGCCCTTGGCGACGACGCGCGGCGCGCCCTTCTTGTCATAGTGCAATGCGACCGCGAGACGGTTTTTGATATCGATGCTCACAGCGCGCGATCCAGAAAATGCCCGGCTGGCGGCGGCGCGCCCTTCGGCGGCGCGCCCTCGCCGATCACGATGTCGCCCGGCTCAAGGGCGGCCTCGCGCAGCGCGTGGGACAGTTGGGGTGCATTGATGCGCAGTTGCGCCGCCGTCGCGGGCCGCTCCGCCCACATCCGCACCGACGTTCGCCCATGGCTCAGCGACACCAGCGCATGCACCGGTCCGCTCGGCTCGACATCGAGCGAGAACCGCGCCCGCCAGGCGCGGCTGGCCGCTTCGGCTTCGTTGCCCATGCCATCGCGCGATATTTCGAACTGCGCCACCGCGGTGCCTTGCAGGGTCGCGAAGGGAATCTCGAAGTTCCAGCGCGGCACGGTCGGATCGTTACGCACGCCGGGCACATCCACCGGCAACGAGGCCGCCTGCAACAGCGTCTGCCGCGCCAATGCGGCGTCGGTATCCTCGATCAGGCGATGGGCGACCGTTGCCGGTACATCGTCCGGCGCGAGCGATGGCAACGCGACGGGCTGTGCGGCCGTCTCCGAGCCGCGGAACGGCGGCGGCGGTACGTTGGTGCGCGCGATTGCACCGTCATCCGCCGGCATGCGGGACACGCCTGCATGCGCTTCCGCATTGAGAAGCTTTGCGACCTCGTCCTGAACGCCTTTCGGAAATGCCTGCAACACTTCCTGTAATGCCGTGAGCCCCGCGCCCGCTGCGGCTGCGCGATTGGCCGCCGTCGGCAGCGGTTCGTTCGGCGCATAGATGCGAATTTTGCCGTCGAGTTCGGCGGCATCGTCCGCGACGCGCACCGGCGTCTGCGGCAGCAAGATATCGCCGGCTTCGATCTCCGGCGACAACGGCGGCGCGGCGGACGGCGGAATGGTCGAGGGCTGCGGCGAAGCTGCGCGCTCCTGCGCCGGCGCCGTGCCAAGCCACGACGCGACGGTCTGGCGGAATACGATCAGCGCGGCCTTGAGATCAGGGCCACTGGAAGCCTGCGATGACGCGAGACTTTGCTCCAGGAAGAGACCTGAATTCTGGAACGCGGTTTTGAGCGCATCGCCGGTGAGATTCTCGCCAAGCGGCGTGCGCTGCGCGAGCAGTTGCGCTGCGGCCTGTTGCAGCGTCTGAGGCAATGTTGGTGAAGTCGCCGCGACGCCCAGATTTGCGAACAGAAGGGAGAGACTTCCCTGCCGCGCGGCGGCACTTTGGACTGCGGCCGACACGGCGAGCGCTTCGAGATCGGTCAGCACGCGCCCAACGGCGGCGGCCTGCACCGGCACATCGGTTTTCGGCACGCTGACGGTATCGGCCTTCGCCGCACCGGCCGATGCTGTGGGCGCAGACGATAGAGCTGCGCCCTCGCCCGGCACGATCTGAAGCCGCACGCCCTGCGGCGTCTGCGACACCGCCAGTTGAAGCGCCTGCCCTGGCTGCAACGGCACTTCGGACAACACCTCGATGGTCAGGTTCGCGATCGCGATGCGGACCAGATTGGCATCGAGCTGCTTGAGCACGGTCGCGTCGATCACCGTGCCCGGCTGCAACGCCACGCCCGCCGCAACGCTCTGGGCGGCGACGACCGGAAAGACGGGATTGATGGCGATCGACATGATGGAGGCCTTGTTCGGCCGCCAAGCTAGCCCAGCGTCGTAAACCTCTCGTTAACCGAACCCGGTGCGGAAAGGTCTATGCATTAAGGAAACGCCTTCAAGACCTTCGCCGCGGCCTCGAAATCCCTGAACTTCGAGGCGCGGCGGGCTTCGACCTCTTCGTCGGCACCCCACTTCTCGCTGTTCCAGTCCTCGTCCACATGCGCCGCGGCCCAGACCTGCGCCGCATCCAGCACGCCGTGCTTGAGCGCGAGCGCAAGCAACGCCGAACCGGTGAGCGTGGTCGCGACATGAAAGGCGCCGACCGGCCACGCATCCTTTGGCAAGGCGCCGCGCGCAGCGGCCACCGCCGTCTCCGGCTGCGTCACATGGATCACGCCTTCGGTGAGAATGAAATGCGCGCCAAGATCATCGGCGGCCCAGCGCAGCACCGGGTCCCAGTACTCGGCCTGCCGCGCGATCAGCGCGTCGGGAAAACCCGCGCGATAGAACAAGAGATCGGTCTCGAAATACTTCGCGGCATCGTCGGCCACCGCCTGAACATTTCCGGCGACGCCATCGATCACGCTGTTGGCCAGCCGTGTCAGCGGCATCGCCATCGGATCGATGTCGTCTGTCTGGGCCTCCCACTCCGCCGCCATCGCCTCGGCGAGGCCGCGCGTCGGCGCAGCCAGCGGATTGCGCCCCGGCGTGCGGATCGGCTTGCCGTCCAGCGTCACCGTAAAACCGTCAGGCCCTTCGGCGACACCTGCGCTGGCATAGAAGCGCTTGCGCAGCGGCGTGCGAGACGACTTGCGCGAGGCCTCGCGCGGATCGAGTGGCGACTTGCCGGCAACGTCATCGAACAGTTCGCGCATCCACTAGCCTTTTGATCTTCTGGGCATGACCTTGTCCGAAAACCGGTGCCCACCCTCGGGTCAAGCGCCCGAGAGCATGCTTTCCGGGGCCATGCCTATTGGTTCGCACACTGGCGCGAATAGGCCGCGCGCTGATTGGGGTTAAGCCCCCACGCCGCGCCGTCGTCAAGACAGCGCGCGACGCGGTCGCTGAACGAGGGACGGCGCTCGCGCTTCAGCACCGGCTTCGGCGGCGTGTCCTGCGTCACGCGGCCCGGCGTGGTGTTCTGCAACGCGAACGGCGGCGGCGAATTCATCTGCGGCACTGTCGGCACGACAATCGGCGGCGGCGGTGGCGCTGGCGGCGCGACCGGGAACGGGATCACCGGCTGTGCGCCAACGCCGCCCGGCGGATAGAGCTGTGCGTGGGCGAAGTGAGCGGATGAAACAATCACCATGGCGAGTCCGAGTACGGCTGAGATAGCTTTCGCGCTCATCACATTTCCAATCGCGTCCGATCTCTCGTTCGTCATGCCCGGACTTGTTCCGGGCATCCACGTCTTCAAGATGGTCCTGTCAGGCGTGGATGGCCGGGACAAGCCCGGCCATGACGTGCCTTGCTCGATATATCGTGCGCGGGGCTGACACGGACAAGAGCATCACTCCTCCGGCGCATTCTCGATCGGATCGAAACGGTCGGCCTCGAGACCGAGCAGGTTCCATGATTGCAGCATGTGCGGCGGCAGCGGCGCGGTGACGTCGATAAATCCGCCGCGCGGATGCGGGATCACGATCCGCCGCGCCAAAAGATGCAGCCGCTTCTGGATACCGCCCGGCAGTTCCCAGTTTTCCTTGTTGAAGTACTTCGGATCGCCCACGATGGCGTGATCGATATGCGCCATATGCGCGCGCAACTGATGGGTGCGCCCGGTGACCGGCTTCAGCGACACCCAGGCGAGCTTCTGCGCCGAGGCCTCGACCACCGCATAATACGTCACCGCGTGCGCCGCGCCCTCGTCGCCATGCGCGGCGACGCGCATGATGGAGTCTTCCTCGCTCTCTTCCTTGGCGAGATAGGTGGAGATGCGCCCCTGCTTCGGCTTCGGCACGCCAGCCACCAGCGCCCAGTAGATCTTGCGTGCGGAGCGATGGCGGAACGAGCCGGTCAGCGCGCTGGCCGCAAAGCGTGTCTTGGCGATCAGAAGACAGCCGGATGTTTCGCGGTCGAGACGATGGACCAGACGCGGCTTCTGCCCCTTGGCGTCGCGCATCACTTCCAGCATCTGGTCGACATGCTTGGTCATGCCCGAGCCGCCCTGCACGGCGAGACCCGCGGGCTTGTTCAGCACCATCAGATCCTCGTCCTCGAACAGGATCATCTTGCGCAGTTCCTCGAGCGTCTTGCTCGCGGCCTCGGACAACTCGCCGCCGGCCTTCGGCGCGTCGAGCTTCAGCGGCGGAATGCGCACGCTCTGGCCTTCCTCAAGCCGGTCCTTGCTGTCGGCGCGCTTGCCGTTGATGCGCAGCTCGCCTTTGCGGACGATGCGCTGGATATGGGAGAACGACAGGCCGGGAAAGCGATGCTCGAGAAAGCGATCGACGCGCATATTGTTTTCATCGGCAGTCACGACAACGGTCTGCACCTTCGTCGGCAACGGCGGCGGGGCAACCTTTGCTTTCACGGCGTCATCCTGAGGTGCGCGCTCGTTGCGCGCCTCGAAAGATGATGCCGTCGCCCTTCGAGGCGAGGCATTGCCTCGCACCTCAGGGTGACGGTTCTTTTCAAACTTCTCCGGCTTGCCCGACGCGCGCTGCGCCGGTCCGCGCTTGTCCGACGCCTTCTTGCCAAGGGCCGGCTTGCCGGTGCGTTTGCCGCCCTTGCGGTCCTCGCGCTCGGACTTCTTGGCGAGAGGTTTTCTGACGCGGCGGCTCATGCTCGGCCCTCAGCCCTGAAAAGCCCTTCCAAGGCTTCATCGACTTTTATATCAGCAGGCAACGCAATTCCGAACATCGTCGTCAGTGTCGAACGCAATTCTTCAACGCTGGCCAGCGTCCGCTTCTCGACCGCGCCGTCGGCATGACGGATTGAAAGCTGGGTGTTGTTGAGAATCTGGCGGCGATCATCAGTCGGGCGCGCAACGACCAGGTTCCTGACGAACTCCGAAGCCGGAAATGTGGACACCTGCCAGTTGGCCGCTTCGAAATCGACCGGATAGTAATCGACGCTGTCGAAGCTGTAGACCGGCCGCCAGTGATCGCCCAGCTTCACTTCGAGATGAAGTGAGTCACCGATCGGAATCACACGGTAAGGCTGATGCGGCGTGGCCTGCTCTTCCGGTGTATCGAGACGCAGCGGCGCGGTCGGCGTCATCGCTCCGAACGCCACGTCGCTCAGATACCAGTGCCCGTCAACGGCGACGTTCAGCGTCATGTGGCCACGCTGCGGCATTGCCTCGGGCGGCTGCATCCAGCGGACCCGCGCCATCCGCAGGCGCGCGTCGAATCCCAGTGCCTTGAGCACAAGACGCAGATACTGGTTCTGCTCGTGGCAATAGCCGCCGCGCCCATCGCGAATGATCTTCTTTTCGATGGTCGACGGATTGATCACCACCGGCACCCCGGCGAACGAGCTTAAATTCTCGAAAGTAATCGCACGCTGATTCAACAGAATGATTTTCTTCAGCAGGTCGAGCGTCGGTGCGCGCGGACCATCGTAGCCGATGCGTGCAAAATAAGCGTCGAGATCGACGTTAAAATCGGTCAAGCGTTGCGTTCCCTTCTCAGTTTCGCCCAGTAGTCGAGCCGCTTGCGAATCTCGCGTTCAAAGCCGCGGTCCGGCGGATCGTAGAACGTCTGGCGGCCGAGCGCTTCGGGAAAGTAGTCCTGCCCTGAGAACGCGTCCGGCATGTCGTGATCGTACTGATAGCCCGCGCCGTAACCCTCGGACTGCATCAGTTTTGTCGGCGAATTGAGAATATGCTTCGGCGGCAGCAGCGAGCCGCCCTCCTTCGCCGTGCGCATCGCGGCCTTGTAGGCCATATAGCCCGCGTTGGATTTCGGCGCGGTGGCGAGATAGATCACCGCCTGCGCGATCGCCAGCTCGCCCTCGGGGCTGCCGAGGAAATCATAGGCATCCTTGGCGGCATTGCAGATCGCCAGCGCCTGCGGATCGGCAAGCCCGATATCCTCCACCGCCATCCGCACCACACGCCGGGCCAGGAACAGCGGGTCCTCGCCGGCGTCCAGCATACGCGCGAGATAATACAGCGCAGCATCGGGATCGGAGCCGCGCACGGATTTATGCAGCGCGGAGATCAGGTTGTAGTGCCCGTCGGCGGACTTGTCGTAGATCGGCGCGCGGCGCTGGAGAATCTCCTGCAACTGCGCGGAGTTGAAAATCTCGTCCTTGCGCGCGGCACGCCAGACTTCTTCCGCCAGCGTCAGCGCGGCGCGTCCATCGCCATCGGCCATCCGCACCAGCATCGCGCGGGCCTCGGCGTCAAGCGGCAGCTTCCTGCCTTCGACCTCTTCGGCGCGCGCATAAAGTTTCTCCACCGCCGCGGCATCGAGCGAATGAAACACCAGCACCCGCGCACGCGACAGAAGCGCCGCGTTGAGTTCGAACGACGGATTTTCGGTGGTGGCGCCGACCAGCACCACGGTGCCGTCTTCCATCACCGGCAGAAACGAATCCTGCTGCGCGCGGTTGAAACGATGCACCTCGTCCACGAACAGCAGCGTGCCCTTGCCCATCTCGCGGCGGGCGCGCGCTGCGTCGAATACCTTCTTGAGATCGGCGACACCGGAGAACACCGCCGAGATCTGCTCGAACTCCAGCTCGGTCGCATCGGCCAGCAGCCGCGCCACCGTGGTCTTGCCGGTGCCGGGCGGGCCCCAGAACACCAGCGAGCCGAGCGTGCGCGTCTCCAGCATGCGCGTCAGCGCGCCGTCGGGGCCGAGAATGTGATCCTGACCGACCACATCCGCAAGCGTCCGCGGCCGCAGCTTGTCCGGGAGCGGACGCGGTGCATCCTGCTCCATGCCGGCTGCGGCGAAGAGGTTTGGCGATGGCGCGTTGCGTTTGACGTTCATTTATTTGTACGTTGTGCCGTCATCCTGAGGTGCGAACCGCCATCGTAGCCAAGTTTACGCAGGTTACGCCTGCTATGGCGGTGAGCCTCGAAGGATGACTTCGAGGCACCGCCATCCTTCGAGGCTCGGGCAAAAGCCCTCGCACCTCAGGATGACGGCAACGCTGCCATTCCGACAACATCATCCCCCGAGCACAACGGACAATTGCTGGCCGCCGCGGATCACGGTGATGCGCCAGAGCCGCGAGCCTTCGGTGGCAAGCTTGTCGAGATCCTTGGTCCGGGCGATCTTCTGACCGTTCACAGCGGCGATCACGTCACCTTTCTTGAATCCGACATTCGCCGCGATTGCATTGTCGGGCAAATCGGTCACGACCACGCCCTCGATGCTGCTGTCGAGTTTCAGTTCGTCCGCCAGTGCCGGCGAGATGTTGGCGATCTTCGCGCCCTGAAACGGCGAACGCGCCTTGATGACGAGTTCGTCGCGTCCGGTGTCCGGCGCGGTTTCCAGCGTGATCGCAAGCTTCAGCGGCTTGCCTCCGCGCAGCACTTCCACCTGCGCCGTGCCGCCGAGCGGACGCGTCGCGAAGCGATAATCGAATGCATTCGGATCGTCGATAGCTTGGCCGTCGATGGACACGATCAGGTCGGACAGCTTGAGCCCGGCCTTGGCCGATGGACTTCCCTCAGAGATGTTTGCCACCAGCGCGCCGGTCGGACGCTTCAGCCCAAGCGTCTCGGCGATCTCGGGCGTCACGGCCTGGAGGCGCGCGCCGAGCCACGGACGCTTCACCGCATTGCCACCGCCCTTCGCCGAAGCAACGACAACGCGCACCATATTGGCCGGAATGGCAAAGCCGATGCCCTGCGAGCCGCCGGAGCGCGAAAAGATCGCGGTGTTCACACCGACCAGCTTGCCGGTCATGTCCACCAGCGCGCCGCCCGAGTTGCCGGGATTGATCGCCGCGTCGGTCTGGATGAAGAACTGATAGTCGGTGATGCCGACCTGCGTGCGCGCCAGCGCCGAGATGATGCCGTGGGTCACGGTCTGTCCGACACCGAACGGATTGCCAATGGCAATCACAACGTCGCCGACCAGCGCGTCGTCGGAGTTCGAAAACTCCAGCACCGGGAATTTTTCCTTCGCATCCTTCAGGCGCAGCACCGCCAAATCAGTGCGGCTGTCCTTCAGCACGATCTCTGCTTCGAACTCGCGCTTGTCGGAGAGCGAGACCTTCACCTGGTCGGCGCCTTCAATGACGTGATTGTTGGTGACCACGAGACCCGACGCATCGACCATCACGCCGGAGCCGAGCGAGCGCTGCATCTGTTCGGGCTGGTTGCCGGGAACGCCGAAGAAACGGCGGAACATCGGATCGTCCAGCAGCGGATTTCGCGGCACTGCCTTGGCGGCATAGACGTTCACCACTGCTGGCTGCACGCGCTGAACGATCGGCGCATATGACAGCCGAAGCTGTGCCGGCGACTGCGGAACGAAGCGGTCCTGCGCCAGCGCAGGCGCGGCGAGAACGGATGAGACGAGAAGTGCGGAAAGCGCACGGATAACGGTCATGAAAGCAATCCTGAACTTGATTCCAAAGAGATAGTCGCGCCCATTGCGGCAAGAGAAGTCACCTCACGCTGCCTTGTCACGCTGCCTTGGGCCGCTTCGGAGGACGCGACGCGGCGTCCGGTTGTGGTTGGGTCTTCCTTGCTCCCGCAGCCTTGTTTTCCAATGCAGCATCGACCCTGGCGCGATTGGCATCACCCCACGCCTTGAGTGCATCGATCACCGGCCGCAGCCGCTGGCCCGTCTCGGAGAGTTCATAATCCACCCGGGGCGGGACCTCCGCATACACCTTGCGGACGATCAGGTCATCCTCCTCCAGGGCCCGAAGCTGCTTGGTCAGCATCCGCTGGGTGATCCGCGGCAGCCGCTTGCGCAATTCGCCGAAACGCAGCCGCCCCTCCTGCAAGTGATAGAGAATGACGCCCTTCCATTTGCCATCGATCAGATCGAGCGTGACCTCCACCGAACAGCCCGGAGCGCAGCCGAAATCCTGTCGTTTCATGGGAAAACTTCCTCGCGCGCACTCCGCAAAAGTGGACACCGGTTTTGCGATCAGAGTACGCGCAAACTATTGATGAGACGCATTTTCTAACGGCAAACCGGTTCCCACTTTGCCTGAAAATGCGTTAGTATCCGAATGGTGACTATATCCCCGAAATGACAGTACTTGCAAATCTGGCTCAAGCGCGACAGGTAGGTCCCGGAGACCGCGAAGGTCCAGATGGAGCAAGAACAATGAAAGCCGTGGGTTACAAGAAGTCGCTGCCGATCGATGCGGCGGAGGCGCTGATCGATTTCGAAGCCGCGAAGCCCGAACCGAAGGGACGCGACATCCGTGTCTCGGTGAAGGCGATTTCCGCGAATCCGGTGGACTACAAGGTCCGCAAGCGCGCCGAGCCGCCCGCGGGCGAGATCAAGATTTTGGGCTTTGACGCCGCAGGCATCGTCGATGCCGTGGGCCCCGACGTGTCGCTGTTCAAGCCGGGCGACGAGGTCTGGTACGCCGGCTCGATCCAGCGCCAGGGCACCAACTCCGAATTCCATCTCGTGGATGAGCGGATCGTCGGCCATAAGCCGAAGACGCTGTCGTTCGCGCAGGCCGCCGCCCTGCCCCTCACCTCGATCACGGCGTGGGAACTGTTGTTCGACCGTCTCGGCGTTGCGCCCGGCAAAAGCGTCGATCCGCGCACGCTGCTGATCGTCGGCGGCGCCGGCGGCGTCGGTTCGATCCTGATCCAGCTTGCGCGGCGGCTCACCGGCCTCACCGTGGTCGCGACAGCATCGCGTCCCGAATCCAGCAAATGGTGCCTTGAACTCGGCGCGCACCATGTGATCGATCATTCCAAGCCGATGAAGGATCAGCTCGCCGCACTGAAAGTCCCGCCGGTGGCGCTGATCGCCGCCCTCACCAACACCGACCAGCACTTCGCGACCCTCGCGGACGTCGTCGCGCCGCAAGGCAAGATCGGGCTGATCGACGATCCGGCGTCGCTCAACGTCAATCTGTTGAAGGGCAAGGCGGTATCGCTGCACTGGGAATCGATGTTCACGCGCTCGTCATTCCAGACCGACGACATGATCGCGCAGCACAAGCTGCTCGATGACGTCGCCAGCCTGATCGACAACGGCGTGCTGCGCACCACCCTCGACAAGGTGCTCGGCAAGATCAACGCGGCGAACCTCAAGCAGGCGCACGCCCTGCTGGAGGGCGGACGCTCCACCGGCAAGCTGGTGCTGGAAGGCTGGTGAAGTCTTCGCACTCGTGTGTGCGTCACCCGATAAAAAACCTCCGGCAGGGCATTGCCGGAGGTTATGGGAGATTCTCTGAGAAAAACTGGTGCGCAATCGAGCAGCGACGTCAACGCCGCGCTGTGATCAGACCATGCCTTAATTACCTTATTTAGTCAAACAATCAGAATGCATATCTCCCCTCACAATTCCGTGTGCAACGCGGTATCTGTTTGTTCGATATCGCCGATCACGCCTCGCCGCTTTTCGGAAATCAGTTTCCACTTTCGGATGCACTAAAGAAAAACCCCGGCAGTTTCCTGCCGGGGTCTTCCGTATTCAGATTGCAATCGCCGCGAGGCGGTCGCGATTACCAGGTGCGGCGGACGCGGAAGTTGCCGGACAGGACGCCCTGATCCTTGAACTCGTAAGCGCCAGCCGGCTTGAAGAGGCCAGCGTTGCCAGCCGCGGCGGCAACCAGACCACCCGTGCTGCTCTGGTCGATCGTGGTGTACAGCACTTCGCCGGAGAACGTCAGGTTGCGAACCGGAGTCCAGGAGGTACGCGAACCGATCTGCCAGATTTTGAAGTCTGGATTGTACGTGCTGCCAGCGACGAGGGACGGCGCATAGCCGCCAGCAAGGATCGCCGACGCCACGTCGTTATAGTCGACATTCACGTAGCTACCGAAGATGCCGGTCTGCCACTGGGCATTCCAGTTATGTTCGTAGCCGCCCTGAACAGCCCAGACCTTGGTCTTCTGGATCGAGCCGCCCGTGGTGTAGACGCCGTCAAGCAGCGACGCCACAGCGAACGACTGATAGAAGGCAGCGCCCGATGTACCCGTGTTGTTGAACGAGTCGAAGCTGTTGCCGGTGGTGCCGCCGATGACATACTTCGGAGCGCCGTCCGTATAGATCGCACTGAACGACAGCTTGTCGCCCGGACCCGTCGGCAGGTTCTTCAGCTGGATACCGCCCTGGATCGCGAAGCCCCATTCATCGCTCGGATGGCCGGTCGGTTCGGTCGTGCCGTAGTAGTTGGCGTGGATATTGTGCAGACCACCGGACAGCTGTGCGGTGAAAGCCGCCTGGTCGACGCGGATGTTGCCGACGATGTCAGGCGAAACGTTACCGCCGGACGCGTTGGTGAACGCACCCGTGAAGAGCTGGGCATTCGTCGGAAGAATCGCGCCGTTGTAGATCGGAGCGCGGTTGATCACGCGGTTGTCTTCAACCGCGAGCGAAGCGGACACGCCGTTGCCGAACTGGAAGGTGTAGGCCGCCTGGGTAATGCCGGTGGCGTTGTCGTAGCCGCCGATCAGGTAGGAGGTGTTCAGGTTGGTCGGGTTCGCACCCCAGGGGGTCTGGAACACCGAAGTCGCCTTACCGAGGGTGAAGCCGGCGAACTGAACGAAGCCGTAGTCCATGGTCAGCACGCCGGACGACGGACCGTCGCCGGAGGTGTGCTGGAAGTTGCTCGACCAGTAGGTGCGGACAACGCCGTATTCGCTCGCGGTGCGGGTATCGATGTTCAGGCTCGCGCGCGTGCGGGTCGTGAAGTAATCCGACGCGCGGTTCTGAAGACCGAGGTTGTTGCCGTTATCCCAAGCTGGCTTGTCGTGGACGCCAGCGTTGACGTTCGCGTCCAACTGAACGTAGCCGCCCAGCTTGATGCAGGTGTCGGTGCCAGGGATGTAGTAGAAACCAGCTCCATACAGGGAGCAGATCTTCACGTACTGGACCGCTTTCGCCTTGACGGGAAGATCAGCCGCCTGTGCTCCCGAAGCAGCCGCCAGCATGGCCGCCGAACCCAGGATAAGGCTCTTAATCTTGCTCATAAAACCTCCAAAAATGATCAATTGAGGAAAGGTCCGCTTCCCGTGGCGCTAGCCACCCCAATCAGCCCCTTGATCCCCGCTTACCGCCAATTGCCTCTCCTTCCGGAGCGAAACAACCTGCGAGTCACCCGATGACTCCGGCTGACAGGGCGACAATGCCTTTAAGGGTCAGATGATTACAATAATTGATTTACTCATGCTTTTATTTGGCCGCCGTCGTGTGCTTTCCCCGCAACATCATGTCAGCGGGATGACGCAAGCAACGATTGCATTGGTGGTTGGGTTGACATATTTTTGCGCATTCGTTCGAAAAGGCGGCATTAAATGGCTGGCAGACTCCCCGCCAAGAAAATTTCATCCCAACGTCATACTGCGAGCCCGCGCGCCGCGGCACGCGACACTCATCCCATGGGACCTGACGATGCGCTGGTCCGGAAGTTCATCTGGGATGTTATTTCGATCAACACGCATCTCGAAGAAATCCGTTCCAACTGGGCGCGGATGCTGGACATCACCTGCCCGCAATGGCTGATCCTGATGGCGGTCAACGATCTGGATGAGGGCAAGGGTATTTCCGTCCGGGAGGTCTCGACAAAACTTCACGTCGATCCTTCGTTCGTGACCACCCAGACGAAAAGCCTGGAGAAGCATGGCTTCATGCGCCGTGTCGCGTCGAAGGAAGACGCGCGCGTCGTGCTGATGTCGCTGACCGACAAGGCGCACAAGCAGATCGCGAATCTCTATTCGCAGCAGGTGGTCGCCGACAATCTTGTCTTCTCGGACTTCTCGACGCAGACATTCCGCGACCTCACCGACAAACTTTCCACGCTCAAGGAGCGCCTGGCGAAAGCCGCGCAAATGATAGCCGTAGGCAGTTGACCGTCACTCCGCCGGCGCACGCGCCGTTCGCAGGCGCGCCGATATCCAGTCGAAAATGAACTCGTTGCCGATGGTGGGGTTGTCGGACTGACCGTGCGCCGCAGCCGTCTCGGCGGCGGAGAACACCTTCAGCGTCACGTCCACGCCCTCCTTCCTCAGCGCCGTGCAGAGAGCATCGGCGTGACGGGTATCGAGCCAGTCAAACTCCCCGAACGTCATCAGGATCGGACACTTGATGCTGGTGATGCCGCCATGACGCTGCATCCTGCGAATCTCATCGCCGATAATGTCCCCGCCGTTGTGTCCTGACATCCATTGCGTCGCCGTCGCGCGCTGGTGCATGTCCCAGATTCCGGCATCGCACACGGCCGCGGCGAACCGGTCGTCGAGACCCGCCGCGCGCGAGGCATAGGCCGCGCCCAGTCCGTCGCCGAAAATGGCGATCCGCCGCTCGTCGATGTCACCGCGCGCCACCAGATAGTCCACGCAGCAACTGATCGCGGTCTCAACCTCGTATCGCACCATCTCCTTGAGTTTCGGCGCGCCTCCCTGCCCCGGCAGATCGGCCAGCAACAGCGACAGGCCGCGCGAATGAGCCTGCCGCAACAGGGTCAGCAGATACTCTTCCTTGAAATGTTCCGGCCCGCCGACGCAAACGACGACAGATGTCCGGGAATCCGAACCGGGCGCGGGCAGAAAATAGGCTTCCACGAAGCCGTTCTCGAAACAGGGAATGCGAACCAGCTCGCCGCCCGACGGCTGATACGTGACCACCAGATTCGCGCAGGCCCGCATTTGCTCCAGCGCGGCTGCCCGCCGGACGTCATCCAGTTTGAGAAAGACTTCCGAAGTCCGGTAGTAGTTCGATGCCCGCAGCCAGTTGCTGCGCGCCGAATGGAGATTGCCAGCGCTGTGGGCGAGATCGCCCCGCTCCTTGTTGATATCGGCGATGGTGGTCCATGCGCTATGCCAGCTTTCGTCGTCGCCGGCCGCGATTCGGCCAGCCGTCAGAAAGCATTCCGAGATTGTGCTGCCGCCTTCCTGCGCCGAGCCCAGCACGCGCATGAACTGGAGGCTGTAATCCTCGTTGTCCGGCCACTGCATCCAGCCGCCCGGCTCAAAGCGCGGAGGCGAGAGGTTGGCGGTTTTTTCATTCAAAACAGTCGTCCACACGATAGGTGTCCCGTATCCGATGTTCGCTTCATCCCGCAGCGTCTCCCGAGCGAACGTCGGATACGAAAGAACACGAACAACTATAATTCCAGTGATCCTTTGGTTCTGACATTCGTAGAAGTGCGTGCGAACGATGCGATACGAATGTCAGAACCGGATCACTGGTCAGCCGATCATTGAAAGTCGTGCCGTATCCGCTTGATCTAGAGCGACAATTGCCGCGAACAAGGCGAACGGGCATGCCGCATTGCAGCCATGAGCATGCCCGCATTAATGCGACAGTGACGTTACAGTGATGTGACAAGCGGCCGATCTGCGACGTTTGTCGCATGCGACACGACGTCCCGGGAGAAAATCATTCCTGGAAAACGCCGAAATGAATTTGTCGCTTCTCCGAAACGCGCTACGCGATCGTCTGGATAATCCCACCCTCGGCCCGCAACGCCGCACCGTTGGTGGCCGATGCCTCGCGCGAACTGACATAGACCACCATGTTGGCGATCTCGTCGACGGTGGCGAATCGCTGGATCAACGACGTCCCCCGGTGCTGCTTGACGAATTGCGAGGCCGCCTCTTCCAGAGACTGGCCGTTCTGCTTCGCCAGATCCTTCACAAAAACCTCGACACCCTCCGACATGGTCGGGCCGGGCAGCACCGAATTGACGGTCACATTGGTGCCCTTGGTCAGTTCAGCGAGCCCGCGCGAGACGGCGAGCTGCGCGGTTTTGGACATGCCGTAATGAATCATCTCGCTCGGAATGTTGACCCCCGATTCCGACGAGATGAAAACGATGCGGCCCCAGTTGCGCTTCAGCATCCCCGGCATGTAGGCGCGCGACAGCCGTACACCGGACATGACATTGACCTCGAAAAAGCGGGTCCAGTCCGCGTCGGGAATATCGAAAAAGTCCTTCGGCTCGAAGATGCCGGCGTTGTTGATGAGAATATCCGCGCCAGGCACGGCCTCGACGAGCTTTGCGCATCCCTCGGCAGTGGACACGTCAGCGGCGACACCCCGCGCCCCGGCTCCCGGGACCGCCTTGACGATGGCCGCCGCCGCTGCGTCCGCCTTGGCCTGTGTGCGGCCGTTCACCACGACACTCGCCCCTGCCCCGGCGAGGCCCCTGGCGATGGCCAGCCCGATGCCGCCGGTCGAGCCGGTCACGATTGCGGTGGTGCCTGAAAGATCGATTTTCATGTGAGTTGCTCCTGTCCACCTGACATAGGAGCGGTCCCGCACAGCGCCAGTGCAGGATCGTGTCCGCCCGGTCATGGCATTGTGGCCGCGCAGGAAACATCCCGCCAACAAAAAAGCGGCGCACCAGGCGCCGCTCCTTTGAGATTCGTCATCCTGAGGTGCGAGCCGCGCTTGCGGCGAGCCTCGAAGGATGCATCACCGTCACCCTTCGAGGCGCGCAAGAAAGAGCGCGCACCTCAGGGTGACGGGAAAGATTTACGCCGCTTCCGACGACGCTTCCTGCACCGGACCCGAATCCTGGCCCTTGGCATCGACGTCGCGGTCGACGAACTCGATCACGGCCATCGGCGCGTTGTCGCCGTAGCGGAAGCCGGCCTTGATGATACGGGTGTAGCCGCCCTGACGGTCCTTGTAACGGGGCGCCAGCACATCGAACAGCTTCTTGACCTGATCGACATCGCGCATCTCGCCGATCGCCTGACGGCGCAGCGCGAGGCCGCCCTTCTTGCCGAGCGTCACCAGCTTCTCGACGATCGGGCGAAGCTCCTTCGCCTTCGGCAAAGTGGTGACGATCTGCTCGTGCTTGATCAGCGCGGCGCACATGTTGGCGAACATCGCGCGGCGATGCTCCGCGGTGCGGTTGAGTTTCCGATGAACCTTGCCGTGACGCATGACTTATTCCTCAATTTCGATTGCCGCGACGGTTCGTCGGACATGTTGCTCAGGTGGGCTGCCTGCGTTCGCCCTCTTATCCCGTCACCCTTCGAGGCTCGGGCTACGCCCTCGCACCTCAGGATGACGGACTATCGCTTGTTCGTCATCCTGAGGTGCCGACGCTCTTGCGGCGGCCTCGAAGGATGACGCAGTTCTTAGTAGTGATCCTCGAAGCGCTTGGCCAGCTCGTCGATATTCTCCGGCGGCCAACCGGGCACTTCCATACCGAGGTGCAGACCCATCTGGGCCAGCACTTCCTTGATTTCGTTCAGCGACTTGCGGCCGAAGTTCGGGGTGCGGAGCATTTCCGCTTCCGACTTCTGCACGAGGTCGCCAATGTAGACGATGTTGTCGTTCTTCAGACAGTTGGCCGAACGAACCGACAGTTCGAGTTCGTCGACCTTCTTGAGGAACGCAGGGTTGAAGGCGAGATCCGGAATGATCTCGGCGGCAACCTCCTTGCGGGGCTCCTCGAAGTTCACGAACACGTTGAGCTGGTCTTGCAGGATGCGCGCCGAATAAGCGAGCGCGTCGTCCGGCGAGATCGCGCCGTTGGTCTCGATGGTCAGCGTCAGCTTGTCGTAGTCGAGGATCTGGCCTTCGCGGGTGTTCTCGACCTTGTAGGACACCTTGCGAACCGGAGAGAACAGGCTGTCCACCGGGATCAGGCCGATCGGCGCGTCTTCGGGACGGTTGCGCTCGGCGGCGACGTAGCCCTTGCCGGAGTTCACGGTGAACTCCATGCGGATTTCAGCGCCCTCGTCGAGGGTGCAGATCTGCAAATCAGGATTCAGTACGACGACGTCGCCGACGGTCTGGATGTCGCCGGCGGTGACGACGCCCGGACCCGACTTCTTCACGACCATGCGCTTCGGGCCTTCGCCCTGCATCTTGATCGAGATGTCCTTCACGTTCAAAACGATGTCAGTCACGTCCTCGCGCACACCGGCGATCGAGGAGAACTCGTGCAGCACGCCGTCGATGTGGACCGACTGCACGGCAGCGCCCTGCAGCGACGACAGCAGCACGCGGCGCAGCGCGTTGCCGAGCGTCTGGCCGAAGCCGCGCTCGAGCGGCTCGGCAACGACGGTTGCGAAACGGGTCGGATCCGAACCAGGCGTCACGTTGAGCTTGTTCGGACGAATGAGTTCTTGCCAATTTTTCTGGATCGTCACTGGGTCACCCATGCCTTCGAATTACAGGCGTTGGAGGTTCTGGCGGCGCGGGCACCGTTGTTAAACAATGGCCGCGTCATCGCATCTTAAAAACAACGCGGGCGCATATCGCCCGCGGCAGTCAAAAATCAGACGCGCCGGCGCTTGCGCGGACGGCAACCGTTGTGCGGGATCGTGGTCACGTCGCGGATCGAGGTGACGGTGAAGCCCGCAGCCTGCAAGGCGCGCAGAGCCGATTCACGGCCCGAACCGGGACCCGCGACCTCGACTTCGAGCGTGCGCATGCCGTGTTCCTGCGCCTTCTTCGACACGTCTTCGGCGGCAACCTGAGCCGCATACGGGGTCGACTTGCGCGATCCCTTGAAGCCCATCGTGCCGGCCGACGACCAGGCAATGGTGTTGCCCTGCGCGTCGGTGATGGTGATGGTCGTGTTGTTGAATGACGAGTTCACGTGCGCGATGCCGGAGGCGATGTTCTTGCGTTCACGGCGGCGGACGCGTGTGGCTTCTTTACCCATGGTCGTTCCTTGCTTTCGATCTCAACGCCGCCGTAATGCCAGCGGCTACACCCTCAGGTGAGTAGCGAATGGCGAGTGGCGAACAGATTCTATTCGCCAACCCCTATTCGCTATTCGCCAAATTACTTCTTCTTGCCGGCGATGGCCTTGGCCGGACCCTTGCGGGTGCGCGCGTTGGTGTGGGTCCGCTGACCACGCACCGGAAGGCCTCGGCGATGACGCAGGCCACGGTAGCAGCCGAGGTCCATCAAACGCTTGATGTTCATACCGACTTCGCGGCGCAGGTCACCCTCGACCAGGAAGTCCCGGTCGATCATTTCGCGGATCTGGAGAACTTCGGCGTCGGTGAGCTGCGAGACGCGGCGGTCGGCCGGAATCTTGAGCTGCTCCACGATGGTCGCGGCGTTCTTCTGGCCGATGCCATGAATGTACTGAAGCGCGATCAGCACGCGCTTGTTGGTCGGAATGTTGACGCCTGCAATACGGGCCACGGTCTTCGCTCCTGTCGCCGTCCGCTCCGGACAGCTTGTCTTTGTTAGGTCTCTGGCGTCGGGCGGGTGTTCACAAACGCAAACACGACGCCCTCCCCATTTTTCTTTCGGGGCCCGGCATCGTCTGAACTATCCGACTGGATGCGGGCTTATTAATGTATTCAGCGGCGTTTCGTCAACCGTTTGACGGCCTTAGCGCTCTTTTTCGTGGCCTTTTTAGCCACTTTCCGGGTCTTGGCGGCTTTGGTTCCAGCCGCCCGGGTTTTGGCCCTGGCGGCGGGCTTTTTGCGGCCCTTAACAGCCTTCTCAGCCGGTTTAGCGGCCTTTTTGGCCTTCCTGGCGGGTGCCTTGGCGGCCGCCAAGGCCGGCTTCGCGGTCTTCCGGGCGCCCTTCTTGGCGGACTTGGCAGCCGAATCGGCTTCCAGCGCCGCCAGCACCCGGTTGATCGCGCCCGTCACCTGCTCGATGGTCATCATGCCGTCGATGGTGATGAGCTTGCGCTTCTCCGAGTAGTAGTGAACCAGCGGCTCGGTCTGAGCGCGATAGCTGGCCAGGCGCTTCGAGAGCACCTCCGGCGTATCGTCGATCCGGACCTCTTCGCCACGCTCGCGCATCTGCGCGACCCGTGTCTCGACCCGCTCCAGCAGCGCGCTTTCATTCACGCGCAGCTCCACCACAGCGTCGAGCTTGAGGTGCTTCCTTTTGAGCAGTTCGTCCAACGCCCCGGCCTGCGGCACGGTGCGCGGAAAGCCATCGAGAATGAAGCCCTTCTTCGCGTCCGGCTCCTCGATGCGGTCGGCGATGATGCCGACCACGACCTCGTCGGGCACCAGCGCGCCGCTGGCCATGATGTCCTTCGCCTTGAGGCCGATGGGCGTTCCGGCCGCGACAGCGGCACGCAACATCTCTCCGGTGGAGAGCTGAACGATACCGTGCTTGTGAACCAGTCGTTGCGCCTGCGTTCCCTTGCCCGCCCCCGGCGGCCCGAGAAGAATCAACCTCATTTACGGCGGCCCCTCAGTTTCGATTTCCGGATCAGCCCTTCGTACTGGTGCGCCAGCAAATAGCCCTGCACCTGGGCGACCGTATCCATCGTCACACTGACGACGATCAGCAGCGACGTACCGCCGAGATAGAACGGCACCGACGCGTAAGAGATAAGAATTTCCGGGATCAGACAAACGACCGCGAGATAAATCGCACCGATCACCGTGATGCGCGACAGCACGTAGTCGATGTACTCGGCGGTGCGCTCGCCGGGACGGATGCCGGGAATGAAGCCGCCATGCTTCTTGAGATTGTCGGCGGTCTCGGTCGGGTTGAACACGATCGCCGTGTAGAAGAACGCGAAGAACACGATCATCGCGAGATACAGAAAAAGGAACAGCGGACGACCGTGGCTGAGCTGCGTCGTCAGCCACTGGAACCACTCGGGGCCCTTGCCTGCGTTGAAACTGGCGATCGTGGTCGGCAGCAGCAGCAGCGACGACGCGAAGATCGGCGGAATCACGCCCGCGGTGTTGAGCTTGAGCGGCAGATGCGAGGACTGGCCCTCGAACATCTTGTTGCCGACCTGGCGCTTCGGATACTGGATCAGAAGGCGGCGCTGCGCGCGCTCGACGAACACGATCAGCATGATGACCGCGACGGCCATGATGATGATCGCAAGAATCAGGAACGTGGACAGCGCGCCCTGACGGCCAAGTTCGAGCGTGCCGGCGATGGCCGACGGCAGTTCGGCGACGATGCCGGCCAGGATGATCAGCGAGATGCCGTTGCCGATGCCGCGCGAGGTGATCTGCTCACCGAGCCACATCAGAAACATGGTGCCGCCGGTCAGCGTGATGACCGTCGAGATGCGGAAGAACATGCCGGGATCGGACACGACATTGCCCGCGCCTTCGAGCCCGACGGAGATGCCGTAAGCCTGGAACGCCGCGAGAATGACGGTGAGATAGCGGGTGTACTGGTTGATCTGCTTGCGGCCCGACTCGCCCTCCTTCTTGAGGGCTTCGAGCTGCGGCGAAACAGTCGTCAGCAACTGAAGAATGATCGACGCCGAGATGTACGGCATGATGTTCAGCGCGAAAATCGCCATGCGGTGGATGCCGCCGCCGGCGAACATATTGAACATGCCGAGAATGCCGCCGGCCTGCGACTTGAACACCTGCTCCCAGATGTTCGGATCGATACCGGGCAACGGGATGTAAGTGCCCAGCCGATAAACAAGCAGCGCACCCAGTGTAAACCAGATGCGCTTCTTGAGTTCGTCAGCCTTTGCGAATGCCGCGAAGTTGAGGTTTGCCGCCAGTTGTTCCGCTGCAGAGGCCATGAGAGGCTCCGATCCTTCTATTCGTCAGTACCGGGCCTTACGGGCCGGCTACCTGCGATTTTAAGACTTCGCACGACCATATAGGAAGTCTTGTCGCGGTGGCCGGTCACAAAGGCGGGATCGGTCGAATCTTACGAAGCCTTCCTGTTCGGCTTCTTGGCAGCAGCCTTCTGTGCAGCTTCGTCCTTCGCCGGAGCGAGGATCTTCACCGAACCGCCGGCCTTCTCGACTGCCTCGATCGCGGACTTGGTCGCGCCGTGGACTTCGATGTTGAGCTTGGCCTTGAGTTCACCGCGGCCGAGCAGCCGCACGCCGTCCTTCGAACGACGCAGCAGTCCGGACTTCACCAGCGCCTCCGCGTTCACGGTCGCCTTGGCATCGAGCTTCTTGGCATCAATGGCTTCCTGAAGACGGTCGAGATTGACCTCGGTCAGGTCGAGCCGGAAAATGTTGTTGAAGCCGCGCTTCGGCAGACGGCGATGCAGCGGCATCTGGCCGCCTTCAAAACCCTTGATGCGCACACCCGAACGCGCGGTCTGGCCCTTGCCGCCGCGGCCCGCCTGCTTGCCCTTGCCGGAGCCAATGCCACGGCCAACCCGCATGCGCTTCTTGCGCGAGCCGCTGTTGTCGGCGATCTCATTGAGCTTCATCGCTTGCTTCCTTACTTCTCGTCGACGACGCGAACGAGGTGCTTGACCCTGTCGATCATGCCGCGAACCGCAGGCGAATCCTGCAACTCAGAGACACGGCCGATCTTGTTGAGACGCAGGCCGATCAGCGTCGCGCGCTGCGCGGCCTGACGGCGGATCGGGCTACCCGTCTGCTCGACCTTGATGGTTTTCGTTGCGGCCTTGGCCATTGTCCTAACTCCAAAACGTCTTTTCAGACTGGCATGATCCTATCGGAAAACCGGAAGACCACTTTTCCGGATCATGCCCTCATTATTCCGCGACAGCTTCCGCGTCGCCGCCGACACGGCGGGACTGCAACGTCGAAACCTTGATGTTGCGGCGGTTTGCAACCGAACGCGGCGAATCCTGATGCTTCAGCGCGTCGAACGTCGCGCGAACCATGTTGTAGGGATTCGACGAGCCGATCGACTTCGCCACCACGTCCTGGATGCCGAGCGTCTCGAACACGGCGCGCATCGGGCCGCCCGCGATGATGCCGGTACCGGCAGGAGCTGCGCGCAGATAAACGCGGCCAGCGCCATGACGGCCAGCAATGTCGTGATGCAGAGTGCGGCCTTCGCGCAGAGCAACGCGCGTCAGGTTGCGCTTCGCCGACTCGGTCGCCTTGCGGATCGCTTCCGGCACTTCGCGCGCCTTGCCGTGGCCGAACCCGACCCGGCCCTTCTGGTCGCCGATGACGACCAGAGCTGCGAAACCGAAGCGCTTGCCGCCCTTGACGACCTTCGCAACACGATTGATGTGGACGAGCTTGTCGACGAACTCGCTGTCGCGCTCTTCCCGATCCCGACCGCCCCGCTCGCGTCCACCGCGTTCGCGTTCACCTGCCATGGTGTTTTCCAATCCTTGTGAGGCTCGCGCCCCTGACCTTGTGTCCGTTCAAACCAAATTCAAAGGCTGAGCTCAGAAGCTCAAGCCGCTTTCACGCGCGGCTTCGCCGAGCGCCTTGACGCGGCCGTGGTAGAGATAGCCACCACGGTCGAAAATCACTTCCTTGACGCCGTTCTTCACGGCGCGCTCCGCCAGCAGCTTGCCGACAGCCTTCGCCGCGTCGATGTCCGCGCCGGTCTTGCCGGTATCGCGCATCGTCTTTTCCAGCGACGAGGCCGAAGCCAGCGTCTCGCCCTTCAGATCGTCGATGACCTGAGCGTAGATGTGCTTCGACGAGCGGAACACCGACAGGCGCGGACGCCCGTTCGCCGTCCGGCGCAGCGCGAGACGCACGCGCTGCTTGCGCCGGGCATTCGTGACCTTGAGTTTCGACATGACCGGCTCCGTTACTTCTTCTTGCCTTCCTTGCGGAAGATAAACTCGTTGGCGTACTTCACGCCCTTGCCCTTGTAGGGCTCCGGCGGACGATAGCTGCGGATCTCGGCGGCAACCTGGCCGACGCGCTGGCTGTCGTTGCCGACGATGGTGATTTCGGTCGGCTTCGGCACGGTGATCGTGATCCCTTCCGGAATCGGATAGATCACGTCGTGGCTGTAACCGAGCGCGAGTTGCAGGTTCTTGCCCTGCAACGCGGCGCGGTAACCGACGCCGGTGATTTCCAGCTTCTTCTCGAAGCCCTTGGTGACGCCTTCGACCAGATTCGCGATCTGGGCGCGAGCGGTGCCGTACAGCGAACGCGCGCGCTTGGTCTCGAAGCGCGGCGCAACGGTGATCGCGCCATCCTTCATCTCGACCGCAACGTCGTCATGCACGACGAACTGAAGGGCGCCCTTCGGACCCTTCATCTTGACGGTCTGCCCTTCGATATTCGCGGTGACGCCGGAGGCGATCGCGACGGGCTTCTTGCCTACGCGTGACATTGATCTTCCTTCCTTAGAACACCGTGAAGAGAACTTCGCCGCCCACATTCGCGTCACGCGCGTCGTGGTCAGCCATGATTCCCTTCGGCGTCGACAGAACCGAGATGCCGAGGCCGTTGCGGACGCGCGGCAGGTTCTTCACCGACGCGTAAACCCGGCGGCCCGGCTTCGACACGCGCTCGATCTCCTTGATGACCGGCTCGCCGTCGAAGTACTTCAGTTCGATTTCCAGTTCATTGTGGCCGCCGGCGTGCTCGACCGCTGCGTAGCCGCGGATATAACCCTCGGCCTTCAGCACTTCGAGAACATTGGCGCGCATCTTCGAGCCCGGGGTCGAAACCTTGGACTTGGAGCGCATCTGCGCGTTGCGGATACGGGTGATGAGATCGCTGATCGGATCGTGCGTTGACATGACCGACCCTCCTTACCAGCTTGACTTTACGAGGCCCGGGATCAGGCCCTTCGAGCCGTAATCACGGAGCGCGATGCGGCTCATCTTGTTCTTGCGATAGACCGAGCGCGAACGGCCGCTGATTTCGCAGCGGTTGCGGATGCGGGTCGCCGACGAGTTGCGCGGCATCTCGGCAAGCTTGATCGTCGCCGCGAAACGCTCTTCCATCGGCTTGTTCTTGTCGGCGATAATCGCCTTCAAGCGCGCGCGCTTGGCCGCAGCGTTCTTCGTCATCTTCTGACGCCGGTTATTCTTCTCGACTGAACTTTTCTTCGCCATACGAGTAGTCTCCATACCTTTCCGCGTTTGAGACGCTGACTAGTTCAGTGTCTCACTGCCGGAACGGAAAATTGAATGCGGTCAGCAACGCGCGCGCCTCGTCATCGGTGGTCGCGGTGGTGCAGATCGTAATGTCCATGCCCCAGGTCTCGCCCGACTTGTCGTAGTCGATTTCCGGGAACACCAGATGCTCCTTGAGGCCGAGCGAGTAGTTGCCCATGCCGTCGAAGCTCTTCGGATTGAGGCCGCGGAAGTCGCGGACGCGAGGCAGCGCGATGTTCACAAGACGATCGACGAAGTCGTACATCTTGGACTTGCGCAGCGTCACCTTGGCGCCGATGGCCTGACCTTCACGCAGCTTGAAGGTCGCGATCGCCTTGCGCGAATGCGTGACGATCGGCTTCTGGCCGGCGATCAGCGCGAGATCGGCGGCAGCCAGCTCGACCTTCTTGCGGTCGTTGACGGCCTCGCCGATGCCCATGTTGAGCACGACCTTCTCGAGAACCGGCACCTGCAAAGCGTTCGTGTAACCGAACTGCTCAACCAGCTTGCCGCGAATCTCCTTGTCGAACTGCGCGCGCAAGCGCGGAACGTATGCGGTCTCAGCCATCGATCTCTGCTCCCGAGCGCTTGGCGACGCGCACCTTGGTGCCATCTTTCTGAATCTTGAAGCCGACGCGGGTCGGCTTGCCGTCCTTGCCGACGATCGCGATGTTCGACAGGTGGATCGGGGCTTCCTTCGAGATGATGCCGCCCTCCTGCGCCTGCGTCTGCTTCTGGTGACGCTTCACCAGGTTGACGCCACGCACGAGCGCCTTGCTCTCGGTGGGACGCACCTCGAACACTTCGCCGGTCCGGCCCTTGTCGCGGCCGTTGAGCACGATGACCTTGTCACCCTTGCGGATCTTGGCAGCCATTACAGCACCTCCGGCGCAAGCGAGATGATCTTCATGTGGTTCTTGGCGCGAAGCTCGCGCGGCACCGGCCCGAAGATACGGGTACCGACCGGCTCGGACTGGTTGTTGATCAACACAGCCGCGTTGCGGTCGAAACGGATGACGGAACCATCGGCGCGGCGAATATCCTTCGCAACGCGAACGACGACGGCTTTCATCACGTCGCCCTTCTTCACCTTCCCGCGAGGGATGGCTTCCTTGATGGAAACGACAATGATGTCACCCACAGTCGCGTACCGGCGCTTGGAACCTCCAAGAACCTTGATGCACATGACACGGCGCGCGCCGGAATTATCGGCCACGTCGAGGTTGGTCTGCATCTGAATCATTGATGCACCTCGTCCTCTTTCTGATGCGCTATTTGCGCTTAAGCTGTTTTCTTGTCGCTCTGAACAACCGTCCAGCGCTTCAATTTCGAGAGTGGTTTGCTTTCTTCGATCCAGACCGTGTCGCCTGCCTTGAACTGATTGTTCTCGTCATGCGCATGGTAGTTCTTGGACCGGCGAATGGTCTTCTTGTAGATCGGATGGGTGAAGCGGCGGTCGACACGCACGACGATGGTCTTGTCCTGCTTGTCGCTGACGACGACGCCCTGGAGAGTACGCTTCGGCATCTTTCGCCCCTTACTTCGTCTTGGTCTGCGCGGCGCGCTTCTGCGCAGCGACAGTCTTGATACGTGCGATATCGCGGCGAGCCTCACGCAGGCGCGAGGTGTTCTCGAGCTGCCCGGTGGCGCGCTGGAAGCGCAGATTGAACCGCTCCTTCTTCAGATTGAGGACGGCTTCGTCCATCTGATCGGGGCTCATCGCGCGGATATCTTCGACTTTGAGTTCGGCCATGATCGGTTCCTTACTCCGCAATGCGCGCAACGAAGCGCGTCTTGATCGGCAGCTTGGCGGCGGCGAGCGACAGTGCTTCCTTCGCGGTTTGCTGGGTCACGCCGTCGATCTCGAAAATGAGACGGCCGGGCTTGACGCGGGCAACCCACAATTCCGGGGTGCCCTTGCCCGAGCCCATTCGCACTTCGGCGGGCTTCTTCGACACAGGCAGATCCGGAAACACGCGGATCCAGACGCGGCCGGCACGCTTCATGTGACGGGTCAGCGCGCGACGGGCGGCTTCGATCTGACGCGCCGTGATGCGCTCAGGCGCCATCGCCTTCAGGCCGAACTGGCCAAAGGCCAACGTCGCGCCCGACGAGGCGACGCCGTGGATACGGCCCTTATGCGCCTTCCGGAACTTCGTCTTCTTTGGTTGCATCATGGCTTTACGCCCTCAAACCTTCTTCGAATTTCAATCAGGCCGCATCGCGACGCGACGGACGTCCGCTGTCGCCTTCGGCCATCTTCTTGTCCTGCGCCATCGGATCGTGCTCAAGGATTTCGCCCTTGAAGATCCAGACCTTCACACCGCAGGTGCCGAACGTCGTGAACGCGGTCGCGACCCCGTAATCGACATCGGCGCGCAGCGTGTGCAGCGGCACGCGGCCTTCGCGGTACCACTCCATGCGCGCGATTTCGGCGCCGCCGAGACGGCCCGAGCAGTTGATGCGGATGCCTTCGGCGCCCAGACGCATCGCCGACTGAACGGCGCGCTTCATGGCGCGGCGGAACGCAACACGGCGCTCGAGCTGCTGCGCGATCGATTCAGCGACCAGGGTCGCATCGAGCTCCGGCTTGCGGATTTCGATGATGTTGATCACGACGTCGGAGTCGGTGATCTCGGCGACCTTCTTCTTCAGCTTGTCGATGTCGGCGCCCTTCTTGCCGATCACGACGCCCGGACGCGCCGAGTGGATCGACACGCGGCACTTCTTGTGCGGGCGCTCGATCACGATGCGCGCGACCGCAGCCTGCTTCAGTTCCTTCATCAGGATTTCACGGATGCGGATGTCCTCGTGGAGGAGCTTCGCATACTCGTTCTTGCCTGCGAACCAACGGGAATCCCAGGTCCGGTTGATGCCCAGACGCAGCCCGATTGGATTAATCTTCTGACCCATCGTTCTCTCCCGCCCTTAGGCGCTCGCCTCGGCCTCGACCTGACGAACGACGATCGTCAGCTGCGAGAACGGCTTAAAAACACGACCCGAACGGCCACGGCCGCGCGGTGCGAAACGTTTCATCACGATGCCGTTGCCAACATGCGCCTCTGCGACGACCAGAGCGTCGACATCGAGGTCATGGTTGTTCTCGGCGTTCGCAATCGCGGACTCCAGGCACTTCTTGACGTCGCCGGCGATCCGCTTGCGCGAGAACTGCAGGTCGGCGAGCGCAGACGATGCCTTCTTGCCGCGGATCAGCTGCGCAACAAGGTTCAGCTTCTGCGGGCTGACGCGAAGCATGCGGGCTACCGCCTTTGCCTCATTGTCCGGGAGAACCCGTTCGCGCTTTGGTTTGCTCATGACTAAGTCCTCAAGCCCTTACTTCTTGGCTTTCTTATCGCCCGAATGGCCGTGGAAGGTCCGCGTCGGCGAGAACTCGCCGAACTTGTGACCGACCATTTCCTCGTTCACTGCGACCGGAACATGCTTCTGGCCGTTGTAGACGCCGAAGGTGAGTCCCACGAACTGCGGGAGGATCGTCGAGCGGCGGCTCCAGATCTTGATAACGTCGTGACGGCCGGACGAACGCGCGGCATCTGCCTTCTTGAGCAGAGAGCCTTCAACGAACGGGCCTTTCCAGACTGAACGAACCATGTCCGGCGATCCTTACTTCTTCTTCCGCTTGTGGCGGCTGATGAGAATGAACTTGTTGGTCGACTTGTTAGAACGCGTCTTCTTGCCCTTGGTCGGCTTGCCCCACGGCGTAACCGGGTGACGGCCGCCCGAGGTGCGGCCTTCGCCGCCGCCGTGCGGATGGTCGACGGGGTTCATGACGACGCCGCGGTTATGCGGACGACGGCCCATCCAGCGCTTGCGACCGGCCTTGCCGATCGAGATGTTCATGTGATCCGGGTTCGACACAGCGCCGATGGTGGCGATGCAGCGGCCGTGAACCAGGCGCTGTTCGCCCGAATTCAGACGGATGATGACGAAGTCGTGGTCGCGGCCGACGATCTGGGCGTAGGTGCCCGCGGAACGAGCGATCTGGCCGCCCTTCCCGATTTTCAGCTCGACGTTATGCACGATGGTGCCGACCGGCATGTTGCCGAGCGGCATGACGTTGCCCGGCTTCACGTCGACGTAGCTGCCGGCGACAACGGTGTCTCCAACGGCCAGACGCTGCGGCGCCAGGATATAAGCCTGCTCGCCATCGGCGTACTTGATCAGCGCGATGAACGCGGTGCGGTTCGGATCGTACTCGAGACGCTCGACCTTGGCCGGCACGTCGGTCTTCTTACGCTTGAAGTCGACGATGCGATAAGCCTGCTTGTGGCCGCCGCCGCGGAAACGCACGGTGATGCGGCCGGTATTGCCGCGTCCGCCGGACGAGTGCTTGCCTTCGGTCAAAGCCTTGACGGGCTTGCCCTTGTACAGCGCCGAACGATCGACCATCACCAGCTGGCGCTGGCCTGGCGTCGTGGGGTTGAATGTTTTCAATGCCATCGTCGTTCGCCTTACAGCCCGGTGGTCACGTCGATGCGATGACCCTCTTCGAGGGTCACAACAGCGCGCTTGGTATCCGACTGAGAACCGAACTGGCCGCGGAAGACTTTCGTCTTGCCCTTGCGGACCAGCGTGTTGACGCTCTTCACCTTGACGTCGAACAGCTTCTCAATCGCGTCCTTGATCTGCGGCTTGGTCGCCTTGGCCGCGACCTTGAACACAACCTTGTTGTGCTCGGAAGCCACAGTCGCCTTTTCGGTCACGACCGGCGCAACGATGATGTCGTAATGACGCGCATCCTGAGTCTTCATTTGAAGCGCGCCTCCAACGCATCGAGAGCGGCCTTGGTCAGAACGAGCTTCTGACGGCGCAGAATGTCATAGACGTTGATGCCCTGGATCGGCAGCACGTCGATGTGCGGAATGTTGCGCGCAGCGCTCGCGAAACCGGTATTCACTTCGGCGCCGTCGATGATGAGCGCGTTGGTGATCTCCAGGCTCGAGAAGTGTCCGAGCAGCGCCTTGGTCTTGGCTTCCTTCAGATCGGCGTTCTCGATCACGACGAGACCGCCGTCCCTGGCCTTCGCCGACAGGGCATGCTTGAGGCCGAGCGCGCGCACCTTCTTCGGCAGATCGTGCGCGTGGGAGCGGACGACCGGACCGAATGCACGGCCACCGCCGCGGAACTGCGGAACGCGAGCCGAACCGTGACGCGCACCGCCGGTGCCCTTCTGCTTGTACATCTTCTTGCCGGTGCGCCAGACTTCCGCACGGCCCTTGGCCTTGTGCGTGCCGGCCTGACGCTTGGCGAGCTGCCAGTTGACGACGCGCTGGATCAGATCCTTGCGCGGCTCAAGGCCGAAGATCTCGTCGGAGAGCTGAACCGAACCAGCGGCCTTGCCTTCAAGGGTTGTGACCTTCAATTCCATCACGCGCCCTCCTCAGCCGGAGCTGCTTCAGGAGCAGCATCGGTTCCGCCGGCCAGCTTGAACTTGCCAGGCTTCGCAGCTTCCTTCGGAAGCGGCTTCTTCACCGCATCGCGCATCGTGATCCATCCGCCCTTGGAGCCGGGAACGGCGCCTTCGACGAGGACCAGACCGCGCGCAACGTCCGTCTGGACAACGCGCAGGTTCAGCGTGGTGATGCGATCGACGCCCATGTGACCAGGCATCTTCTTGTTCTTGAAGGTCTTGCCGGGATCCTGACGGCCGCCGGTCGAACCGATCGAACGGTGCGAGACCGAGACGCCGTGGGTTGCGCGCAAGCCGCCGAAGTTCCAGCGCTTCATGCCGCCCGCGAAGCCCTTACCGACCGAGGTGCCCGTCACATCGACGAACTGGCCGACAACGAAATGATCCGCCTGGATTTCAGCGCCGACCGGGATCAGCGAATCTTCCGAGACGCGGAATTCCGCGACCTTGCGCTTCGGCTCGACCTTGGCGACGGCGAACTGGCCGCGCTCAGCCTTCGGCAGATAGACGCTTTTGCGCGAGCCCGAACCGAGCTGCAAAGCGACATAACCGTTCTTGTCAGTGGTGCGATGGCCAACAACCTGGCAATTGCCCAACTTGAGCACGGTCACAGGGATATGTTCACCGGTCTCCGTAAAGACCCGCGTCATCCCGACCTTTTGTGCGATCACTCCGGAGCGCATCGGCGTGCTTCCTGTTCTTTCTGTCCCGAGGGACTAACTAATCTACTTTGTGAGCATGACCCGGTCCGAAAACCGGTGCCCACTTTTCGGGGTCATGCTCAGAGCTTGATCTCGACGTCGACACCTGCGGCGAGGTCGAGCTTCATCAGCGCGTCCACGGTCTGCGGGGTCGGATCGACGATATCGAGAAGACGCTTGTGAGTGCGCATCTCGAACTGCTCGCGGCTCTTCTTGTCGACGTGCGGCGAACGGTTGACGGTGAACTTCTCGATGCGGGTCGGCAGCGGAATAGGTCCGCGAACCTGGGCACCGGTACGTTTTGCCGTGTTCACGATCTCGCGGGTCGACGTATCGAGAATCCGATGGTCGAACGCCTTGAGACGAATGCGAATATTCTGGCCGTTCATTGCCGCGATCTTTCTAAAACGGAATAGCGAGAGTCCAACTGGCGAGTAGTGAGTAGCGAATAGCGAGTAGAACTTTCCTATTCGCTACTCCCCATTCGCTATTCGCTTCTTACTCGATGATGCTTGCGACGACGCCTGCACCGACGGTGCGGCCGCCTTCGCGGATAGCGAAGCGAAGCTTCTCTTCCATCGCGATCGGCACGATCAGATGCACTTCCATCGCGATGTTGTCGCCCGGCATCACCATTTCAGTGCCTTCCGGCAGGTGAACCACGCCCGTCACGTCGGTCGTGCGGAAGTAGAACTGCGGACGGTAGTTGGTGAAGAACGGGGTGTGACGTCCGCCCTCTTCCTTGGTGAGGATGTAAGCCTCAGCCTTGAACTTGGTGTGCGGCTTGACCGAACCCGGCTTGCAGAGAACCTGACCGCGCTCGACTTCTTCGCGCTTGGTGCCGCGAAGCAGCGCACCGATGTTGTCGCCAGCCTGGCCCTGATCGAGCAGCTTGCGGAACATTTCGACGCCGGTGACGATGGTCTTCTGGGTGGCCTTCAGACCGACGATTTCGATTTCCTCGCCGACCTTGATGATGCCGCGCTCGACACGGCCGGTCACGACGGTACCGCGGCCCGAGATCGAGAACACGTCTTCGACCGGCATCAGGAACGGAAGATCAACCGGACGCTCTGGCTGCGGGATGTAGGCGTCAACAGCCTTCATCAGCTCGAGAACCGCGTCGTGGCCCAGCTTCGGATCCTTGTTTTCGAGGGCGGCAAGAGCCGAGCCCTTGATGATCGGAATATCGTCGCCCGGGAAGTTGTACTTCGAGAGCAGTTCGCGGACTTCCATTTCCACGAGCTCGAGCAGCTCCGGATCGTCGACCATGTCGCACTTGTTCATGAACACGACGAGCGCAGGCACGCCGACCTGACGGGCGAGCAGGATGTGCTCGCGGGTCTGCGGCATCGGGCCGTCGGCAGCCGACACGACCAGGATCGCGCCGTCCATCTGCGCGGCACCCGTGATCATGTTCTTCACGTAGTCGGCGTGGCCGGGGCAATCGACGTGAGCGTAGTGACGGTTCGCGGTCTCGTACTCGACGTGAGCGGTCGAGATGGTGATGCCGCGCGCCTTCTCTTCCGGCGCCTTGTCGATCTGGTCGTAAGCGGTGAACGTCGCACCGCCGGCTTCGGCCAGAACCTTGGTGATCGCTGCGGTCAGCGATGTCTTGCCATGGTCGACGTGACCGATGGTGCCGATGTTGCAGTGCGGTTTGTTACGTTCGAATTTAGCTTTAGCCATGACGTTCTCCGTTCAACTTTGACTCGCGTCAAAGAAATCAAGCAAACTTTTTCTGGACTTCTGCCGACACGTTGGCCGGCGCTTCAGCGTAGTGATCGAATTGCATCGTGAAGGTCGCGCGCCCCTGGCTCATCGAGCGCAGGTTGTTCACGTAACCGAACATGTTCATGAGCGGCACCATCGCATTGATGACGTTGGCGTTGCCACGCATATCCTGCCCCTGGATCTGGCCACGGCGAGAGTTGAGATCGCCGATCACCGAACCCGTGTAATCCTCAGGAGTCACAACCTCGACCTTCATGATCGGCTCGAGGAGGACCGACTTGCCCTTCTGAAGCGCTTCGCGGAACGCAGCCCGCGATGCGATTTCGAAGGCAAGCGCCGACGAGTCGACGTCGTGGTACTTGCCGTCCACGAGCTGGACCTTGACGTCAACCACCGGGAAGCCGGCAACGACGCCCGACCCCATCACGCTGTTGAGGCCCTTTTCCACGCCGGGGATGTATTCCTTCGGCACCGCGCCGCCGACGATCTTCGATTCGAACTCGTAACCGGCGCCCGGCTCGTTCGGCTCGACGATGATCGACACTTCGGCGAACTGGCCCGTACCACCGGTCTGCTTCTTGTGGGTGTACTTGACCTCGGCCTTCTTGGTGATCTTCTCGCGGAACGCCACCTGCGGCGCGCCGATGTTGGCGTCGACCTTGTAGGTGCGGCGGAGAATGTCGACCTTGATGTCGAGATGGAGTTCGCCCATGCCCTTCAGAATGGTCTGGCCGGACTCGTGATCGGTCGACACCCGGAACGACGGATCTTCCGCCGCGAGCTTCGCCAGAGCAACGCCCAGCTTTTCCTGATCGGCCTTCGACTTCGGCTCGATCGCGATTTCGATCACCGGCTCCGGGAATTCCATCTTTTCAAGAATGACCGGATGATCCGGATCGCACAGCGTGTCGCCGGTGCGCGCTTCCTTGAGGCCAGCCAGCGCAACGATATCGCCGGCATAGGCTTCCTTGATGTCTTCGCGGTTGTTCGCATGCATCAGCAGCATGCGGCCGATACGTTCCTTCTTCTCGCGGGTCGAGTTGATGACGCCGGTGCCGCTCTGGAGAATGCCGGAGTAGATGCGGCAAAAGGTGATGGTGCCGACGAACGGGTCGTCCATGATCTTGAACGCGAGCAGCGCGAGCGGCTCCTTGTCGTCCGCCTTGCGCACGACCTCATTGCCGTCCTCGTCAGTGCCCTTGATCGCAGGCACGTCGACCGGTGACGGAAGATAGTCGACCACGGCGTCGAGCAGCGGCTGAACGCCCTTGTTCTTGAAGGCCGAACCGCACAGCACGGGATAGAACGCACCGGTCAGAACCGCCTTGCGGATCATGCGCTTGAGAGTCGCCTCGTCCGGCTCCTTGCCGTCGAGATAGGCAGCAAGAACATCGTCGTCGAGTTCGACGGCGGCTTCCAGCATCTTCTCGCGGTATTCCTTGGCCTTCTCGACCATGTCAGCCGGAATCTCTTCGTCCTCGTACTTCGCGCCGAGGGCTTCGTCTTTCCAGACGACGGCCTTCATGCGGACGAGATCGATCAGACCCTTGAAGTTGTTTTCCGAACCGATCGGCAGCTGGATCGCAACCGGCTTCGCACCGAGACGATCGATGATGTCCTGCAGACACTTGTAGAAGTCGGCACCGGTCTTATCCATCTTGTTGGCGAAGACGATGCGCGGCACTTTATACTTGTCGCCCTGGCGCCAGACGGTTTCGGTCTGCGGCTCAACGCCCTGGTTGGAGTCGAGAACGCAAACGGCGCCGTCGAGCACGCGCAGCGAACGCTCGACCTCGATGGTGAAGTCGACGTGGCCGGGGGTGTCGATGATGTTCAGGCGCTTGCCGTTCCAGAACGCGGTGGTCGCAGCCGAAGTGATCGTGATGCCACGCTCCTGCTCCTGCTCCATCCAGTCCATCGTCGCGGCACCTTCATGCACTTCGCCGATTTTGTGGCTCTTGCCGGTATAATAGAGGATGCGCTCGGTCGTCGTCGTTTTACCGGCGTCGATGTGCGCCATGATACCGAAATTACGGTAGTCCTCGATGGCATGAAGGCGGGGCATAGGGCTGTCCTTAAATTTCCGTTCGTTTCGCCGTTACCAGCGATAGTGCGAGAAGGCGCGGTTGGCTTCCGCCATCTTATGCACGTCTTCACGCTTCTTGACTGCGTTGCCCCGATTGTTCGACGCATCGAGCAGCTCGGCGGAGAGCCGCTCGGTCATCGTCTTCTCGTTGCGGCCGCGGGCGGCCGTGATGATCCAGCGGATGCCGAGCGCCTGACGGCGCACAGAACGAACTTCAACCGGCACCTGATAGGTGGCGCCACCGACACGGCGCGAGCGCACTTCGATGGTCGGCATCACGTTTTCCAGCGCCTGCTCGAACACCGGCAGCGGTCCCTGCTTGGTCTTCTGCTCGATCATTTCGAGCGCACCGTAGACGATGCTTTCGGCGGCAGACTTCTTGCCGTCGTACATGATCGAATTCATGAACTTGGTGATGATGATGTTCCCGAACTTCGGATCCGGGTTCACTTCACGTTTTTCAGCCGAATGGCGACGCGACATCGTAAATGCTCCCGCTTACTTCGGACGCTTCGCGCCGTACTTCGAACGGCGCTGCTTGCGGTTCTTGACGCCCTGCGTATCGAGGACGCCGCGGAGAATGTGGTAGCGCACGCCGGGCAAATCCTTGACGCGGCCGCCGCGGATCATGACCACCGAGTGTTCCTGAAGGTTGTGGCCTTCACCCGGAATGTAGCCGATGACCTCGAAGCCGTTGGTCAGGCGCACCTTTGCGACCTTACGAAGCGCCGAGTTGGGCTTCTTCGGAGTCGTCGTATAGACGCGCGTGCAAACGCCGCGCTTCTGCGGCGACTGCTGCAGCGCTGGCACCTTCTTGCGCGACTTCTGCGCTTCGCGTGGATTCGCGATCAGCTGGTTGATCGTCGGCATCGTTCGCCTTCACCCTTGTTCGCGCGAAGCCTTGTGAGCTTCGCAAATTCATTCGGAGCCAACCGCCCCACTCGCTTCACGCCGGCAACCAGACTGGGGCTCCCGGTTCGCGCCGCGCACTCAACATGCGCAAAACGAAACGGCGCCATCCATTCGGGCTCCGAATGGAAAGCGCTTGAACGCCACAGAGGACCACAATCGAAACCGTGGTCATGCATCCGAGACTGATCTTTTAAGGCGTGCGCAAAAGCGCTGGCGCCCGAGAGATCAAGTATGTCCTGGCATTGCCTGGCTAGTGCCGACAGCGTTTGAGCGACATTCGTCGAGGTTGGTGCCGTTTCATCCCGGACAAAGCACGGGGCTGAAAAGGTGATCCGTTCCGACGCAGGGAAGCTCACCGCCTGTCGTGAAGTGGGCGGGTTTTATAAGCCATGCACACTCAAGTCAAGACCAAACGACATGCGAAAAGAGCAAGCGCCAGAGCCACTTCTGACGCACCGCATGAAGCCCCGCGGTCACCGATTGTGACGATGCGCGCGAATCTTCATCGGGCAAAGTCTGGCCGATTCTGAGCCCGCAGACCCGGCCCCGGCGGTGGCTCCGGACACCTGCGCAACCCGCAAATGGCCCGCTCTCGCCGGCGGAACGGGCAAATACCTACCCCGTCGATAGCAAAATATACTTTTATTTCAATGGCTTAAAAAGGCCGACAACATAGCGGTTTTACAGATTCGGAGCCAGCCGCCGCCTCGCCGGGATCAGGGAGGCCGCCCGCAGCCAATCCCGCAGATCGCGCAGCCGCTCATAAGCGTACTGCCGGGCCGCCTCGAGGGCGAACACCAATGAGCGGGTCGAACCGACATCGACCACGACGTCGACCATGGTTTTCCGGCCGGTCCAGAGCCGGGCCATGAAGCTGCCCTCCGCGGAACACGAATCGATGGCCTGCACGTCCGTCGTGGTGAAGAGCTGCTCGGTCAGCTTGTCGATGAGGACCGCGCCCGGCGAGTATTTCGCAAACTCGCCGTCGAACGCGATTTTCCAGGTGTAGGCCGTTGGCCCACAATACATCAGCACCTGGGCGGCAATCACCCGCCCGTCGAGCCGCAGCATCGCCACCGACGCATTACCGTCCATCGCGAGATCTCCGATCAGCCGCCGGGTAAACGCCGTGTCCCGCTCGCTGCAAAGAATCGCGGTGCCCTCGGCGCCCTTCCAGCTTCGCTTTTCGAGATCGAGGAACTGCTCATATGCGGCCCTTGTTGCGTCCACATTGCGCGCGTTGACCACCTCAAGCGTGCCGAGAGCCGACAGCCTGTTCCAGTCCTGCCGCAGCTTCTTGCGGGTCGAGCCCGAATTCTTCACGCCCTTCTCGCGCGTCACCGACGGCCTCAGGCTCCGGGTGAGCGCCAGATGCGCATGCCGTTCGTCCGCTATCGTCTTCTGGATCGCCGCATAGGCCTGCGAATCCGCATCCATTTCCTTCAGGCTGACCACATTGGGCAGCGCGGAATTGTTGCGGATCGCGGCAAAGAACGCGGGGATCACCTCACCTGCGAAGGCGGGATCGATCACCGGCGTCGACAAAAATGCATAGTTGTAAGGGCGGGCCTCGAGCATCGCCGGCCAGAACGTCATGACGCTGCGCTGCTGAAGCGCCCAGAGTCCAACCAGGCGCGCGGACTCGGCGCCCTCCTCCCAGGCCAGCAGCACATGGACCACCGCGAACATGGTGTCGAAGGCCGCTTTCAGCGCGACCGGATTCATGAATGCGTTGCCGGGCGCGCGGCGGATGAGATCATCCCACTGCGCGGAAATATCCTGGCCCGGCGATGCGACCGTAACTGAAATCATGAAGGCCAAACCTGCGCCGAGGCGTGTCGATGCCGCATTTTCGCGGTGCCGGATTGCGGATGCATGACCATGATCCAAGTTAATCAAAGCGGCCCCACCAAAGTAATGCTGCGACCGCCCGACGCAGGCAAGTCACAACCATTTAAATCGTTAATACTCGCGTTTTCGCAGCATTAACCTCACCGGCTGTTCACCACGTTTCATTCAAGCTTTAGTCGAGTTTGCGGCCGTGATGCTAAGTAGCTCAAAACGAGGCCAAACATGCGGCACACGGACATCGCCATCATCGGCGGCGGACTTGCGGGATCGACCGCAGCCGCGATGCTGGGCCGCGCCGGTATCTCCTCGATCCTGATCGATCCTCATAAAATCTATCCACCCGACTTCCGCTGCGAAAAGCTCGGCGGCTATCAGCTCGACCTGCTGCGCAAGACCGGCATCGCCGATGCCGTACTCGCCGCCACCACGCTCGATCACAGCGCCTGGACCGCACGGCTGGGTCGTCTGCTCGACAAGAAACCCAGCGACCAGCACGGCATCATCTACGACGATCTGGTGAACACCGTCCGCCGCCAGATTCCTGAAGCAGTCGATTTCATCGAAGCCAAGGTCACCGCCGTCGCGACCAACTCCGATCGCCAGACACTGACACTGTCAAACGGCGAAGAGATTTCCGCGCGGCTGATCGTGCTGGCGAATGGCCTGAATATCGGCCTGCGTCATGTGCTCGGCATCGAGCGCGAGGTCATCAGCCCGTGCCATTCCATCACCGTTGGTTTCAATGTCGTGCCGGTCGGCCGCGACGCATTTGAATTTCCCGCGCTGACCTATTTCACGGAGAGTTCGGCGGCGCAGATGTCCTATCTGACGCTGTTCCCGATCGGCTCCGCTATGCGCGCCAACCTGATGGTCTATCGCGGCATGGACGATCCATGGCTGCGCCGGATGCGCCAGACGCCGGAACAGGCCATCCACGAACTGATGCCGAACCTCCGCGCGCTTTCCGGCGAGTTCAGGGTCGACGGCACGATCAAGATTCGTCCGGCGGATCTCTACGTCACCACGGGACACCGGCAGGCCGGCATCGTCCTGGTCGGCGATGCATTCTGCACATCGTGCCCTGCCGCAGGCACCGGCACCGGCAAGGTGTTCATGGACGTGCAGCGGCTGTGCAACGCCTACATCCCGGCGTGGCTCGCCAGCGAGGGCATGGACGCGTCGAAGATTTCGCAGTTCTACGACGACCCGGAAAAGTGCGCCAACGACGCCTCCGCACGGCGACAGGCCTACGATCTGCGTTCGATTTCCATCGATACTGGTTTGCCGTGGCACGTCCGCCGGTGGGTCCGTTTTCTGCACCGCTTCGGTGTCGGCGCCCTGCGTCACGCGCGCGAGACGCTCACCGTCAGACGAACCGCGCAGCCGTAACGGCCGTCTTACCGATCAATCCTCGTCATCATCATCGTCGTCGTCCTCTGCGGGATGATGCGACTGATGAAGCTGGTCGTCCCAGAGCTTCCGGTACATGCCGTTGGCCTTGAGCAACTCGGCGTGCGGGCCGCGCTCAATGGCCTTGCCGTTGCTGATGACGATGATTTCATCCATATCGACCACCGATGTCAGCCGGTGGGTCGAGAAGATCATGGTGCGGCCCTTGGCGACCCTGAGCAGCGTGCGGTTGATCGCCGCCTCCGTGGTCTGATCCAGCGCCGACGTCGCCTCGTCCAGCAGCAGCACCGATGGGTTGCGGACGATGGCGCGCGCGATTGCGATGCGCTGGCGCTGGCCGCCGGACAGTGTATCGCCGCGCTCGCCGACCACCGTGTCGTACTTCTGCGGCAGCGTCATGATGTAACGATGGATCTCGGCCTTCTTTGCAGCGTCCACGACCTCGGCGTCAGTCGCGCCGTCCTTGCCGAGGCGAATGTTCTCGCGGATCGACATGTTGAACAGCATGTTCTCCTGAAACACCACCGCCATGCTCCTGCGCAGCGAGTCGCGCGTCACCTTCCGGATGTCGACGCCATCGATGGTCACCTTGCCCTCGTTCGGCTCGTAGAGGCGCAGGATCAGATTGAGCAGCGTGCTTTTGCCGGAGCCGCTCGGCCCCACGATGGCGATGTTCTTACCCGCTCCGATCTTGAGCGAGAGCCCGTCGAGTACCGTGGCGTCGCTGCCCTCATATTTGAAGACCACGCGGTCGAAGTTGATGTTGTCGGTGATGCGCGGCAAGTCCGGTGCGCCGGGCCGGTCGGCGCCGCGCGTCGGTTCGTCGAGCAGTTCTTCCATATGCCGCGCGGCGGCCGCCGCCTGGATCGCGACGGGAATGAAATGCATCAGATGCGCGATGTTGTAGGAAATTTCCCAGAACGCACTTTCGAAAGTGACGAACGTACCGATGGAAATCTTGCCGATGGTCGCGAGATATGCGCCGATCGCCAGCACGATCAGATGCAGCAACAGCACTGACACGGTGACGGTGCGTTCCACCATGGTCGAAAGGAAAGTCGCGTCCGCCATCGAGCGGCGCGCCGCGTTGTTGCGGAAATTGAACCAGCCGAACGCCTTGCGTTGCAGGCCGAACGCCTTCACCACCATCTGCGCCGCGACGTTCTCCTGCACCACGCCGAGAATCGCGGATTCGTTGACCTTCTGCTCGTAGTTGGCCTGAACGGCCTTGGGCGTCAGGATGCGCGGGCCGATCAGCGTGATCGGAAATATCAGGAGCGCCACGGCGGCGAGCTGCCAGTTCAGCCAGATCATCAGACCGATGCCCGCGATCAGTTCGAGGAACGGTAGCCCCGCGCTGTTGGCGAAATGCTTGATCGAGGATTCATAGCCCGCCATATCGACGGAAAACCGCGACAGTATCTCGCCGCGTTTGGTGCGTCCGAAGAACGCCGCCGGCAGATTCTGGACATGTTCGAACAGCCGCGAGCGGACATCCGAGATCACCGAAGCCGCCAGCCGCGCGTCCCAGCGCTCGTACCATACCGCGACGATGGATGTGACGATGCCCGCGACCGCCAGAACGCCCAGAATGGTGTAGAGCGCCTGGAAATCTTCCTCGCCGAGCGCATCGTCGATCAGGAATTTCAGGCTGAGCGGCATGATGACGTTGAACAACGTCTCGATGAAAAGGCCGATCGCGACGAAGCTGAGCCAGGTCTTGTAGTTGCGCAGATGCGGCCAAGTGAACCGCCACAGGGTTGCGAACGCACCCGCTGCCTCGCTCGCGGTAAAGGCGACGAGATCCTCATCGTCGTCGTCATCGTCGTCGTCGATGTCGTCCGGCTCGGGAGGCGCAGGCATGTCGGCCTGTGCCGCGGCAAGGCGCGCGGCTTCATCGTCGAGCGGCTTGCCCGACGCTGGCTTGTCGGTATCCGGGGTGGTCGCCATCTAAAACCGTCGCTGCTCGGCCAAACGACCGCAATCACTTGTGGCAGCGGCCGGATGGCCGCCGCTTCCCAGCGATTAGTCGTCGTCGGCAATCTTGTCAAAGAACGAATAGCGCAGGCTGTCGGCGTCGGCGTACCAATCGCCCGGCCCCTTGTTGGCCGCGAGCGTCGCATCCCATACCGCGTCAGTGGTGTCGCGGCGATGCATCGACAGATCGAAACCGTTGCCGAAGAACAGTTCGGACCATTCCCACCAGGTGCCGAGCTTCTTCACGCCACGCAGCAGGTCGTAGCGGTCGATCAGGGCCGGCATCATGTCGCTGGTGATCGAGCCGAACACGAAGCCGGCCTTCACCACGCGATTGAGCTCGCGGACGGCGCGCGTCACCTGCTTGGGCGAGATGTGGCAGAGGCTGGTCTCGAACACGAAATCGAACTCGCCGGCCTTGAACGGCAGCCTGGTGAGCGAGCCGAGCTTGTTGTACTTGCGCAGCGCCTTCGGCGTCTTGCCGTGAATGTAGCGGTTGTTCTCGACGCCCCAGGCATCGATGCCGCGTTCGCGCAGCGCGCCGACCAGTTCGCCGCTCGCCGAACCCGCGACCAGCAGCTTGTAGCCCTTGGCCCGGTTCCAGACGATCTTGATGAGGTTCATCAGATAGTCCGGATCGGTGAACTGGTTCCAGACCTCGCCGTAGGGTCCGGTGTTGCGGTAGTTGTCGAAATAAGCGCGGTCGATCTTGTCGGACGGCACATTGCCGCTTTCGCCGCGCTCATAGCGCAGCTTGATCATCTGCGTCAGGATGATGTCGGTCGCCGCATCCGACGAGTCCAGCAGGCCGTTCAGCGTCGAATCGAACAGATAGTCGCCGACGACGACGAAGCCCGGATGCTCGTGCGGCTCGGGGTGATGATTTGTCATGACGTCGCGCGCAGGCAATCCGCCCGGAATGGAGTTTACCGACGACAGCCAGCGATGGGTCTTGCCTTCGAGGAAATGCGCGCGGGCATTGCCGAACGACTTCGGCAGCGACTTGATCGCCGCGTCGATCAGTTCCTTGTCGCTGAGATTGGCGAACGCCAGCGCATCGGAGCCCGGGATCAGCCAGTTCAGCACACCCTGGCGGCCGACATCGTGCCGCGCGCCTTCGACGTAAACGCAGCAGCCGCCGAACGCCTCGGACATCCACCACGCGCCCGGAACCTTGTCGCCCCAGAACGGCTCGTCGAACAGGATCGAGACCCGCAGGTAGTGAGCCGGACGATCGAAATAGGCGATGTGCTTCACCATCGAATGGCGCAGCAATTCGCCATCCCAGCGCAGGGTCGTCAGCCATGAATGCGGCAGGCACATCACGACCAGGTCATGCTCCTTGGTGATCGGCCCCTTGCCGTTCATCATGTTGATGGCGTAGCGCCCGGAATCAGCCTTGCCGACCTTGAGCACCCGATGGTTCAACTGGATGTCGGCTTCGATTTCGCTTTGCAGGCTGTGGATGAGCTGCTCGTTGCCGTTCTGGATCGAGTAGAGGCCGATATAGCCGTCCACATCCATCACGAAGTTCTTCAGCGCATTGAGCCCATTGGTGTTGTGCGGCTCGGTAGCAATGTCCGACCGCGCCATCACTTTCAGGAAGCGCTTGGCGACCGGATCGGCCACTTCGCGGTCCAGCAATTCCTCGGCGCTGATGTAGGCCCAGGGATGTTCGTTGTCGTGCGCGCCGACGCCTTCATAATATTCGGTGGGCGACACCATCTTTGTGCAGAGCTTGCGGAAATCCTCGATCGCCTTGGCGGTCTGCGGGCCGTACTTGCGGCGCATGCCGGGCACATCGTCGAGTAACTCGCCGTCGAGCTGGACCTGCTCGGCATCCATCGGAATGGTCTGCAAGCCGAAATGCTGGATCAGCTCCCGCAACGGATCGGGACCGGTCATCGAGTAGTCGTAGATCTCGGCCACGCCCGCCTCGTAGATGGCCGGCGAGGTGTCGAATTGCTTCGTCAGGATCTTGCCGCCGACGCGGTCGGACGCCTCGTAGATCGTGACGCGGCAAAGCGCTCCAAGTTTCTTCTTGAGGTACCAGGCGCTCATCAGGCCACCCGGCCCACCGCCAACAATCGCAAGATCGAGCATGTCGTCCTTCGCCCCTCGCCGGCCCTTTTTGTCGAGTTACCGCCGGTCTAACTCTCCTTAAACAAATGCGTTTTTCATCTGAAGGGAAGATGAACAAAGCACGATCCGACGCGAAAAAAGACTGAAGATGACTAAAAGAACAGCGTTTTTGCCGGTCTGGCCGGGCCGCCCGCAGCGGGGGGCAACCGGGGCGCTGGCATTCGCGGCAGCATCAGCCCACGCTTGGGAGGGGCGGCTCGGGCGGCTGAGCGACCCCATGCCGGAAAAGAAATAGGCCGGCTGGCGGCCGGCCCATAGAGGTGGTCCTCAGTATTCCGAGCCACGAACACCAAAATAATCACCGCGAGGCGATCATGTCCTATGGCTTCAAACTATCGCCCGTTTCTATGGCCCTGCCCTAATCGCATACGCATCTTCGTTGGTCACAGAATGGCCACACAGTACGGCGGAGGCAGGATGATACATCCCCCAAATGGGTCAAAGCCGTAAGAGGTATTGCTCAGGACAAACATCAGGTTCGACCGAAGTTCCGCCCGCCTATTTGATGACAAGCCGCGCCATCATGGCGGCGAGCTCGCTCTGGCGCGACACGCCGACCTTGGAAAAGACCCGCTTCAGGACCGATCGCGCGGTTTCTTCGGCAATTCCAAGCCGCTCCGCAGCGTCCTTAGGCGATAATCCGGAACCCACCAGCGCGGCAATGCGGGCTTCGCCCAGCGTCACACCGAGAACATCGCGGATTAGCGAAGGATCGGGAATGCCGTCCGCAGTCGGGTTCATCAAGAGGACGATTGCCCGGGCACGGGTGAGAAAACCGTTGCCGACATTCTTCGCCGGGATCGGCAGCACATACAGCGCCAGCGGCCGGCTGGCGTTCTGCCGATGTACCAGGATCGGTTTGGTTTCTTGCGACAGGATAATCCGGTTCCCGTCGAGGGCATTCCGGATCGCGGTTACGGCCTCCCCGCTCGCTGCCGGATTTGCCAGCACCAGGCGGTCGTTCACGATATTCAATCCGTCGCCCAGAAGCGCCTGGGAGGCCGCGTTGGAGGACACCACGCGGCCCATCGCATCCAGCGCAAACACGCCGATTCCGATCCGGGCCATCGCGATGCCCATGCCGGCGTTGACGGACTGGGAGTCCATCAGATGAATGCTCAGACGCAGCGACGTTTCCACATGCGGAGCAAGCCGCTCCAGTATGTGCAATTCATCTTCCGAGTATTCCGGACGGCCGATCGCACGCTGCACACTCAACGCGACTTCAATATGAGGGTCCGGAGAGACGGTCGCTGCCGCGAAATACTTCAGGCCATACCGCCGCAGGAAATCGCTGTAGAAGGGATCAGTCTCCATCTCCTCAGGTGTCAGGAGATCGCGGTCGGTAATGACGTCCCGCTTGAAGAAATAGCCGCGTTCGCGCGCCCGGATCGCCCGGATGTCGCGATCACTCCAATTCAGGGCGTATTCGGCGCTCACTTCCTTCAGTGAAGGAGATTCGATGACGCCGAAACTGCCGTCGTCCCGGCCATAAATAAGGATTGCCCCAAAATCGTCGAAGCATTTCGTGACGACCTCGAGGGTCGACGGCCAGCGCGACGGATCGGACGCTGCAGCGTAGATCGCTTCAATTGCCGCAATGAGACGGTCATGCTGCTGCAAAACAGGCCTCGCGATGGCGTAAGGCGTCAGATTAAGAACCTAAAAAATAACAGGGTGTTCCGGGCGCCTGCATGATCTAGATCACATAAGCGTAAACACATGGCGCCGCTGAAAAGTCCGCCACCCTAACAAAAAGGCCGCCCTGGGGCGGCCTTTTTTAGTCATGGCTGACGCGACTCTGCGCGAAAAGATTATTCCGCCGGCGGCAGAGCCAGCGGCTCCGCTTCCGGAGCGGCCGGCGTAATCGCCGCCTGCTTCTCGCGCTCGTCGAGGATCAGCTTGTCGCGCTTGGTTGCGACTTCGCGGATCTTCGCCATCGAGGCGCCGGTGCCGGCCGGGATCAGGCGGCCGACAATGACGTTTTCCTTGAGGCCTTCCAGCGGGTCCACCTTGCCGTTGACGGCAGCTTCGGTGAGCACGCGGGTGGTCTCCTGGAACGACGCCGCCGAGAAGAACGACCGCGTCTGCAGGCTGGCCTTGGTGATACCGAGCAGCACCGGGTTTCCGGTCGCGGGCTTCTTGCCCTCGTCCTTCGCCTTGGCGTTGAGCTGATCGAACTCGATCTTGTCGACCTGCTCGCCCGAGATCATGTCGGTCTCGCCCTGATCGGTGATCTCGACCTTCTGCAGCATCTGACGGACAATCACCTCGATGTGCTTGTCGTTGATGAGCACGCCCTGGAGCCGGTAAACTTCCTGGATTTCGTTGACCAGATAGGCAGCGAGTTCCTCGATGCCCTTGATCGCCAGGATGTCGTGCGGCGCCGGATTGCCCTCGACGATGAAATCGCCCTTTTCGACGATATCGCCGTCCTGCAGATGGATGTGCTTGCCCTTCGGAATGAGGTACTCGCGAGTCTCCTCGTTCTTGTCGACAGGCTCGATCGAAATGCGGCGCTTGTTCTTGTAGTCGCGGCCGAAGCGGATCGTGCCGGCGATTTCCGCGATGATCGCGGCATCCTTCGGCTTGCGGGCTTCGAACAGTTCCGCGACGCGCGGCAGACCGCCGGTGATGTCGCGGGTCTTGGCGCTTTCCGTCGAGACACGGGCGAGAATGTCGCCCGCCTTGACCTTGGCACCAACGTCGACCGACAGAATGCCGTCCACCGAAAGCATGTAACGGGCGTCACCGCCACGCGCCAGCTTCAGCACCTTGCCATCCTTGCCCTTGACCACGATGGCGGGACGCAGATCCGCGCCACGGCCGGTCGTGCGCCAGTCGATAACCACGCGCTTTGCGATACCCGTGGATTCGTCGAGCGTTTCCGAGATCGACTGGCCTTCGACCAGATCCTCGAATCCGATCGTGCCTTCGACTTCGGTGAGAATGGGGCGTGAATACGGATCCCACTCCGCGATGCGCTGGCCGCGCTTGATCATATCGCCCTCTTCGACGCGCATGCGCGCGCCGTACTGGATGCGATGCGTCGCGCGCTCGGTGCCGTCCGGATCGACCACGGCAACGACCATGTTGCGGACCATTGCAACATTGAAGCCTTCGCTGTTGGTCGCGATCGCCTTGTTCTTGATGACGATCTTGCCGTCGAAGTTCGACTCGATGAACGACTGCTCGTTGATCTGCGCCGCACCGCCGATGTGGAACGTGCGCATGGTGAGCTGCGTGCCCGGCTCGCCGATCGACTGCGCGGCGATGACGCCGACAGCCTCGCCGTGGTTGACGGGCGTACCGCGGGCGAGATCGCGCCCGTAGCACTTGCCGCAGATGCCGTTGACCAGTTCGCAGGTCAGCGCCGAGCGGATCTTCACTTCCTGGATGCCAGCCTGCTGGATGGCGTCGACGTGTGTTTCCTCCATCAGCGTGCCGCGCTTGACGACAACCTTGTTGGTTGCCGGATCGCGCAGATCCTCGCCCGCGGTGCGGCCGAGAATACGCGACGCCAGCGAGGCCACGACCGTACCCGCGTCGATGATAGCCCGCATCTTGATGCCGAGCTTGGTACCGCAATCGTCCTGCGTGATGATGCAGTCCTGCGCCACGTCCACCAGACGGCGGGTAAGATAGCCCGAGTTCGCGGTCTTCAACGCCGTATCCGCGAGGCCCTTACGGGCACCGTGGGTGGAGTTGAAGTACTCCATAACCGTGAGGCCTTCCTTGAAGTTCGACACGATCGGCGTCTCAATGATCGAGCCGTCCGGCTTGGCCATCAGGCCGCGCATGCCGGCAAGCTGACGCATCTGGGCCGGCGAACCGCGCGCGCCCGAGTGAGCCATCATGTAGATCGAGTTGATCTGGGAATCTTCGCCCTTGCTGTTCTTCTTGACGGACGAAATTTCCTTCATCATCTGCTCGGCGATCTTCTCCGAGGCTTTCGCCCAGGCGTCGACCACCTTGTTGTACTTCTCGCCCTGCGTGATCAGGCCGTCGTTGTACTGCTGCTCGAAGTCCTTCGCCATCGTGCGGGTGTCATCGACGATCTTCCACTTGCCGTGCGGCACGACCATGTCGTCCTTGCCGAACGAAATGCCCGCCTTGAAGGCGTTGTAGAAGCCGAGCGCCATGATGCGATCGCAGAAGATCACCGTCTCCTTCTGACCGCAGTGACGGTACACCTGATCGATCACGCCGGAGATTTCGCGCTTCGTCATCAGCTTGTTGATGGTGTCGAAGGGCACCTTGCCGTGCTTCGGCAGAACCTGACCGAGCATGACGCGGCCGGCGGTGGTGTCGTAGATCTTCGAGATCGTCTTGCCTTCCTCGTCGACGCCGGTCCACCGGTACTTGATCTTGGTGTGCAGGTGGATGACCTTCGAGAACAGCGCGTGCTCGATCTCCGCCATGTCGCGGTAGACCTTGCCTTCGCCCTGCAAACCCTCACGCATGATCGAGAGATAGTAGAGCCCGAGTACGATGTCCTGCGACGGCACGATGATCGGCTGGCCGTTCGCCGGATGCAGGATGTTGTTGGTCGACATCATCAGCACGCGCGCTTCCAGCTGCGCTTCGAGCGACAGCGGGACATGCACGGCCATCTGGTCGCCGTCGAAGTCAGCGTTGAACGCGGCGCAAACCAGCGGATGAAGCTGGATCGCCTTGCCTTCGATCAGCACAGGCTCGAATGCCTGAATGCCGAGACGATGCAGCGTCGGGGCGCGGTTCAGCAGCACCGGATGCTCGCGAATGACCTCGTCGAGGATGTCCCAGACCTCGGGACGCTCTTTTTCAACGAGCTTCTTCGCCTGCTTCACGGTGGTGGACAGGCCCTTGGCGTCGAGCCGCGAGTAGATGAACGGCTTGAACAATTCGAGCGCCATCTTCTTCGGCAGGCCGCACTGATGCAGGCGCAATTCCGGACCGACCACGATGACCGAGCGGCCGGAATAGTCGACGCGCTTGCCGAGCAGGTTCTGACGGAAGCGGCCCTGCTTGCCCTTGAGCATGTCGGCGAGCGACTTCAGCGGACGCTTGTTGGCGCCCGTGATGACGCGGCCGCGGCGGCCGTTGTCGAACAGTGCGTCGACGGCCTCCTGCAACATGCGCTTTTCGTTACGGATGATGATGTCCGGCGCGCGCAGCTCCATCAGCCGCTTCAAGCGGTTGTTGCGGTTGATGACGCGGCGATACAGGTCGTTCAGGTCGGAGGTCGCAAAGCGACCGCCGTCGAGCGGCACCAGCGGACGCAGGTCCGGCGGAATCACCGGCACCACCGTCATGATCATCCACTCCGGCTTGTTGCCGGACACGCGGAACGCTTCGACGATCTTCAGGCGCTTGGCGAGCTTCTTGTGCTTGATGTCGGACTCGGTCTCGGCCATCTCAGCGCGAAGCTGGCCATCGAGCTTCTCAAGCTCGAGGCCCTTCAGCAGTTCGCGGATCGCTTCCGCGCCGATCATGGCGGTGAAGCTGTCCTGCCCGTACTCGTCCTGGGCGCGGAGATACTCTTCTTCCGACAGCAGCTGACGGTCCTTGAGCGCGGTCAGACCCGGCTCCAGAACGACGTAGTATTCGAAGTACAGAATGCGCTCGAGATCTTTCAGCGTCATGTCGAGCAGCTGACCGATGCGCGACGGCAGCGACTTCAGGAACCAGATGTGCGCAACCGGAGCGGCCAGCTCGATGTGGCCCATGCGCTCGCGCCGGACGCGCGACAGAGTCACTTCGACCGAGCACTTCTCGCAGATGATGCCCTTGTACTTCATGCGCTTGTACTTGCCGCAAAGACATTCGTAGTCCTTGATCGGCCCGAAGATGCGCGCGCAGAACAGGCCGTCACGCTCGGGCTTGAACGTGCGGTAGTTGATGGTTTCCGGCTTCTTGATCTCGCCGTAGGACCACGACAGAATCTTCTCAGGCGATGCGATCGAAATCCGGATCTGGTCGAAGACCTGGGCCGGAGTCGTCGGATTGAAGAGATTCATAATTTCTTGGTTCATCGTGTTCTCCTCGCGTGCCGATCGTCACCGGCAGCAAATTCCGAAATCTGTTCTCCCTCTCCCGCTTGCGGGGGAGGGTCAGGGAGGGGGAAGCTCAGAAAAAAGAGCCCCCACCCGCCGGACTGCGTCCGGCGACCTCCCCCGCAAGCGGGAGAGGCAGCAAATCAAATTTACTCGGCGGCCTCTGACGTCGTCGTCGTCGGGCCGAGCTTGGAATTGTGCAGGTCGACGTTGAGGCCGAGCGAGCGCATTTCCTTGACCAGCACGTTGAACGATTCCGGGATACCCGCTTCGAACGTGTCGTCGCCGCGCACGATGGCCTCGTACACCTTGGTACGGCCGGCCACGTCGTCCGACTTCACGGTCAGCATTTCCTGGAGCGTGTACGCCGCGCCGTAAGCCTCGAGCGCCCACACTTCCATTTCGCCGAAACGCTGTCCGCCGAACTGCGCCTTGCCGCCCAGCGGCTGCTGGGTCACGAGCGAGTAAGGACCGATCGAACGCGCGTGGATCTTGTCATCCACGAGATGGTGCAGCTTGAGCATATAAATGTAGCCCACCGTCACGTTGCGATCGAACTGATCGCCAGTGCGTCCATCGTACACGGTCGACTGGCCGGACTTGTTCATCCCGGCGAGGTCGAGCATGTCCTCGATGTCCTTCTCCTTGGCGCCATCGAACACCGGCGTTGCGATCGGCACGCCCGCGCGCAGGTTACGGCCAAGCTCCATCAATTCCGCGTCGTTGAGCGTCTTGATGACCTCGTCGTCGCCGTAGACCTTCTTCAAGGTCTCCTTGAGCGGCTTCACGTCCGACTTGCCGGCGCTGTAATACGCGTCGACCGCCTGCCCGATCCGCTTGCCGAGGCCAGCACAGGCCCAGCCAAGATGCGTTTCGAGAATCTGTCCGACGTTCATGCGCGAAGGCACGCCGAGCGGATTGAGCACGATGTCGGCATGCGTTCCGTCTTCAAGGAACGGCATGTCTTCGATCGGCACGATCTTCGACACCACGCCCTTGTTGCCGTGACGTCCGGCCATCTTGTCGCCGGGCTGAATCTTGCGCTTCACCGCGACGAAGACCTTGACCATCTTCATCACGCCGGGCGGCAATTCGTCGCCACGCTGAAGCTTTTCGACCTTGTCGAGGAAGCGCTGTTCAAGGCCCTTCTTCGATTCGTCGTACTGCTTCCGCATGGCTTCGATTTCAGCCATCAGCTTGTCGTTCGGCGAGGCGAACTGCCACCACTGCGACTTCGGATATTCCTCGAGCACCGCGCGGGTGATCTTGGTGTCCTTCTTGAAGCCCTTCGGGCCAGCAATGCCCTGGCGGTTTTCAAGCAGGTCAGCGAGACGGCCATAGACGTTACGGTCGAGAATCGCCTGTTCGTCGTCGCGGTCCTTGGCAAGACGCTCGATCTCTTCCCGCTCGATCGCCAGCGCACGCTCGTCCTTGTCGACGCCGTGGCGGTTGAACACGCGGACTTCCACGATCGTGCCCTGCACGCCCGGAGGAACGCGCAGCGAGGTATCGCGAACGTCGGAGGCCTTCTCGCCGAAGATGGCGCGCAGAAGCTTTTCTTCCGGCGTCATCGGGCTTTCGCCCTTCGGCGTGATCTTGCCGCACAGGATGTCGCCGGCGCGAACTTCCGCGCCGATGTAGACGATACCGGCTTCGTCGAGGTTCTTCAGCGCTTCTTCCGAGACGTTCGGAATGTCACGGGTGATTTCCTCAGGTCCGAGCTTGGTGTCGCGGGCCATGACTTCGAATTCCTCGATGTGGATCGAGGTGAAGACGTCGTCCTTCACGATCCGCTCGGAGAGCAGGATCGAGTCTTCGAAGTTGTAGCCGTTCCACGGCATGAACGCGACGAGCACGTTGCGGCCGAGCGCGAGTTCGCCGAGATCGGTCGACGGACCGTCCGCGATGATGTCGCCCTTCTTGACCTGATCGCCCACCTTCACCAGCGGACGCTGGTTGATGCAGGTCGACTGGTTCGAGCGCTGGTACTTCATCAGGCGGTAGATATCGACACCCGACTTGGTCGGATCGAGATCTTCCGTCGCGCGGATAACGATACGGGTCGCGTCAATCTGGTCGATCACGCCGGTGCGGCGGGCGGCGATCGCAGCGCCCGAGTCACGGGCCACGACGCCTTCCATGCCGGTGCCGACGAACGGCGCTTCGGCGCGCACCAGAGGCACGGCCTGACGCTGCATGTTCGAGCCCATCAGCGCGCGGTTGGCGTCGTCGTTCTCAAGGAACGGAATCAAAGCTGCGGCGACCGAAACCAGCTGCTTCGGCGACACGTCCATGTAGTCGACGCGATCCGGCGGCAATTGCAGAACTTCGCCCGCGTGGCGGCAGATCACCAGATCGTCGGTGAATCGGCCCTTGTTGTCGAGCGGCACGTTCGCCTGAGCGACGCGGTAGCGGCCCTCTTCCATCGCGGAGAGATAGACCACGTCGTCGGTCACGCGGCCGTCCTTGACCTTGCGGTAAGGCGTTTCCACGAAGCCGTACTTGTTCACGCGCGCGAAGGTCGCGAGCGAGTTGATGAGACCGATGTTCGGGCCTTCCGGCGTCTCGATCGGGCAGATGCGGCCGTAGTGCGTCGGATGCACGTCGCGGACTTCGAAGCCCGCGCGTTCGCGGGTCAGACCGCCCGGTCCAAGCGCCGAGAGACGGCGTTTGTGGGTGATTTCCGACAGCGGATTGGTCTGGTCCATGAACTGCGACAGCTGCGACGAGCCGAAGAATTCACGAACGGCAGCGGCGGCCGGCTTCGCGTTGATCAGGTCCTGCGGCATGACGGTATCGATATCGACCGACGACATGCGCTCCTTGATCGCGCGCTCCATGCGCAAGAGACCGATGCGGTACTGGTTCTCCATCAGTTCGCCGACCGAGCGAACACGGCGGTTGCCGAGGTGATCGATGTCGTCGATCTCGCCCTTGCCGTCGCGCAGGTCGACCAGCGTCTTGATGACGGCCAGGATGTCTTCCTTGCGCAGCGTGCGCATGGTGTCCGGCGCGTCGAGTTCGAGACGCATGTTCATCTTCACGCGGCCGACGGCGGACAGGTCGTAGCGCTCCGAGTCGAAGAACAGTGACTGGAACATGGCCTGCGCGGAGTCGAGCGTCGGCGGCTCGCCCGGACGCATCACGCGATAGATGTCGAACAGCGCGTCTTCACGCGTCATGTTCTTGTCCGCGGAGAGCGTGTTGCGGATGTAGGGGCCGATGTTGACGTGATCGATGTCGAGCAGCGGCAGTTCCTTGTAGCCCTGCTCGTTCAGCGCCTTCAGCAGCTTCTCGGTGATTTCCTCGCCGGCTTCGGCGTGGATTTCGCCGGTCTTCGGGTTGACGAGGTCTTCCGCGAGATAATTGCCGACGAGTTCATCGTCGGACAGGCGCAACGCCTTGAGGCCCTTTTCCTGGAGCTGGCGCGCGGAGCGCACGGTCAGCTTCTTGCCGGCTTCGAGCACGACCTTGCCGCTGTCGGCGTCGATCAGATCGTTGATGGTCGAATAGCCGCGGAAACGGTCAGCGACGAACGGCACGCGCCAGCCGTCCTTGATCCGCTTGTACTGAATCTTCTTGTAGAACGTGGAGAGGATTTCCTCGCCATCGAGACCGAGGGCGAACATCAGCGACGTCACCGGAATCTTGCGGCGGCGGTCGATACGCGCGAACACGATGTCCTTGGCGTCGAACTCGATGTCGAGCCACGAACCGCGGTATGGAATCACGCGCGCGGCAAACAGCAGCTTGCCCGACGAATGGGTCTTGCCCTTGTCGTGATCGAAGAACACGCCGGGCGAGCGATGCATCTGCGAGACGATGACGCGCTCGGTGCCGTTGACGACGAAGGTGCCGTTCATCGTCATGAGCGGAATGTCGCCCATGTAGACATCCTGCTCCTTGATGTCCTTGACGGACTTGGCGCCGGTTTCTTCGTCAATATCGAACACGATGAGGCGCAGCGTCACCTTGAGCGGCGCAGCGAAGGTCATGCCGCGCTGGCGGCACTCATCGACGTCATACTTCGGCTGCTCGAATTCATAACGAACGAACTCGAGCTGCGAGGTTCCCGAGAAATCGTTGATCGGGAACACCGAGCGGAAAACGGCCTGCAAACCCTCGTCCAGCCGCCCGCCGGTGGGTTCATCGACCATCAGGAACTGATCATACGATGCCTTCTGAACCTCAATGAGGTTCGGCATCTCGGCAACTTCCTTGATGTGTCCGAAGAACTTACGAACGCGTTTGCGACCAGTGAAAGTTTGCTGCGTCTGCGCCATCGTGGCCTCTCATTTTCGCCGCCCTTGACTGGCGGCTGCTTCCGGAGTGCGATGGGCACCGCATCCGGGTTGAATTTCAAATCGCCCGGACAACCATCCCGGCGCCGCGGCGTCCGAGCTTCAGGCGGCGGGCAACCCCGCTCCGAATCTCAAGACGCAAAATGACGCGCGGAGCGCTGGAGCGCTCTGCCCGTCGAAACAATCCCTACGGCCTGTTAAAGCCCGAAATATCTCGTCTCCCAACGTCCCGCCTTGAAATCGATCCGGGTTTCAAAGGGCGATCCGTCCTTTCGTGCCTCCGCCTATGTAGGCGGTCATCGCGGCGATTCGAGGGGGTCAATCATCGAACCGTCACACATTAAAGTGTCCGGCCGACCCCGAAGGACCGGCCGGGAAACGTAACGACTTACTTGAGTTCGACCTTGGCGCCAGCCTTCTCGAGCTGAGCCTTGATCTTTTCGGCTTCGTCCTTGGCAACGCCGTCCTTGACGGGCTTCGGCGCGCCTTCGACGAGGTCCTTGGCTTCCTTGAGGCCCAGGCCGGTGATGGCGCGGACTTCCTTGATGACTTCGATCTTCTTGTCGCCAGCCGAAGCGAGAACAACCGAGAACTCGGTCTTCTCTTCAGCAGCGGCAGCACCGCCGCCGCCAGCGCCCGGAGCAGCAGCCACCGCGACAGCGGCGGCAGCCGAAACGCCCCACTTCTCTTCGAGAAGCTTCGCCAGTTCAGCAGCCTCGAGAACCGTGAGGCTCGAGAGGTCGTCCACGATCTTTTGCAAATCAGCCATTTTAACTTTCCTTCAGCGTATCAGTTCGAACCAGTTGAGATGGAGAATGGCGTCACGCCGCTTCACCCTTTGAGGCATAGGCCTGAACCACGCGGGCCAGCTTCGCAGCAGGCGCGGTGGAGAGCTGAGCGATCTTGGTCGCCGGCGCCACAAGGAGGCCGAGGATCTTCGCGCGCAGTTCATCAAGCGACGGCAGCGAGGCAAGCGCCTTCACAGCGTCGGGATTCAGGACGGTGGTTCCCATCGCACCGCCAAGGATGACGAACTTCTCGTTCGCCTTGGCGAATTCGATAGCAACTTTCGGTGCTGCTACCGGATCGTTTGAAGTCGCGATCACGGTCGGCCCCTTCAACAGGGAACCGATGGAAACAACATCCGTGCCTTCCAGAGCAATTTTGGCGAGACGGTTCTTCGAGACCTTCACCGAGGCGCCAGCCTGCTTCATCTGCGTCCGCAGAGTCTGCATCTGGGCAACGGTCAGGCCGGAATAATGAGCAACGACCGCAACGCCCGTGGTCTTGAAGACCCCGTTCAGCGTTTCGACCGCCTCTTTTTTTGCCGCTCGTTCCACAGCAAGCTCTTTCCGGTTGGCGGTCCGCTTGAGACAGAACCGCCGGGTTGCACCGATCGTCCTGCCCGCTGGCCTCGAGACATTCATCTCTCAACACGTCGGGCACGACGACATTTCGGAAGCCTGCCCTCTCGCCCTGGTCTGCCCTGCGGCTCGCCGGAACGAGGTGTCGAGGTTCGAACCAAATCCGCAGCCACCGCCGAATCGGGGGTGGGTCACGAAATCCGGTTTTCACCCGTCTGTGCAGGAGATTAAGCGAAGCCGTTTCCACGAGGGATCAGGCAAGGCACCTGCAGTCTTGGACAGGATCGGAGCGTTCCCCGGGTTTGACGCCAGAGACAGCCCCTGCTCATTTTCTTCTTTCAAGACAAAGGCTTTCCGTTCCTGTGAGCAATCCATGCGGAATGATCGACGAGGAATGGACTCCTATTGGTTTGATTTTCGGAAAACGAACACGGACGCGCCAGCGATAGCCAGCACGCCCGGAAAGGAATGTTTAACGGGTCAGGCTCGCCTTGCCAAGGGGATTCTGAGTTCCATAAGCATTTTTCGGGCCAGAAGCCGCGCGGTCAGGCCGCGCGGCGAAGCGGTCCGAAGCATAACGAATCGGGTTTTTAAGTTCAACCTCTTGTATTTGCTACAATTTTCGGACACGCGGCCCCGGCCGCGGCCCACGCCTTGATCAGATCGCCAAACTCCTTCTGGCTTCCGGGCGCAGGCGTCCGGTTGGCACCCGGCGCCCAGGCCCAGCCGACCAGGCTGTCTTCGGCCATATGCTTCACAAGTGCGGCCATGTCCTTGCCGTCGTTGCGCTTCGGATCCTTGATCTGCTCGCAGATCTGGCCGAGCGATTTGCCCTGCCACGCCATCTCCAGCGGCGCGAGATGCCACTGCGGGTGACCGGGCACACCGGCCGGATCGAAGTTGGTTTCGTGGTGGCAGGTGTTGCAGGCCAGACCGCCCGCCGCGCCCATGCCGCCTTCCCCGCGCACCACCAGCGGCTGATGTGGAGTCATCTTGTTGGTCTGCGTCGGACGCTCCGTCGCGGGGTGACAGTTCATGCAGCGCGGCGACATCAGCACCTTGCCGGCTTCCTCGAACAGCGCGATCGCCCGCTCGTTGGCATTCTTGATGTCGCTAAAGCTCGACACCGGCTTCAGCTTGACCGGGTTGACCGGCGGCTCCATCGCGGCATCCGCCTCGCCGCGAAATGCGGGGCCCGTGAATGCCAGCAACGTCGCGGCGAAGGCGCCCGCGCCTAACGCCAACACTCCTTGCCTGACCAACCTCATGCCGATGCTCCCGGGACGATGGGCAACTGCCTTGGACGCACCTGTCCGAGTTTCGCCATTGCGTTAGCGACCGCGGGACCGATCGGCGGCACACCCGGCTCACCGACGCCCGTTGGCTTCTCGGTCGATTTGACGACGGTGACCTCGATCGCCGGCATCTCGTTGATGCGCAGCGAGCGATAGGCATCGAAGTTGCCCGGCACGACGCGGCCATCTTCCATCGGCACATCGGCATACAGGATATGACCGAGGCCGAACCCGATGCCGCCCTCCATCTGCGCGCGGATGATGTCCGGATTGACGGCGATCCCGCAGTCCACCGCGCACCAGACCTTATGGACCTTCGGGCCTTCCGCCTCCATCGACAGTTCGACGATCTGCGCAACAAAGGTATTGAAGCTCTCGACCACCGCGACGCCACGCGCACGGCCGGGCTCAAGCTTCGCATTCTTCCAGTCCGCCAGTTCCGCGACCGCGCGAAGCACGCCGGCATGGCGCGGCTTCTTGCTCATCAGCTCAAGACGGCCCTCGACAGGGTCCTTTCCGGCGGCCTCAAGCAGTTCGTCGACGAACGCTTCGACCGCATAGCCTGTATGGGTGTGTCCGACCGAACGCCACCACAATACCGGCACGCCGACATCGACCTGATGCAGGTCGCATTTGAAGTTGGCGACCTCGTAGGGGATTTCGTTCGACCCTTCATAGGCCGTCGAGTCGAGGCCGTCCTTGAAGGTCATCGCCTCGAACGGCGACCCCTTCATGATCGACTGGCCGACGATGGTATCGCTCCAGGCCTGGATCTTGCCGTCGCGCACCACGCCGCGCATGCGATGCACGCTGAACGGACGATAGTATCCGCCGCGCATATCGTCTTCGCGGGTCCAGACCAGCTTGATCGGCTTGCCGGGGCCGATGGCCTTCGCCACCTCGGCGAGTTCGGCAGCGACATGCATCGTCTGCTGCGCCCGCCGTCCAAAGCTGCCGCCGGCAAGAATGGTCTTCAACTCAACCTTCTCCATCGGCACGCCGAGAATATTCGCGATAGCGGCATGGTCCGGAGTCGGAAACTGGCTCCCGAAGCGCGACGATACCGTGTCGCCTTTCCAGTGAATGAAAGCGTTCAGCGGCTCCATCGCCGCATGGGCCAGATACGGGAAGGCGAACTCGGCTTCGATCAGGCGGCCGCCCGGCCTGGCGGCTTCTGCTTCGAAATCGCCTTCCGTCTTCACGGTCTTGCCCGGCGTCTTCGACAGATCGCGAAACTCGGTCAGCAGTTGCTGCGTGCCGCGCTTCTCGGCCTTGCTGTCGTCCCAGGTGATCTTCAAAAGATCGCGCGCGGTCTTGGCCGGCCAGAAGCCCTTGGCATAGACCGCAACGCCGGTCGGCACCTGCTTCACATCGACGACGCCGGATACGGCCTTCGCCGCCGTTGCGTCGAACGACGCAACTGTGGCGCCAAAGCGCGGCGCCCGCGCGATCACCACCGTGAGCATGTCCGGCTCGTTGATGTCGAGTGTGAACACCGCGGTGCCGTTCGACTTTTCGGCACTGTCGAGACGCTTGACCGCACCCTCCTTGCCGATGAACTTGAACTGCGACGGATCCTTCAGCTTCGGATCGGCCGGCACCGGCATCTGGTTCGCCTTCTCGGCAAACGCGCCGAAACGGCCTTGCTTGCCCGACGGATGCTTGATCACGCCGTTCTCGACCGTGATCTCCGCCGCAGGCACGTTCCACTCCCTGGCGGCGGCGGCCACCAGCATCGCGCGCGCGGCGGCGCCGACCTTGCGCATCTGCTCGTAGGAATTGGCGATGGCGGTGGAGCCGCCCGTACCCTGCACACCGAAGAACAGGTTCTTGTAGAGCACCGGATTGGACGGCGCGTGATCGGCACGCATCTGCGACCAATCGGCGTCGAGTTCCTCGGCGACCAGCGTCGCCATGCCGGTGAATGGCCCCTGCCCGAACTCGATGTGCTTGCAGAGCACCGTAACGGTATCATCGGGCTTGATGATCAGGAACGTATTCGGCGTGAGGTTGACCTGCGCAGCGGCTGGCGCTTGCGCGAGGGCCTTGCCGTTCCTTGCGATATAGACGCCGATTGCGAGCCCCGCTCCCGCCTTCAGAAGCGAGCGGCGCGTGAGAGCGGATGCGCGAGTGACTGTGCCTTTGATGTGAATATTCATGGCTCAGCCCTCCAGCGACTTGGCGGCATCGTGGATCGCGGCGCGGATGCGCACGTAAGTAGCGCAGCGGCAGATGTTGCCGTTCATCGCGAGATCGATGTCCTCGTCCGTCGGCTTCGGATTGAGCGAGAGCAGCGACGTCGCGCTCATGATCTGACCGGACTGGCAGTAACCGCATTGCGGCACATCGAGCGCGACCCACGCCTTCTGCACAGCTTGGGCTTCGCGGCTCTTGACGCCTTCGATGGTGGTGATTTCGCTGGCGCCCACCGCCGAGACCGGCAACGAACATGACCGCACTGGCTGGCCATCGACATGCACCGTGCATGCGCCGCATTGCGCAACGCCGCAGCCATACTTGGTGCCCATCAGTCCCGCGCCGTCGCGGATTGCCCAGAGAAGAGGTGTTTGCGGGTCGACATCCACACGATGTTCGCCGCCGTTGATCTTGAGTACGAATGCCGCCATCGCGGATCTCCTTCGAAATTCGAAGGCGAACACTACATTCGACTCGTTCTAATCAGCAATCAAACTAATGTGCGCTGCGGCGATATAAATTTTTTCAGTACGCGAGGAACGAAGCATCGCAGTTTGCGTTTCGGCTTCCTATATATGTCAGCATTCACGACATGGATGATGACAAATTTATTTTCCGGCCTCACGCCACCGGATAGCGAAGCTGCTTGCCTGAAAAGAAGGCATCGAGATTCGCGATCACGCAGTCCTGCATGGCGATGTGCGCCTCGACCGTGTGCCCTCCGATATGCGGCGTGAGTACGACGTTGGTCAGTTTCGTCAACGCATCGGGCGCGTGCGGCTCTTTCTCGTAAACATCGAGACCCGCGCCAGCGATGGCGTTGCTCTCGAGCGCGGCAACCAGCGCCTTCTGATCGATGACCGATCCGCGCGAAATGTTCACGATGGTGCCCTGCGGTCCGAGCTTCTGCAAAATATCCGCATTGACGGCGTGCTGCGTATCCGCGCCCGCGCGCACCGCGACCATGAGAATGTCGGACCATTCGGCCAGCGACGCCAGATTCGCGTGATAGGCATAAGGCACGTCATGCCTGCTGCGGCTGTGGTACCCGACTTCGGTTTCAAACGCCGCACAGCGCGCCGCGATCTTCCGGCCGATTTCGCCCATGCCGTAGATGCCGATCTTGCGTCCCGTCATGCCGAGGGGCGGCCGCATCGACGGCGACGGTTTCGCGCCCGACCATCCGCCGCTGCGCACATAGTCATCCGCCTGTAACAACCGCCGCGTCGCCGCCAGCATCAGGGTCATTGCGATATCGGCGACCGCAGCCGCATTCGCCGCCGGACTGTTGCCGACAAGGATCTCGCGCCTCGCTGTTTCCGCGAAGTCCACGCCGTCGTAGCCGGTGCCATAGCAGATGATCGCGCCGAGCGACGGCAGCGTATCGAGTACCGCCGGCGGGATCGCCTGCCCGCCTGCCGTAATCATGGCGCGGATCGTTTTGAGCTGATCGGCGCTGAACGTCTCGATCGGCGGCCTGCCCTTGCCGTCGAGCAAATCGTAACGCTCGCCGATACGCACCATCTGGGCCTTGGGAAAACGTGAATAGATCAGGACTTGATGGGGCATTGCATTTCCACTTGCGTCATGGCCGGGCTCGTCCCGACCATCCACGTCTTAATTGGATATTTCCAGAAAGGAAGACGTGGATGCCCGGCACAAGGCCGGGCATGACGATGAGACATGGGCCCTCTAACAAAAAGGCGGAGCAGCTTTCGCGGCCCCGCCTTCAGATCATTCACAAGCCGTTGCCTATCAGTGCAGGCTGCCCGGCTCGACCTTGACGCCCGGACCCATCGTCGACGAGACCGCAACGCGCTGAACGTAGGTGCCCTTCGATCCAGCAGGCTTCGCCTTCACGACCGCGTCGGCGAGCGCCTTGATGTTTTCGACAAGCTTCTCTTCCGAGAACGAGGCCTTGCCGATGCCGGCCTGCACGATGCCGGCCTTCTCGACGCGGAACTCGACCGAACCGCCCTTGGCGCCCTTCACGGCGTTGGCGATGTCCATGGTCACGGTGCCGATCTTCGGGTTCGGCATCATCCCACGCGGGCCGAGTACCTTACCAAGACGGCCGACCAGCGGCATCATGTCCGGGGTTGCGATACAACGATCGAAATCGATCGCGCCGCCCTGGACCTTCTCAACGAGGTCTTCGGCGCCGACAACGTCCGCACCCGCGGCCTTGGCTTCCTCAGCCTTGGCGCCGCGCGCGAACACGCCGACACGCAACGTGCGGCCGGTGCCGTTCGGCAGAGTGACAACGCCACGAACCATCTGGTCAGCGTGACGCGGATCGACACCGAGATTGATCGCGATCTCGATGGTCTCGTCGAACTTCGCCGAAGCGCGTTCCTTGACCATCTTCACCGCGTCGGTGAGCGGATAGAGGTGCTCACGATCGATACCCTCACGGGCCTTCGCAAGTTTCTTGCCAATAGCCATGATCGTTACCCCGCCACCTGGAGACCCATCGAACGGGCAGAGCCCTCGACCATCTTCATGGCCGCTTCGACGGTATCGCAATTGAGATCCTTCATCTTCTTCTCGGCGATCTCGCGCACCTGCGCTTTGGTCACCTTGCCAGCGACGTCGCGGCCCGGCGCCTTGGAGCCGGACTGGATCTTCGCCGCCTGCTTGAGGAAGTAGGACATCGGCGGGGTCTTCATCTCGAACGTGAACGACCGGTCCGCATAAATGGTGATGACCACCGGGATCGGGGTGTTCTTTTCTTCTTTCTGCGTCTGCGCGTTGAACGCCTTGCAGAATTCCATGATGTTGAGGCCGCGCTGACCAAGCGCGGGGCCGATCGGTGGCGACGGGTTCGCCGCACCGGCCGGGACCTGAAGCTTCAGGTATCCGGTCACTTTCTTAGCCATACTTTACTCCTTCAAACGATCCGGACCATTCCGGATCTTCGTAGGACCGTGGTGCGGTTCGACGGACGGCTGGCGACCGGCTGTCTCCTTCCACGGCATTGCAGAAACAGCCTTCGCTGTCTCTCTCGCGTCGTCCTTCGAGGCTCGGGCGTTGCCCTCGCACCTCAGGATGACGCGAAACTCGTACCGTTATCCTGAGGTGCCCGAGCGGAGCGAGGGCCTCGAAGGATGGCGGCGGTCGATCAGACCTTCTCGACCTGACCGAATTCCAGTTCAACCGGCGTCGCACGTCCGAAGATCGATACCGCGACCTTCACGCGCGAACGCGCCTCGTCGATTTCCTCGACCACGCCGGAGAACGAGGCGAACGGGCCGTCGGCCACGCGCACGTTCTCGCCGATCTCGAACGACACCGATGCCTTCGGACGCTCCACGCCTTCTTGCACCTGATGCAGGATGCGCATGGCTTCGGCTTCCGAAATCGGCATCGGCTTGTTTTCCGCGCCGAGGAAGCCCGTCACCTTGGGCGTGTTCTTGATGAGATGAAACGCCTCGTCGGTGAGGTTCATCTTCACCAGCACGTAGCCCGGGAAGAACTTGCGCTCGGCGTCGATCTTGCGGCCGCGGCGCACTTCCGTGACCTTCTCGGTCGGCACCAGCACCTGCTCGAAAAGATCCTCAAGTCCGCGCTGCTTGGCCTGCTCCCGAATCGATTCGGAGACCTTCTTCTCGAAGTTCGAATAGGCGTGAACGATGTACCAGCGCATGCTCATTGTTTCGGTTCCGCGCTCAGGCCTGAATGCCGAGAAGGAAAGTGATCAGGACGCGAATGATCTGGTCCGCGACGAAGAAGAACACTGAGGACACCGCGACCATAATGAACACCATGATGGTGGTGATCATGGTCTCGCGGCGGGTCGGCCAGGTGACCTTCGCGGTCTCCGAGCGCACTTCCTGCAGAAATTTGAACGGGCTGAGAGCCATCGTCTGTGGTCCGCATCCATAATGCCGGGAAAACGTCGTATCCTGGCGTGATTTCAGTTTATTTCAGGAATCCGGACAGCCCTCTCGTGTGCCCAACCCTCTTTTGAAGGATGAGCCGCCAAGCGGGCTCGATTGTCCGGGATTTCAATGCCGCGCCGGATATCCGTCAAAACGGGCCGGCAGCAGGTGCCGTTATCTACTGTGGGATGGCCGTCAGGTCAAGGTTGAGTGCGCGGGCCAAAGGCCGGAAACGAACGTATTTATACGGTCAAATCTAAGCAGAAACGAGGGCGGAGTTTGATCGTCGGCTCTCGATCGCAGCCCAGCGGCAAGAACGGGCTGGATGTCTCGTGCGCCTGAGCTAGGCTGTGATGGTCGGCCCCGGCTAACCGCCGCCTCGGATACAACAATTAGCAAGCAGCGCAAATGTGGTTGCATCGCAGCATTTTAGAGATCATCGACCCCGCGCGGTCACTCTGTAACCAACAAATACTCGCATAGTGGGGGTAGGAGTGAATGGTGGGGCTGAGCAGTAATCTGGGCGATTAGGCGAAGATTCTCGGAAGAGCCTAGCTGGAATTTTTGCCTTCCTGAGCGCTCGGAATAGCTTAGCTTCATTGCCACCGTTTTCGCATACGATGATACCGGTATGTTTATCCGAACCCTTAAGGTCTTCAATCTTAACCGTGAAAATCGCCTTCTGAAACAAGGGTTTTATAACCTCGTCGCCGTATGCTCGAGGTTCAGGGTCGTCAGGTAGGATTAGTGTGATGATTTGCTTTCGGCCTTCGATTGCATCCGTGAACGCGTCGCGCTGCGCGTCGCTTATTTCGCGGACACTAATGTCCTTCCGGAGCGCTCCGATTTCTTTTTGCCGTTCCGCGTTCTTTAAACTTAGCTCCGCTGCAACAACTTGGACCTTGGCTGTTTGCTCGTTTGCTTTCGCCGCGCTTTCATATGCAATGCCGGCACGCTCTTTCGCTTCTTCTGCAAGCTTGTTAGCGACTGCCGCGCGCTCTTTCGCCTCTTCCGCAAGTTTGTTAGCCACCGCAGCGCGCTCTATCGCCTCGGCCGCCTTCACATTAGCCGCGTTTGTTTCCTCTTGGAGAATACCGAAGATTTCGTGTGTTAGTGCCGCCCTTCTAGTGTGCGCCAGCACTTCGCCCATGGCCGCGACGATCAGTACGATTGCAACTCCTGACGACAGCTTTCGCTTAATGGCTTCAGACTCAAGCCAACTCGTGAACTCTAATATCCAGTCAGCAACTGGAACAACGACCAGCGCGAGTAAGCACCAATATGAAAACCCTTCCCAAAAGGAGAGGGACGATTTCAACAACTCTATGTTGGGCATGTTTTCAAACCAAATTAAGCAGCAAAACTTCTATTCTGTCGTAACAATCGCAGTGTCCATCGCGCTGCTAGCGCTTCTGTTCTTCGCGCGATGGAAATATCCGCCTGAGGGGCGACATGGTCGGCAATAGATGATGTAGGGATATGTCGTACTCAAATCTTTCCATCAAAGTCGAGCGTTTATCCACTCCCAAATGTTTTGACCGAGCCATCCCTGATGCTGTCCGGTGTTCAATTTGGTCACAACTAGACGATCATTATTGTCCATCCGCGTTCTCACATCCGCGTCAATATCGTTAGCGGACGCTGTCGAGTTGAGAAACCAAACGGAATCTAACCCCGGATCTTTGACGTGTTCGTATCGCTCCAAATGTGTGATCAAATTTTGCCGAGCCTGGTCGTAGTTGGGTTTTGCGCGGTTGATATCCCAAGTAATTAAATAGACAGACATCGTCACTCCTTCCCGATGCTGGTTGATGCAGTCTCCTGCAGCGGCGGCTTAGCCGACCGGTGACAAACCATAATCACTACACACCTTGAAAACCGCCTCGTCCCGATATTGAGGAAGCCCACTAGTATCTGGCACCACCACAAATTTTGTCGGCTTCTTGTCGCGAAAAAGCATCCCAAAGTACGGCTTCTCGCCTGTGTATCCCCCATAACTATTCTTGGCGTTGACCATCAGGCAGACGATCACCTCGCCCTTTGAGTTCGTGCCAGCAACCATTTTCCCGAACCGCGCAGAATCAGGGTCTTTCAGCGATGAACGTGTACCTGTTTGAACGGCCACGATGTCAGATTTGTCCAGATTATAGGGCGTGTGCCGTTCGGGAGGTGGGTTTGAAGCCACTGACCTATCGGCTGGTGCTGACGTTTGACAGGCGGCAAGGAAAATCAGCGCGAGCGACGCCGCGCAACGTAGAATGAACATTTGAAAGTCTCCCCAGACCCGATGCAATCCAAGCGCAACTAGTGGTGGAGAGCAAGCCCCGACACGCCTATGCGTCCCGAAGAGGTGTGGGTTTTTTACGACTTTCGCTTTTAGGCTGGAATCCTCGACCCGGCGGATAGCATTACGGCTTCGACAATGGGGGATAAGCACCAAAAATGCACGGTGTTGCTCGCTCATTCGAAGTGGAATTGAAGACTGTCGAATCCGGTCGTGAAAGCGCCAAACCGAAGAACCGAAAAAAATCACAACCAGAAATTTTTGCGATGCCAGTATTTATCTGGCAGGAGCGGCAGGGCTCGAACCTGCGACCCTCGGTTTTGGAGACCGATGCTCTACCAACTGAGCTACGCTCCTACAGAGCCGCCTCTATAGCGAACCATTTTCGCGCCGTCACGTCCCCTCTCGGCGATTTCTCGCTGATTTTCCGGAGAATCCCGCAACGGTTTCTCCGCGATAACCCCCTGATGGAACCCGGTTTCCAGCGATTGCCGCCGTCCGGCGCGCCGCGTACATTAACGAGAAGCTCAACCGGCGGGGGATGGAAACGGTTTGCCGCTTCGCAATGCCATACGCCGCATGTCGCTCACCCACCGGCTGCTGGCCCTCACCCTTGTTGCATCCCTGCCCGGCCTGGCCGCGGTCGCCTATGGTGCATTCGATCTGCGCAACACGCGTTATGCCGAAATCCGGGGCGATGCGCTACGCAACGCACAGGTCGTCGCTTCTGAAATCGGCCAGATCTTCGACGGTATCCAGGGCACGCTACGGGCGGTCGCGGAGGCGGACGAGGTCAACCGGCTCAGCAGCACCGCATGCACCGACTATGTCGTGCGGGTCCGTCCGCATGCCGAACCGCTGACCTCTCTTCTGATCGTCGATCTGGGCGGCAATATCCGCTGCTTCAGTGAGCCAAGTCTCGCCTCCCCGAATCTTGCGGAGCGTGACTACTTTCGCGAGACCGTCGATCAGAAAAAATTCGCGATCGGCCCATTCACCGTCAGCAAGATTTCGAACCGCAACATCATCCCGCTGGCAATCCCCATCATCCGCGACGGCAAGGTCGAAGGCGCGGTGGTGGCCGGCCTCAATCTGGAATGGCTGGGGCAGCAATTGAAGCAGCGCGGCGTCCCGCGCGGCGGCTCCATTCTGATCGCCGACCGCAACGGCATCGTGGTGTCGCGGGAGCCCGCCCCGGAAAAATTTGTCGGCACGAAAATCAGCGACAGCCTCGGCAGAATCGGAATGTCCGCGCCGGGAACCGACGACGTTATCGGGATCGACGGCGTCGCGCGCATCATTGGCTACATCCCCGCGTCGGTGACCCCGTTCGGCCTCTACGTCTCCAGCGGCATTTCGCGCGACGAAGCGTTTGGACCGATCGACCGCGCCGTCCGCAACAGCATCGCGCTGTTCGCGCTCGGAAGCGCGGTTGCGTTCCTGCTGGCATGGCTCGTCGGCGAGAGCATCATCCGCCGGCCGCTGATGCGCATGGTGGCGACGGCCGAGGCCTGGCGGCGCGGTCACGACGCCGCGCGAACCGGTATCGTCGGCCGCAGCGACGAGATCGGCGTTCTCGGGCAGACGTTCGACCGGCTGATGGACGAAAACGCGATGCGCGAAGAACAGCGCGCGACCGCCGAGGAGCGCCGCGAGATTCTGGTCCATGAACTTGCCCATCGCGTGAAGAACACCCTCGCCACCGTGCAGTCGATCGCAAGCTTGAGCTTTCGCCACAGCCAGGGACCGGAGGCACTGCGCCAGTTTCACGAGCGGCTTCAGGCCCTGGTGCGCGGCCACGATCTCCTGACCCGGAAGAACTGGCAGCACGCCAGTTTGTCGGAAATCGCGGAAGCCGCGATGGCGCCTCTGCATCAGGAGCGCGGCCATCGTGTCGCGATCTCGGGACCGGCTGTGGACTTGCCGCCGACGACTGCCGTGCCGATGGCGATGATCCTGCACGAACTCTGCACCAACGCGCTTAAATACGGAGCGCTCTCGAACGACAGCGGCCGCGTCACCATCGGCTGGATGACGCGCGCCGATCCAACAGGCACGATCGTCAGCCTGATCTGGAGCGAGAGCGGCGGGCCGGTTATCCAGCCGCCGGAAGAAGAAGGTTTCGGCACACGGCTGATCGCGAATCTCAGCCGGCAACTGGGCGGCGACTGCAACTTCCGCTACCCGCCCTCCGGTCTCGTCTTCCATTTGAGCATGGTGGCGCCCTCCTCCGAGCCGCGCCACCAGGCGAATGAAACACCTTCAGCGGCCGAATGAAGAATCCGCCTGACGAACAACGCGAAAATGGCGGCCCTTAACCCGGTGTTGATTCAAAATTCGTAAAACTCCCCAACAGAATTCTCTGTCATGGCTCAGGATTTTTGGGGACACGATGCGCAAACTTTGGTCCGTTTCCGCCCGGATTATGATCGCGATTTCACTGGTGGCGGCTGCCTCCTGCGCAGGGCTGGCTGCGTTCGGGCTCTGGCGGCAAAACACCGCGGTCGATCTGGCGCTCCACCGCGAGTTACAATCCGACTACGCCAACATAATCGGCGCCATGGATTCCGATACACGCGCCGTGCAGGCAGTGGCGAACGCGTTGGCGAACATGCCGGAGCTCAAGCCGCTGATCCGCGCGCAGGACCGCGCAGGCATCAATGCGATGCTCGACAAGACACTGAAAGATATCAAGCCTCTCGGCATCGAACTGATCACCATCCAGATACCGCCGGGCATCGCCCTCACCCGGGTTCACAATCCGAAAGCCTTTGGCGACGACATCACCGCCCGCCGCAAGATGATCGTTCAGTCGTTTGCGACGAAAAAGCCGATCGGCGGTGTCGAAGCCGGCCGCGACGTTCTCAACATCTTCGGCGCCACCCCAATCCTCGATGGCGAGACCTTGCTGGGCACGGTCGATGTCGGCGCGCCGTTCGGCGAGACATTCGTGAATTCGATGAAGTCCCGCTTCGGCGTCGATGTCGCGATCCATCAGATCAACAACGACAAGCTTCAGACCCTGGCATCGACGGTCAAGGGCGCTACCGCGTCCCCGGCCATCCTCAAACGCGCGCTGGCCGGAGAATCGATCGTCGTCACAAACTCGCTGGATGGCCAGCCGACCGCCGCGACTTTCGGCCCGCTCAAGAACTTTTCCGGCCAGCCTGTCGCCGTGGTCGAGATCATCCGCAACACCAGGGATTATCAGGAACTCGCTGCCAACTCCGCCAAATGGCTCGCCGCGGGTGCCATTACCGCGGTCCTGATCGCCGTCATGATCGCCGCATGGGTCGGCCGCGGACTCGCCCGCCCCATTGTGGCGCTCGAAGGCGCGATGCGCACGATCACGTCGGGCCGACACGATGTCGTTGTGCCCGGTGCAGCGCGCCGCGACGAGATCGGCTCGATGGCGCGCGCGGTCGAGGTGTTCAAGGATAGCCTGATCGAAACCGGCCGCTTGCGGGCGGCTCAGGAAGATCAGCGGATTGCTTCGGAGAAAGAACGCCGCAGCACCGTACTCGCTCTCGCGGAGCGGTTCGAAACCGGCGTCGGCAGCGTCGTGAATGCCGTGGGTGCCGCATCGACCGAGTTGCGCAACACCGCTGAAAGCATGGCCCGCACCGCGGAAGAAGCAACACAGCAAACGACGGCGGTCGCCGACGCGTCCGAAGAGGCATCGGCAAATGCGCAGGCCGTCGCGGCCGCGATCGAGGAGCTCAACGCCTCGATCAACGAGATCGCCCAGCAGGTCAACGAATCCGCGCAGGTCGCGGGTCACGCGGTCAATCAGGCGAACGACACCAACGCCGAAGTTCAGGGACTGGCGATGGCTGCCCAGAAGATCGGCGACGTGGTGAAGCTGATCAGCGAGATCGCCGCACAGACCAACCTGCTCGCGCTCAACGCGACCATCGAAGCGGCTCGCGCGGGCGAAGCCGGGCGCGGCTTCGCGGTTGTCGCATCCGAGGTCAAGGCGCTGGCAAGCCAGACCTCGAAGGCGACCGACGATATCTCGGCACAGGTCGGCGCCATCCAGTCCGCCACCCGGACCTCCGTCGAGGCGATCGACGGCATCACCCGCACCATCGGCAAGGTCAACGAGATCGCGAGCGCGATTGCGTCAGCCGTCGAGGAGCAAGGCGCGGCTACCCGCGAGATTGCTCACAATGTTGCCCAGGCTGCGAAGGGCACGGGCGAAGTCTCAGCTAACATCGTCGGCGTCCGCGATGCGGCGCGTGAGACCGGCGTCGCCGCCGATCAGGTCGTTTCATCCGCCGCCGAGCTTTCACAGAACGGCGAAACGCTGAAGGCCCAGGTCGACGCCTTCCTGCGCGAGGTACGGGCCGCCTGAGAAGGCCACCCGCGATTCCGCGCAAATCTCATGATGAGAGATGCGCGGATTTCGGTTTCACGACGTCTTGCGCAACAACCACTCACGATAGTTGCTGCCATAACTGTCGGCGATTTTGTCAGTGGTGCTCTGCGCCGAGGCGCTGTCGATCGCTGCCTGAACCGCGGTTCCGAGCACACCCTGCCCCACAACCATTGTCACATTCATTTTCGGATGGGCCAGGATGGTGGCGCCGGTCTTTGCGTCGACCAGATTTGCGTCCGCAACCATGCCATGATGGCCGCCGATGACCACGCGCTGAATTGCCGGCACGACGGTGAAGCTGTGGAGGACGACATTGAGACGCACCGGCCGCGTGCCATTGAGCTGACCGGCCATCGCTTTCTCGACCCCCGCCTTGATCCGCTGCGCCAGCAAATTCCGGGCATAGGCTTTCGCTTCTGGCGTGTTCGTCGCCGTCGCAATCTGGTCGTCGGGGATAGCCTTCGCCGTGGCGTAGGCCCGGATGCCGTCCTCCCATTGCATTGAAGCATCAGGAGCAAAACTGACGGCGATATCCGTCAATTTCATGCTGGAAATATCGTCCTGCGAAAGTGAATTTTTTGCTGTCACGCAGCCAGCGAGCACAAACGCACCCGCAAGCACGGCAAAACGCCGTGCAAGCCCCAAAGTCCTCAACATACAGCCCCCGCTGTTTTGCCTTACTCAGCCCAAGCGAGAGATAGAGGAGTGAAAATGATATTGTCTACTTATAATTGTATTGCGCTGCGGTCTGTTCAAAGATGACGTTCTGGGCCAAGCTCGGTCCGCAATTTCAAAACAAGAAGAACCGGAGGCAACATGAACGTCCACGCCACGCCAAGCGCAGCCAAGGAAACTGTGAAGGCAACCCCCGCACTTCCCTCGGCCAAGCCGGAAGCGATCGGCCTTTCCGCCCTGCGCCTGGAGCGGATGCGCGATGCCTTCCAGCGCGAGATCGACAAGGGCACGACGCCCGGCGTGGTGTCGATGGTGGCGCGGCGCGGGCAGATCGGCTGGTTCGAAGCGCAGGGCAAGCAGGACCCCGCCGGCAGCACCGCCATGGCGACGAACAGCATCTTCCGTATCTTCTCGATGACCAAGCCGCTGGTGTCGCTCGGCATCATGATGCTGGTCGAGGACGGCCACATCCTGCTCAACGATCCGCTCGCCAAGTACATCCCGGAATTCGCCAGCCAGAAGGTCGGCATCGAGCGCAACGGCGCGATGGAATTCGCACTGCCGGTCCGCCCGATCACGATTCAGGACCTGCTGCGCCACACCTCCGGCATCTCTTACGAAATCACCGGCGCCGGCATGGTGCAGCGGATGTATGCCAAGGCGAAGACGTTCCGCCGTGACATCACCAACGAGGAACACGCCAAGCTGATCGCCGGCATGCCTTTGATGTGCCAGCCCGGCGCGGAGTGGAACTACAGCCGTTCGACCGACATTCTCGGCCGCGTTATCGAAGTCGTTTCCGGCAAGACGCTGGGCGTGTTCTTGCGGGAGCAGATTCTCACCCCTCTTCAGATGAACGAAACCGGGTTTCACACCTCGCAGGACAACAAGTCGCGCATTGCGCAGCCCTTCGCTGCCGACCCATGGACCGGCGACAAGGTTGCGCTGTTCGACCCGCTGGAAATCGCGAAGATGGAATCCGGCGGCGGCGGGCTGGTCTCGACCGCGATGGACTATGCGCGTTTCTGCCAGATGCTGCTGAACGGCGGCACGCTGGACGGCAATCGCTTGATCGGGCGCACCACGCTGGCGTTGATGGCGTCGAACCATCTCGCACCCGGCGTCAAGGTCGAGTCGCACCTGCTGCCGCCGGGCCACAGCTTCGGCCTCGGCTTTGCGGTGCGCACCGATGCAGGCATGGCTCCCTATGCCGGCTCGGTCGGACAGTTCTTCTGGAGCGGTGTCGCAGGCACGTTCTTCTGGATCGACCCGAAGGAAGACCTGTTCGCGATCTTCCTGAGCCAGGGCCCCGGCCAGCGCGAATATTTCCGCACGCTGGTGCGCAGCCTTGTCTACGCGACGGTGGAGTAAGCAGGCACTCGCAACACACGGCACGTCATCACCGGGCTTGTCCCGGTGATCCACGTCTTTTGTTATCAGCATCATCAAGACGTGGATGGCCGGAACAAGTCCGGCCATGACGATCTTGCTATCCGACGGGAAGCTGCCCTGTCGAAGGGTCAGCTGATCGTTGCGCCGCCGTCGATCACAACCGTCTGGCCGGTCATGAAGTTGCCTGCCGCCGATCCCATGAACACCGCAGCGCCTGCGATTTCATCCGGGATGCCGATGCGCAGCAGCGGCGAGCGCGCGGTGGATGCCTTCAGGTTATCCGGATCATCCCACAGCGCCTTGGCGAAATCGGTTTTGATCAGGCCCGGCGCGATACAATTCACGCGCACATTGTGCGGGCCGTACTCGCAGGCCAGGTTGCGCGCGAGCTGCATATCGGCGGCCTTCGAGATCGCGTAGGCACCGAGGATGGTCGAGCCCTTCAGGCCGCCGATCGACGAGACGATAATGATCGAGCCGTCCTTGCGCGAGATCATCTGCGGCACGACCATGCTGATAAGCCAGTTGTTGGCAACGATGTTGTTGCCGAGAATCTTGGTGAACTGGTCATCGGAAATGCCCGCGAGCGGCCCGTAATACGGATTCGACGCCGCGTTGCAGACCAGTACATCGATCTTGCCGTAGGCGCGGTTGGCCTCATCGACCAGGTTCTGGAGGTTCTCCTTGCTGGAGATATTCGCCGCGACGGCAATCGCCTTTCCCTTGCCGAACTTGTCGTTGATTTCCTTCGCCACCTGATCGCATTGATCCTGCTTGCGTGAGGAGATCACGACCTGCGCGCCATGCTCCACCATGCGCTCCGCGATGGCGCGGCCGATGCCCTTGGTGGAGCCGGTGATGACGGCGGTCTTTCCGGTCATGTCGAACAAGGTCATGCGTTTCTCTCCTGCGATATCTGTTTGTTATCCGAGCTTGTTGGTGACTTCCGGCCCCGCCGGCTGATGCATGGCATCATGCGCGTGGCTGGCGATCCATGGCTGCTGATTTATCATCGGCACACGCCAGCCGGTGTGCCCATCGCTCGCGAGATGATCGAGCCGTGTCACCGAGCAGTTATCGATGGTGAACGCAAAACCCGCACCCGCCTCCAGCCCCAGCGCATGCGCAATGGCCGCCTTGATCGGCCCGCCATGCGATACGCAGACGATGTCCTTGCCCGCGTGCGCCGCGTTGATGCGTTGAATACCGGCCACTGTGCGATCGAACAGATCGTTGAAACTCTCGCCGCCCGGTGCGCGCTCATGCGCGGGCGCGAACCAGTAGCTCGCGATCGAGGCCGGACGCGCGGCGAAGAACGCGGCGCGGTTCACGCCCTGCCACTCGCCGAGATCCTGTTCGGCGAACGCCTTGTCCTGATGCATCTGATCGGGCTTGGGCAATCCGGCCGCCCAGATCGCCGCGGCGGTCTGATGCGTGCGCTTCAGGTTGCTGGAAAACCAGACAGCATCCCTCGGCAGGAATTTCGCAACCCCCGCGAACACAACGCTGTCGCTGCAATCGCAATCGATGTCGAACTGGCCGTAGATGTTTCCGCCGTCGGTGCGAACCGGCGCATGCCGCACCCACCACCAGCGCGTCGATGTCATGCCTGTCGGGACAGCGTGCTGCGCAACGAACGGTTGGGCGGGAGCGTTCGACATGCGTGTCAGATCGGCTTGCCGGCGTAAGGCATCGAGGCGGTCAGGCCGCCATCGACCGGGAACGCCTGCCCGTTGACGTAAGACGCTTCATCGCTGGCGAGGAACAGTCCCATCGCCGCGAGTTCATGCGGCTGGCCCGGACGCTTGAGCGGATTGAGCTGGCCAATCTTGCCCTCGGTGCCGCGCTCTTTCGCGTTGTCAAAAATCGGTCTGGTCATGCCAGTCTCGATCAGTCCCGGGCATACCGCGTTGATGCGGACATTGGTGCCGGAGAGAGAGTACGCCGTGGTCTGCACCAGGCTAATGACACCCGCCTTGCTCGCCGCATAGGGATGCCCGCTGGCGTTGGCCTTGAGGCCTGCGACCGACGCCGTGCAGACGATGGCGCCATGGCCCTGTTTCACCATATGTGGAATGGAATGCTTCACCGCGAGGAACGGCCCGATCAGATTGACGCGCAGAACTTCCTGCCAGTGCTCCGGCGTCTGCTCGGCCAGCGGGATCAGGCCGCCGCCGATACCGGCATTGGCCCAGATCGCGTCCAGCTTGCCGTAGGCGGAGATCGCCTTGGCAATGAAAGCCTTCACCTCGTCTTCGACACCCGCATCGGCAATCACTGCTTCCGCGGTGCCGCCAGCCTTGCGCACCTGATCGACGGTTTCCCTGACGCCCTCGGTCTTGTCGACGGCGATCAGCTTCGCGCCTTCCCTGGTGAACATCAGCGATGCCGCGCGGCCGATGCCGCTGCCCGCGCCGGTGATGATGACGGACTTGCCCTCGAGGCGACCCATGACGTTCTCCAGATTTTTGATTGAGTTGAGCGGACGCGCGCTGCCGCGCGTCACACCGGAATTGTTTGCGAGTTAGCTCGCGCCGGCCTTCTGCGCATAGGCCCAGGCCGCCTGCGCCAGCGGGACGCGGCGAGAGGCGGATTCCTGCGCCTTCGCGTTGGCCGCGGTGCCATCCACGATGCGCTTGGCGATTCCCTGCACGATGCCGGCGAGCCGGAAGAGATTGTACGAGAAGTACCAGTTGAGATTCTCGATCGGCGGAACGCCCGCCGCCTTGCAGTAGATGGCTTCCGCTTCTTCCATGGTCGGAATGTTGAGCGCCTTGAAATCGGCGCCGTCGAGTCCAGGCATGGTCCACTGCATCAGCAGATAGGCGAAATCGGCCATCGGATCGCCGAGCGTCGACAACTCCCAGTCCAGCACGGCTTTCACCTGCGGCTTGTCCGCGTAGAAAATCATGTTGTCGAGGCGGTAGTCGCCATGCACGATGGACACGCGCTTCTGCTGTGGCACCGTTTTCGGCAGCCATTCGATCAGCTTGTCCATTTCCGGAATCGGATCGGTCTCGGACGCGCGATACTGCTTGGTCCAGCGGTCGACCTGACGCGCGAAATAATTTCCCGGCTTGCCGAAGTCACCCAGCCCGATCTTCTCCGGATCGTAGCTGTGCAGCTTCGCCAGCGTCTCGATCTTCGAGGTGAAGACCGCGTGACGTTCCTTGGGCTCAAGACTTGGCAGTGTGGGATTCCAGAACACGCGCCCCTCTTCCATCGACATGATGTAGAAGGCCGCGCCGATCACCGCGTCATCCATGCAGAGCGCGTAAGCGCGCGCCACCGGGAAACCCTGCGCATGCAGGGCCGCGATCACCTTGAATTCGCGATCCACGGCGTGAGCCGACGGCAGAAGCTTGCCGAACGGCTTACGCCGCATCACGTAAGCGGTCTTGGGTGTGTCGAGGCGGTATGTCGGATTCGACTGACCTCCCTTGAACTGCGAGACCGTGAGCGGTCCCGCATAGCCCTCGACATGTGTCGCCATCCACTTGGCGAGATTAGCCTCGTCAACACGATGGCGTTCTTCCACCGGCATGGTGCCGGAGAAGTCAGAGTCGTTTCTCACACCGAGACCCATACCGTCTCCCAATCTCTTTATTTCAGTTAGCGATTGGAATACTTCCGAAGCTCAAGCCGCGCAATGGCCCGGTTGTGAACCTCGTCGGGTCCGTCCGCCAGACGCAGCGTGCGGATGCCGGCGTAGGACTTCGCCAGACCAGCCTCGTCGGACACGCCCGCCCCACCGTAGGCCTGGATCGCATCGTCGATGATCTTGAGCGCGATGTTCGGTGCCGCGACCTTGATCATGGCGATCTCGAGCTGAGCGGTCTTGTTGCCGACCTTGTCCATCATGTCAGCCGCCTTGAGGCAGAGCAGACGGGTCATCTCGATGTTGGTGCGCGCTTCGCCGATACGCTGCTCCCACACCGACTGCTCGATGATCTTCTTGCCGAACGCGGTGCGCGAGGACAGGCGCTTGACCATCTTCTCAAGCGCTTCTTCGGCGGCGCCGATGGTGCGCATGCAGTGATGGATGCGGCCCGGACCGAGGCGGCCCTGCGCGATTTCAAAGCCGCGGCCTTCGCCGAGCAAAATGTTGCTGACAGGCACGCGCACGTTCTCGAGCAGAACCTGTGCATGGCCGTGCGGCGCATCATCGAAGCCGAACACCGGCAGCATCTTCTCGACGGTGATGCCGGGCGTGTCGAGCGGCACGAGAATCTGTGACTGCTGCTGATGGCGCGCGGCGCTCGGATCGGTCTTGCCCATCAGGATCGCGACCTTGCAGCGCGGATCGCCCACACCCGACGACCACCACTTGCGGCCGTTGATGACGTAGTGATCGCCATCGCGCTTGATGCTGGTTTCGATGTTGGTCGCGTCGGACGACGCCACCGCAGGCTCGGTCATCAGGAACGCGGAGCGGATTTCACCGTTCATCAGCGGTTTCAGCCACTGGCGCTTTTGCTCCTTGGTGCCGTACCGCATGAACACTTCCATGTTGCCGGTATCTGGCGCTGAGCAATTGAACACCTCGGAAGCCCAGTAGAAGTGTCCCATCTGCTCCGCGAGCAGCGCATATTCGAGATTGCTCAGGCCCGCGCCGCGGAATTCGTCGTCTTCATGCTCGTTCGGCGGCATGAACATGTTCCAGAGGCCTTCGGCTTTTGCCTTCTTCTTGAGGTCTTCGAGAACCGGAATCACCTTCCAGCGGTCGCCCTTGGCGTCCTGCTCCTTGTAGATCGGAGCCGCAGGGCGAACATGCTTGTCCATGAACGCGATAACGCGGTTACGCCATTCGGTCTGGCGCGCAGACATCGTGAAATCCATAGGACGGTCCTCTCTTGTTGTTGGTTGGCGACGGTCTTGCAACACTCGCGACCGGCTGTCCACCTGACAATCAACGTCAGCAGTATTGACGTTGTCTGATCATCGCGTGGATGCCTTGCCGCGCTGCAATCTTGCTGCTAGGTTGATTTCATACATTTGTTTGAATGACAAGTGACAATCAAACAAATGTTTGATATGATTTCGCAACGCGGAACAGCTTTTCCGCATTTGCATGGCATCTCTCACTTTGCATGGCTTCTATGTCGAGCGACCAAACGAAAACCGCCATTCTCACCGCCGCTGAAATGCTCTGGGCGGAGCGCAGCTTCGGCGAAGTCACGATGCGTGACATCGTGGCCGCCGCCGGCGTCAATCTGGCGGCGGTGAATTATCACTTCGGCTCCAAGGACGAATTGCTGGCCGACCTGTTCGTCAGCCGCACCACGGTGCTGAACCGCGAGCGGTTCGCCGAACTGAAAGCCGCGGAGCTCGAAGGCGGTGGCCGTCCGAGTGTCGAGGCCATTCTGCGCGCGCTGGTTGGCCCGCCGCTGCGATGGTGCCTTAACCCCGACCTGCAACGCTCCGCCGCGGCCCGATTCATGACCCGCGCCTCGGTCGAGACCGTGCCGCCGATCAAGAAGATCGTCGATCGCGAATTCCGGCACTTGCAGAGATTTGCGACGGCGCTGCGCCTCGCCCTGCCCCATCGCGACGAAGTCGATATCTATTGGGGCCTGCACTTCGCTCTGGCGATGATCCGGCAGACCGTGACGGACAGCGAGCGGTTGAAGAAACTGTCGGGCGGATTGTGCGATCTGAATGACACCGACGACATTATCCGGCGGATTGTGTCGACGGCGCATGACGCACTCGTGGGCGGAGCCTGTGTCCCCACGCCTCTCCCCGCCCGCGCCTCGGGATCGCGCAAATCCTGACCGCTACTGGCCGGCGACGGCCAAATCTATCCCTCAAACGAAACGAGGCGCGACGGCGACCGCCGCACCTCGTATTTTCATGCAACTCGCTCAGGCGAGCGCCCAGTTCTCAGTACGGACAGATCGTCCGGCCCCAGCGCGGGCTCCAGTAGCAGCCTGGTGCGACGAAGCCATAGCCATAACCACGGCCACGATAGTATCCGCGACCGCGGCCACGAGCCCAGCCGCCGCCACGACCGCGGCCCCAGCCACGCCCGCCACCGCGGCCGCCGCCACGACCACGGGCTTCCGCCGAGGTCGACGTCGAGGTCGCGACAACGAACGACGTTCCGATGAAGCTGATCGAATAGACCAGCACCAACGCCGCCGCCGCCAGAGCACGCTTCAAAAAGTTCGAACGTGTCTTGATCTGAGTCATAAAGAACACCTCCATTTCCGGAAACGCCGTGGAGCACTTCCGCGTATTAAACTCGCGAGCCTGCGTCCCGTTCAGGCACGTTCGGAAAATAGATAGTCAAAAACAAGACTACTCAGCGATTCATCCGGTGCCAGATTAGGGTCAACCCGCCTCGCCGGTCAATGCATCATCCTCGCATTGGCGTTAACTGACAAAGTAGCACAATGTCTTCATGCTAGTCTGGACACCTGCGCCGCTGTTGCTGAACCGTTGTTCATCATGCTGAACGAAATATCTTCGCAATTGCGAGACACGCCTGAACCATCCGAACCTTTTCCGTCACTAAGCGTTAAGCCCGCCGCTCCGAAAGTTGGTCCATGCCCAAAAAACATACTTACGTTCTCGGCCTCAACACCTACGACCACGACGTGAGCGCCTGCCTGCTGCGGGATGGCGAGATCGCCTACGCGATCGCGAAGGAGCGCATCACCCGCGAAAAGCACGCCAGCGGCTTCTACAAGGAGGTTATCGACTATTGCCTGGAGGCCGAAGGCATCACCCTCGACGACATCGATCTGGTGGTGCGCAACTGTTACATCCTGCCGGTCCCGGAAATGGAAGACCGGCTGCTGTATCAGGATCTGCCGGGCTTTCTTCCCGAATATGAACGCGCCGACGCCAAGAGCCATCCCTACTTCCTGTCGGGCTCCGACAAGGTGGTGTCGATCTCGCACCATCTCGCCCACGCCTACAGTGCGTTCGCCGTCTCGCCCTTCGAGGAAGGCGCGATCATGATCGTCGACGGCGTCGGCAGCTACCGCTCCGACGTAAACGAGTCCTTTCCTGCCACCGACACCGCGACGCCGTTGGCGCGCGAGTCGGAGAGCTACTACAAATTCTCGGGCTCGAAGCTCGAATGCCTCAAGAAGGTCTGGATGGAGCCCGATCGCGGCTTCCTCAGCGACGAATTCTACAACATGCCCGGCCTCGGCGCGCTCTACAGCCGCGCTTCGACCTACATCTTCGGCGACTGGAACAAGTGCGGCGAACTGATGGGCCTCGCCCCTTACGGGCGCCATGGCAATGTCAAATCGCTGATGCACATCAAGGACAACATCCTCACCGTTCCGCGCTGGACGTCCGAGCTGAACAAGCCCTACATCGCGGACAGCGACCAGAAATGGGAAACCAGCCCGCTGATGAAGCACTGGGAGGATCTCGCCTGGCGCGTTCAGGACGATACCGAGAAGGTGCTGCTCGCCCGCGCCGAATGGCTGCGCGAAACTACCGGCGCGAAAAATCTCAGCATCGCCGGCGGCGTCGCGCTGAACTGCGTCGCTAACGGCCGCGTCGCGCGCGAATCTGGCTTTGAGAATGTGTGGATTCAACCGGCCGCCGGTGACGACGGCATCGCGATCGGCTGCGCCTATTACGGCTGGCTGGAAATTCTCAAGCAGCCGCGTTCGTTCGTGATGGATCATTCCTATGTCGGCCGGCGCTATACCGACGAAGAGGTGGATGCTGCCACGGCCAAATCCCTCGTGCGCGTCCAGACCACGCAGACAAAGAGCGACAATATCGCCCGCGACACCGCCAAACTGCTCGCCGATCAGAAGGTGATCGGCTGGTTTCAGGACCGCTCCGAGTTCGGCCCTCGCGCACTCGGCAACCGCAGCCTGCTCGCCGATCCGCGCAAGCCGGAGATGAAGGACATCCTGAACAGCCGGGTGAAACACCGGCAGCCGTTCCGGCCGTTCGCACCGATCGTTCTCCATGAGCGCGCGAAGGAGATCTTCGAAGGCGAGGAAGACTCACCCTTCATGCTGATCGCCAAGAATGTCCGCCCTGAATGGCGCGGCAAAATTCCCGCCATCGTCCACGTCGATGGCACGGCGCGTGTGCAGACGGTGCGCGAGGAAACCAATCCGACGCTCTATCGGCTGCTGAAAGAGTTCGACGCCCTGACCGGCGTGCCCGTCCTCATCAACACGTCATTCAACGTCAAGGGAGAGCCGATCATCGAGACGCCGCGCGATGCGGTGATCTGCTTCCTGACCACCGGCATCGATCATCTGGTGATGCACAACACGCTGGTCTCCAAGAATGCAATGCACAAGATCGTGGGACCGCTGGTGAATACCTATACCGATATCGCAACCATGGTGATGGCGAACATGAAGCCGGCGTGACCGCGAAAACCGGCACGACGACCTCCGCGTGAGATCGCCGCAGGCTGCACCTGCGAACGAACCTTGCGCTCGTCGCCTCTTTCCCTAAAGCGTCACCTGAGTTCAGGGTTGAGGCAGGAATCACCATGGCGGCGCGGACATCCCAGGCGGGATGGAAAGTTGTTATCGGATCGGGGATTGGAATTTCCTTCGGTTCACTCGTCTTCATGGGAGCGGGCTTTGCCCTCCTCGCCAGCGCATGGGCGCGGCAATTCGGCTGGACCCAACCCGACCTTGCCAAAGCCGCCACGATTTTCCTGCTTATCCAGACAGCGATGTATCCGGTTTGCGGGTGGATGCTCGACCGGTGGGGCTCGCGCAAGGTTGCGACGGGAAGTATCGCGCTCTTCGCGATCTCGCTCATTCTGTTGAGTCAGATCGGGAATTCGCTGGCCCAAATGTATCTCTCCTTCGGGCTGGTCAGTCTGGTCAGTGCCGGCACCAACGTGGTGTCCTATGCGAGGGCCATTGCTCTCTGGTTCGACCGCAGGCGGGGATTAGCTCTGGGACTTGCCGCCAGTGCGCAGGCCGTCGGCTCGTTCCTTATTCCCATCCTGGCGCAGAAAATTATCGCGCAGTCCGGATGGTCGGCCACCCTGCTCTCACTGGCCGCCGTCGAACTGCTCGTCTGCCTGCCTCTTGTCACTCTCCTCGTGAAGGACAGCCCGGCGTCCGACGGGGTGCAATTGGGCGGCGCTCAATCAGCTGAAACTGCTCGCAAGCGCGAAGCCGCCGGCATGGACATTCGCGATATCATCCGCACCGCGACGTTCTGGAAACTTGCTGGCTGCTTCGCGATCATGGGCCTGTCGCTTTACGCGATCGCCGCCAACATCGCCTTCATTCTGACCGAGACCGCAGGCATGAACCTCGCCGACGTGGCGATGATACAGGCCGTGTCGGGTCTCTCCGTTCTGCTTGGGCGCGTCGGGTTCGGCTATCTGCTGGACAAACTGCAAGCCCCGGTCGTTGGCATCCTGGCGATCACGCTCGCTGCGGCCTGTTTCGGACTCTATGCAACAACGACGACACAGGCGCTGATCTTCGTTGCGGCAGCGCTTGGCGGCAGCGCGGTCGGCGGCGAAACGGACCTTATGCCCTATCTCGCCAGCCGCTATTTCGGCACACGCGCAGTCTCGAAGACCTTTGGCTGGTTTCTGTTCGCATTCTTTGTCGGCGCGGCGATCGGCCCGGTTGCATTCGCGCAACTCTCAGTCGCCTGCGGCGGGGCGGTGGTGCCGCTCTTCACGCTGGCCGCAGCGCAACTGATTCCCGCAGCATTGTTCCTGTCTCTCGGCCGCTATCCTGAGGCGGAAATAGAGGCAGATTTGATCTCCGAAAGGCCCACGCTTCCAGCAATGCGAAGCCAGAGGTAATTGAGATAGCCTTCGCTGCAAAACCATCAAAGGCGCGGATAGCTCCGCGCCTTTTTTGTTATCCGCGAAAAACAGAAAGCTGATGCGAGGCAACCCTCGAGCCTTGTCGCAGGCAAGTCAGAACGGCCAGTTGGCCCGCGCGTTGGCGGTCCACACGCCGAAATTCGCACCGATGCCGCCGTACTCGCCGCCGAGCGCAAGCGATCCGCCACCAGCCATGGCGATGTTGACGCCACCCGTGACCCGGCCGGACCAGCCATCGCTGATGCCGACGAACGGCACACCGACCGGCAGCGCGTTGTCAGTCGCAAAGCGCCAGTCGCCGTAAAAACCGACATAGGGCGAGAGCGTCGCCGTGGCCGACACCTGCCATGGCACGATCACGCGACCGCCGGTCGAGATGCGGCCCGTGGCAAAATCACGCGAGGCCTGCGACGCCTTGACGCTGTCGGTCCACGCGCCCTGGTGCTCCCACAGGGCGTAAATCTTGGCGGACGGCTCGAAGACGAAAGCCGCGACACGGTAATTCCCGGTCAGCCCGGTCGACGCGATCCACCGCGAGCCGGTGAAACTGCCGCTCGCCGTGCCGGCCACGCCGTCATAGGAAAGACCCGACCAACCCGCCATCGCGTCCCAGCGCAGCGTCGGCGCTATCCGCCAGGCGGTGTAGCCGCCAACGGTGCCGCCGCTGCCCTTGAGATTTCCGGAGAGCGAAGCGAAGTCGTAGTTGAAGTTCTCGTAGCCCGCGAACGCGCCGACCAGAACATCCGGACGAAGCTTGTATCCGAGGCCGACGGTGGCGTTGATCTGCGTGCCGCGAAGATCGCCCGCGGTTGCATTGTTGCGATCCCAGCCGGTGCCGCGAATATCAGCCCACAGACTCCATTGCCGTTCAGGCACCGGTACGCGCGGTGCCTTGGTGGCACCGCCAGCATAGGCCAGCGCAGCAAACGCATCATCGGCGCGGCGTGTCACATTCGAGCGCGTGCCCACACCTGCATCCGGATCAGCCGCGAAATTGAATGACATCCCGTTCGCTCCGAACGTCACCGGCCTGCCGCCATTGGCGAATGCATCGCCGATCGCGCCATCAACCGCACCGGTAATCGCAGCGCCAGAGGCCTGCGCCGCCATCGTCGAGCCCTGCACCTGCACGGCCCGCAGCTTCTGACTATCGGTCGGTGTTGTCGAAGCGTGGCCGCCGATGGGTAAGCAGGCGGCGGTCACGCTGATGGTTTCCCCGATATTCTGAACCTGTAACCGCAAAACTTGCTTGAGGGATGTGTCCCCGCCATTGCCGGTCACCGTATAGGTGCGAACCACCGTACCACTGGAGTAAATGCCGTAGTCATCGAGCAGCGTTCCGGGAACCGAAACCGATGTGATCCACCACTGTCCACCTGCCGCGAGCGTGGCGTTGACCCCGGTGAGGGTGAACGTGATCTTGTCGCCGACCACAAAGCCTGTGACCGTTTTCTGCGAGAACGCCGGCCCATCGGTTTGCGTGACATTCAATGTTCCGGCATTGACGCTGTCGCAACCTGCAGAGGCGCGTGCTTCGCCGCTCCCGCAGAACAGGATGCCAACGCTGGCAACTCCAAAAACTAAGCGGCGCGCAAACGAAAACGGGCGAGCACCCGCACAACAAACTGGCAGCAACGTAAGCCCCCGATTCCTGGTCACGCAGAACGACTGATGAAGATTGGCGCACCCGCGACGCGAATCGCATCAACGCCCCCATCAAATGGATGGCAAAGCACCGTCTGATGTGTCAAATTCATGGAACTCAAATATCAATGAGAAATCCACATCGTGATAACGCTGAGGCATATCGAGATTGTCGCGGCGCTTGAGCGCCACCGCCACTTCGGGCGCGCTGCCGAGGCGTTGGGCATCACCCAGTCTGCCCTGACGCGAGCACTTCAGGCGCTGGAGACCGAACTGGACGCCCGGCTGTTCGACCGCGGGACAGGCGTTCCCGAACCGACGATGTTTGGCAAAATTCTGCTGGAGTGGGGCCAGCCCGTTGCGCGCAGCATGGATAACCTCATCCGCGAGATCCGGCTGGCGAAGGGACTTGAGGTCGGCGAACTGGCTGTCGTTGCAGGAACCTTTCCGTCGGAGCTTTGGGTGCCTCAGGCGCTCGGACGGCTCGCCATGGAATTTCCGAATGTCCGCTGCCGCCTGCGCTCCAGCGAAAGCCGTCGCGCCGTGAAAGACGTGCTGAACGGCAATGCCGACATCGCGGTCGGCGACCTCGTCGAAGTGCGCGGGCTCGATGATCTCGCGTTCGACAAGCTGATCACCGTCAACGTGGCGTTGTTCTGTCGCCCCGGTCATCCGCTGCTGCGACGCGGCGTGATCGGAGAGATGGATCTCGCGGATTATCCGCTGGCCGGCCCTCGTCCCTCACACTACTCATCTGAAGTCATGGACAGCGTCGGCGACAATCGCGCGCTGACCGTGCCGAAGTCCGGCGGATTCGTCCCCCGAATTTGGGTCGAGAGCTTTGCGGCTATGCGGGGAGCCGTGATGGCAAGCGATGCCATCAGCTGGGCGCCGATCCCCCTGCTTGAGCCCTATTGGCGCCGGGGCGAACTCGCTCATCTTGTGATGAACCCGACACCGATCGACATCGTATTCGGCCTCATCACCCAACGTCATCGCACGCCGTCGCCCGCGATGACGGCCTTTTTCCAGATCGTCCGCGAGATTGCCGCGGACAGACCCGCGCCTCGGAATACGGCCAGCGCTTAAAATTGCCGCCAGTTCCTCGCTTGCTTGTGCTCTGCGGCAATTCTCGCGCGCCGTATCGTCGCGATTGCGTCGCCCGGATTCCCGCCTAGTATATAGGCAAACCGTCGCCGGAAGGCTGAGGTGCGCCATGACCATCGAGAAATGCATCAATGAGTATGCCGCCTCGGAGGTCATTTTCGAGGAGGGATCGACCGGCCGCGAGCTGTTCGTGGTGCTCGACGGCAAGGTCGACATCGTCAAGAATTCCGGCGCGGACAGGACGATCATCGTCACGCTCGGCAAGGGTGAGTTCTTCGGAGAAATGGCTGTCATCGACGGCTCCTCGCGCTCGGCGAGCGCGATCGCGGCCGTGCCCGGCACCCGCGTGATGCGGATCAATCACGCCCGATTCGTCTACCTCGTCAGCCAGCAGCCGGCCTTCGCGCTGATGATCATGGACGCGCTGAGCAAACGGTTGCGGGCCTCCAACGCCGTCAACTTCAGGACCGCGGCGCCATGAGCGACCGGAAACCCTCGCCCTTTCCGATTCTTCTCAACAATGACGTCTGCTCCCTGATCCAGGCCGCCGCGGACGTCTATCAGATCCGGTTCAAGAACCGCGCCGCCAACGCCTATCTGGTCCGCGGCAGCAAGCGGACCATCATGATCGACGTCGGCCTGTCGTCGAACTATCCGCATCTGCTGGAATGCCTTCAGCATCTCGGCGTCAAGCCTGCGGACATCGACATGGTGGTGCTGAGCCACGAGCATCTCGACCATATCGGCGCCGCATATCATTTCACCGGGAAGACGATCATCGCCGCGCACCGCCTGGCCGCGAACAAGATCATGCTGCGCGACGACTTCTCGATGCTGCGCAAGATGTTCAACGAGCCGAGCGTGCCGATCGACATCGACATCTGGCTCGAGGAAGGCAACCTGATCGACCTCGGCAACTTCCGGCTGACCGTGATGTACACGCCCGGCCACACCTCCGCGTGCATCAGCCTGTTCGATCAGGACAAGGGGCTGCTGTTCGCCGCCGACACCCTGATGCCCGGCGGCGTGATGGGCGGCGTGTTCGGATCGGGCAGCATCAGCGATTACATCCAGTCGCTGGAGCGGCTGAAGGGCCTGGACTCAAAGATACTGTTGTCCGGGCATGGCCGCCTGTCGGACACACCGCAGGATGACGTGCGGATCGCGATTCAGCGCTCCCACGCGCTCCTCTCCGACACCGCGCAACTGTTCGATGCGCTGGATGCGCGCTCGAATTTCGACCCGATCATGCAGTCGGTGCGTGACCTCAACAAGCTCGACGATTCGTGAGGCGATCTCTCGGGGCGCGCTGAATATCAATTTTCAGGGAAGTTTGGAGCGGGTGAAGGGAATCGAACCCTCGTCCGGCGATCGGACGTCCAAGTTTTGATCGCGATGTCACGCGCTCGTCCCGTTGTTAAATTGCAGGCCAAATCTTCTTAGACAGGTATGCTTCGTGAGCAACGTTTACGGAGTGCAACCGATCTTCGAGATCGTCTAGTTGTGCCTCCAGCGCCTGGAGTGCTTCCTCACCTGCAAGGAAAGCGACTGACGAACGAACCGCACCGATTGATAGTTGACCTAGCGCCAATATGATTTGTGGCCTTGGATTGCCCCAACGGAGCTTGGGAGCGAAGTGTTCTCCGTCTTCTGATTCAAGTTGAAACTGATAAAGGTCTTGCCAGGCTCCATGAACATTATGGGACATCCCGCCGAAAGCCGCATCATATGCACTTTCGAGCCCGACCGCCTTTGCTTTGTCTCTCAGATGTTTTCCTCCCCATGGAGCACGATCTTTCAGATCAACATCTTCGAGTCTTATGCCGGCAAAGTGAGCAGACCTGTTAATGGACTTGAGCATACGCTGCTCAATATGAAGCGCTTCCCCACCTCTCTCTGAGACGTTCTGGTTGATCTTATCGACCAAGCGCCTCTCATGCCGGAACGAATGTCGGACAAAGCTGTCGACGAGACCAGGGCTAAAATTTTCAGCGAGGTATCGAACATTGACTATAGTTTCGAAAGCCAAGCGAGCAAAGATCGTCGTCGTCTCGTACCTGCGCTGCATCGTCTGATCCAGAAATGCGCCCAGTATTTTCCAGAGCCTGACCATATTGCCTCCAACCGCGGCCAAGTCTCTAGTCCACGTTGGCTTTGGACCCATCACACACGCAGCGATGGTTACGTAGTGCGCGACTTCCTTCAGGAGATCGAATGCAAGCGCGGTGAACTCTGCTTCGCGAGTAAAGGCCGTTACAGCATTAAGGTCGACTGAGACGCGATCTACCGTTGGGAAAATCCCGCCATCCGATGACATCTTGCAATCCTCACTCAGTATGCTTCGCGCGAAGCTATTGCTCTATTGTGATTACATCGACTTAGAAAAATATGTTGCGCTCGATGTGCGCCCAACACGTCTCTTGACGCCGTCAACGTCCGCTTAACTGCAAACGTGGCCCGTTTACAAACCGTTGATGTGTCGAGGTTTTTAGGGGCGCGAGATTGGAGCGGGTGAAGGGAATCGAACCCTCGTATTCAGCTTGGAAGGCTGCTGCTCTACCATTGAGCTACACCCGCGGCGCGGCGAGACCTAGCATGGCCGTCCCGCCGCCTCAACCACGATTGATTTGCAGTGCGTAACCAGCGGAACCATATTCCCGGGTGCGGGTTCTCGCTTTAAGCCTATTCCAACCGGGAGATATTTCATGCGCAAGGCACTTTTAGCCGCTCTGGCCCTGGCAGGCGTTGCCGTGTTCGGCACAGGTTCTGCCGAAGCACGGGACTACCGTTACTGCCTGGTCGAAGGCTTCGCTGCCGGCCCAGGCACTTGTTATTACAATACATACGCCCAGTGCATGGCCAGCGCATCCGGCCGCAGGGCATATTGTCAGGTCAACCCGGTCTTCGCCTTTGCCGAACAAGGCCGATATGCCGAACCGGGCGTGCGCGTGGTGAAGCCACGCAAGGTTCGCCGTCATCACCGGCATTATTACGACTGAGACCGAATTACGACTGAGACGGAGGCGAATGACGGGTCAGTCCCGATTCGCCGAATCCCGGCAGGCGGCCAGACGCGACACGAAGACGAGCATCGGACTGATGCCGCCGATTGAAATCCCATCGTGAATATCCTGCCGAAAGCGCTGCTGGGCGCACAGGCGCGTACAAATAAAAAAATCGCCCGGAAACAAATTCCGGGCGATTTCAAATTGGTGGGGGAAGAAGGACTCGAACCTTCGAAGCCATACGGCGGCTGATTTACAGTCAGCTCCCTTTGCCACTCGGGACACTCCCCCGCTCGACGTCACCCGACACCCTCGCCCACCCGAACGGGGTGGTTGAACGGCCATGGATGACGGTAAAAAGCGTGCCCGTAGACGGGCGCCCGGTCGGCGCGTTTATGGGCGAAGCGCCGGGGTAAAGTCAACCAACGCCGGGATAAATGTCACATTTCCCTTCGCGCCGTCCAAAGCCGGAAATTGCCATTATTTCAGCTCCGTGGGACAAGGCCGCATGAGCGATCGAGACCGCAAATCACGTTTCAAAGGCCCCAAACCGGGCGGACGCGGCGGTGACCGCGACCGGGAGCGCCACGGGGAGCGTTCCGGGAAGCATCAGGGAAAGCCTCAAGGACGCCCTCACTGGCGCGACCGCGAGGCCAAAAGCCACGCCAAGGGCGAAGGCCCGGTCATCCTCTATGGCTGGCACTCCGTCACCATGGCGCTGGCCAATCCCCAGAGACGCATCCGCAAGCTGTTCGTCACCGAAAACGTGGCCCGCCGGCTTGCCGACGAGAAGATCGACACCCGCGTTCCGCCGGAACTGGTGCATCCGGGCGACATCGACCGCCGGCTCGGGCCGGATGCCGTGCATCAGGGCCTGCTCGCCGAGGCCGATCCCCTGCCCGGCCTGCATCTCGACGAACTGCCGCAGGATGGCATCGTGCTGGTACTCGACCAGATTACCGATCCGCACAATGTCGGCGCGATCCTGCGCTCGGCCGCGGCCTTCGGCGTCAAGGCGATCATCACCACCGGACGGCACAGCCCGGAAGCGACCGGCGTGCTGGCGAAATCCGCGTCCGGCGCCCTCGAGCTTGTGCCGATCATCGAAGTCCCGAACCTGCATCGCGCGCTTGGCGAGATGAACGACGCAGGCTTCCTGACGGTGGGTCTCGACAGCGAAGGCCAGGGCGATCTCAGCACCGTGCCGCTGCACGCGCCGCTGGCGCTGGTGCTGGGCGCGGAAGGCAAAGGCCTGCGTCAGCTCACGCGTGAAACCTGCGGCGTCGTCGCGCGCATGGACATGCCCGGTGCGATCAAGAGCCTCAACGTCTCGAACGCCGCCGCGCTCGCGCTCTATATCGGCACGAGCCGTCTCGGCCTGATGGGCTGAATCACAAACGCCCGCCTGCGCGATGCAGGCGGGCGTTATGCGCTCAGACCGAACGATCGATCAATGCATATGGTGATGCGGCTTCATGCGATGCATGCGCGGGCCGTGAGCCATCGACTGGCCATGGTGGCGCTGCGTGTAATAGTACTTCGGCGCCATGCGATGCGGGCGCATGTGCATGCGGTGATAGCCGTGATGACGGTGATAGTGGCGGCGGGCGAAGCGATAGCTGGTGACCACCGGTCCCTGCACGCCGGGGGCGCCGTCATAGTAATGGCTGGTGGCGTTGCCATACGGGCCGCCGTCATAACCGTAGCGATAAGGCCGGCCGTAGTAGCGCGAACCGACCACCGCGCGTTCCTGATAGGTCGGCACCGGAGCGAAATTGCCGGGGCCGGTATAGGTCGGGCCCTGATTCACCCAGTAATACTGCGGGCTCGCATAAGTCTGATAAGCGTCCGGATCGGTCAGACGCTCGCGCACGCCGCACGCGCCGTAACCGCATCCGTAGCTGTAAGCGTAATAGCCGTAGCTGCCGCACGGATCGGTCACCGCACATGCCTGCGCCGGGGCCGCCGTCGCCATGGTCGCGGCGAAGGCCACTCCCGCAATCAATCCTGCAATCGTCTGACGCATTACTCTCTCCTGTTGAACGCTTTTGTTTTGGTTCTGGTCTATTTTTTCAGATCGGGCCGGAAACCATTCGGCCGGTAACTGGGCTTGAAGCCGTTCGGCCGATAACTATCCCGCGGCGCTTCAATGATCGCCGGCGGATATTCGGGAACGTCGTACTGCGGCTGCGGCGCGGGCGGCGCGGATTGCGCGGACCAGGAGCGGTGATAGCTCTCCGCGGGCTGCGGCAGCGCGCGATTGGCAGGCGGCTGAATTTCGAGACGGCCATAGCCCGGCGTGCGTCCGGCGCTCGGATAATAGTGCCCGACCTCCGGCCCGATGTAGCGGTCCCAGCCGCCGTAAACGCGATCCGCATTCTTGAAATGTTTTGCGAGGCCCCACTCGCCTTCGACGACGGCGTAGGATGCGTCGCGGCCGTTGATCATCACGGGAACACCCGCGCGGCCGGGGATCACGATCAGCGGACCGGTATCGGCCAAAGCCGTTGCCGCCGTTCCAATCAGTATCGCCAGAGCCGTTATCGCGCGCATGGGATTATGCCTTCGGTTGAAGGCGCACCCTATTCCAGCAGGCCGTTAGAGGAGTTAAAGGCCCTGCCCAATCGTTAGGTAAGCCTAACGCGTAAGCATTCTCACTCCTTCAATTGCGAGCGATTTCAATAAGATTTTGGAAAGCGGAAGGTTAACGGCCGGCCGGAGAAGCGCACTGCCAGGAGGCACGTGGTGCCGGTTGAGAGGATTGAACTCCCGACCTTCGGTTTACAAAACCGCTGCTCTACCGCTGAGCTAAACCGGCAACGGGGGAACAGCTATCAGCGCCGCCGTCCGGGGACAAGACCACCCATCGGCACCGCCAGGGCACCGGACCAGCGAAATAGCCGCCGCCGCAAGCCTTCGCATCTTCGCTCCGTTCATCCCGGACGAGCTTTCAGCGACGGCGCGCGCAGGAGGTTCCGGGAACCCCGCCATCAACCTCGTCTGATATTTCCATGATCTGGTCCGCCGGCGATTTCGCCGCGGGCATCAATCGGTTTGCGCTGTCGTCCGGTTTGCGTCACCAATGATGCGGCAGGGAATGTGTGCCCGGAGGATTTCGCATGGACGGCAATGGTGGATTTCGTGCGCACCACAAATACCTGATCGCCGCGATCGGTGTGATTGCCGCTCTCGCTTTCCTCTACAATCTCGGGATTTTCGACGTCTGGTCAGTGGATCAGGCCGCGAAATAACATCGCGCGAGAGCCGGATATTCCTCTGTCCTGCGTCAAAATGCCTGTGAATTGCGTGGACAAGTCGGCATGCCTTGGAACGGTCACGGTCCTGTCACCGTTGCCCGCACAGGTAGACGGCGATTCAGGCGATCAACGAACGAGGACGATCATGCCTTTTGCAAAGCCACATGACGACCGTTATGAAAATGCCCTCGACGACGTCATCGCACAATGCGGCGGTGACACGCGCGGTGCCTTGATGGCGCTGCTCGCGGCGAACGAATTTCTTGAAGCACAGCTCAACAATCTCCATGCCGCGATCGAAACCGGCGAGGTTCCGCTGCGGTCGCAAACGATACCGCGTAACCAGCTAAATTGACGCGGGGGAACAGTGATAGTTCCCGGAACATAAGCAAACGGTTTGGGTTCTTCCGTTTCAATCGACGTATTGAAAGGAGAATCCGATGATTAAGAAATATGTGGCGGCAGCTCTGCTCGGAACCGCGTTGGCTGGTGGAGCGGCGTTCGCACAGACCACAACGCCGGCGTCGCCTTCCCCTGCACCGGCCGCGTCGGCATCCAGCGAACAGATGAACCTGAAGGGCAACTGGCGGGCTTCCAAGCTTGTCGGCCTCGCGGTTTATAACGACTCCAACGAAAAGCTCGGCGACATCAGCGAAATCCTGCTCGACAAGAGCGGCAAGATCAACGCCGTGATCATCGGCGTCGGCGGCTTTCTCGGCGTCGGCCAGCACGACATCGCAGTGACGTTCGACAAGTTGAAATGGGTTGATGAGCCGATCCGCTCGGCCTCCGCCGACAAGATGCCGGGGCCGTCCGGCACGTCGTCAACTTCAACGGCGCGGCCTTCGACAACGACAGGCGCCGCGGGCGGCGGCATGGCTGCGACCGCAACCAGGAATGAATGGTACCCGGACCATGCAGTCATGAGCGGGACCAAGGATCAGCTCAAGGCCATGCCCGCGTTCAAGTACTCGGACAACGCGAAGTAATGGCGAAGCCAGGGCCAGGATAGCCTGCACATCACATCAGCGCGGCCGAATCGGCTCAGCCGGTCCGGCCGTTCGTGTGCCTGTCTAAAGATAGGCGCTGAGGCACCATGCGTTGAGCGCAGCCGCGACCGCCAAGGTGACGGCGAGCAGCGTATCGACGGCAATGGGCCCCTCGGGAGCCAGTCTGAGAATCATCCTCGTCATTTGGAGATTTGAACGCGGTGTCGGCGCGGAGTCTCGCCCATTGTTTTTCACGGACCCCCTTGTCAGTTTTCCCTTTCGGAGTCCGATTCTCCCGGTCTCCGCCGGATGGTTGTGCGGCGCAGTGTTGTCATGCGCCGATTTAAACGCACAATGCCTGCGTTTCTTTCAGCCAGAGAAAAAGAAAAACATGACAGCCAAACCGACCGCAAAGAGTCTCTCTAAAAATCTGATGACCGAATTCCCGCCAGCGCGGGACAATCTTGTAACCCTCGCCAACTGGCGCACACAGCCCTCCAGCGACTGGAGCTTTCACAACGTCCGCCGCCTGCTGCCGACCGCGAACATCGCGGCGTCGAAAAACCCCATCCCGCTGGACAGTTCGCTGGTCGAAATCGGCGACGTTGCCTTCGAGGGCAACAAGGGACGGACCACATTGCGCGATGCGCTGCGCACCACGAACACCAAGGGGTTTCTGGTTCTTCGCCGCGGCCGGATCGCAGCCGAGTGGTACGCGGGCGGCATGGATGCTTTGACGCCGCATATCGTGTTCTCCGTAAGCAAGTCGATCTGCGGCGCGCTCGGCGGAATTCTCGCGGACAAGGGATTTCTCAATCCCAACCGGCCCGTGACCGATTACGTGCCTGAAGTCTCGTCGTCGGTGTATGGCGGCTGCTCGGTACGGCACCTGCTCGACATGTCGGTCGGCATCGCCTTCACCGAGGATTACGTCGATCCGGATGGCGATGTCGCGCGCTATCGCCGCGCGGTGGGATGGGATGTCATTAAACCCGGCCAGAGCACCATGGCGCTGCGCGAATATCTCGCGACCCAGAGGCCCGACGGCAAGACCCACGGCGACACGTTCCATTATGTCTCGACCAACACCGACATGCTCGGCTGGGTCTATGAGCGCGCGGCGGGCCGCGCCCTCTCCGATTTGCTCGGCGAGTATCTCTGGACGCCGCTCGGCGCGGAAATCGACGCCTATGTCACCCTCGATCCGGAAGGCGCCATGCGCGCCGCCGGAGGCATCTGCGCCGCCCCGCGCGACCTCGCCCGCTTCGGAGAAATGATCCGGCAACGCGGTGTCGCGAACGGCAGGCAAGTGGTGCCGGGCTGGTGGATCGACGACATCAACGACAACGGCGATCCGGCGGCGTGGGCGCGCGGCGAATTCGCCGCGATGTTTCCGGACGCGGCCTATCGCAGCAAGTTCTACCAGATCGACCGCAAGCGGCGCACGCTGTGCTGCATCGGCATCCATGGCCAGTGGATCTACATCGATCCGATCAGCGAACTGGTGATCGTCAGGGTCGCCGCCGAGCCGATCCCGCTCGAAGTCGCGAACTACCGCGCATGGGGACGCGGCTTCGCGGCCATCGTCCAGCACTTCTCATAGGACCTCGCTTCATCGCGGCGGCGCTGCAACGGCGCCGTCGCATCGAAGCCGGCGTCAGCGCGTCAGCTTTTCCAGTTCGGGAAACGCGGCGTAGGTGACGCCCTTACAAAGATCCTCGGTCTCCTCGATGATGCGATCGAGCCGTCCGTCGATATACATGCCGGCGCGTTCCTTGATGCCGGCGTAACGCCCCGCACTGCGCGCATTAAAGCGCACACAAACGACGTAGCGGCGGCGTCCGCCGACCTCCTTTTGCGCGGGCTCCGAAATTCCCGCCTCGCGTATGCCGGCCGGGTCGTTCAGATAGGTGCGCAGCAGAGCCAGCAGTTCGGGGCGGTAGTTCGCCGGATACGGCTGGTTCTCGACACCGCGATCGGCGGTGTAGGACAGGCCATCGCTGCCGCCGGTCCATGCACAGCCGGAAACACAGAGCGCAGCCAGCGCCAGCGCCGCGCTCCGCGTATATGTCACCAATTTGCAACGCATTCCGATGAAGTCCATGGCCTGAGGCATCGCATTGGGTTTCTTGCACACTGTGTCATTGACAAGGCAACCCCTCGCCGGTTGATTGCAACCACGGCACAGGTGCCAGCGCAAGCTGGCGAATAGGGAATTCGGTGCCGCCGTGCGTTTCGTCAGAGTGACGCATGCACGGCCAGTCCGAAGCTGCCCCCGCAACTGTCAGCGGTGAGCCGTTGTCCATGAGGCCACTGAGCGAAGGCTTTTCAGCCGGGCTTGGGAAGGCGGACAACGGCGACGATCCGCGAGCCAGGAGACCTGCCTGTACCGGTCATCCTTCCGTCGCACGGGGCGTGCGAAGGGGCGGCGTTCCGCAGCGGTGACGTGACGTAACTGTTGCGGAGGTTCGGCCGATGGCCTGTTTCCTCAGTCAGGACGGAACGTATGGAGGCAGCAACCTGCCGCCGGCCGTCATGTCTGCGCGTTTTCACCGCGCCTCCGCGATCACATGCATCGGCGGGGCTTCATAGTGACTCATTCTTCTAAATCTCTCTTTCCGGCGGCGACGCTCGGACTCTCCTTCGCAGCGGCGTGTCTTGCGGGCACCGCGCTTGTAACCCCTGCCCGCGCGCAGGATGGCGGCGCGTTGCCGCCGATCAACGTCGATGCCAGCCGTCTCTATGGCGGCATTATCGGCGCATCGACCAGCGTTATCACCGCGGAAGACATCGCGCGTTCTCCCAACCAGACGATTCAGGATGTGCTCGCGACCATTCCGGGCGTGCAGCTTACGAATCTCTATGGGGCTGTGAACGGTACCGGCTCCGTCGTCGATCTTCGCGGGTTCGGCGCCTTTGCGTCGTCCAACACATTGTTCCTTATCAACGGCCGCCGCCTCAATGAGGCCGACCTTCAGGGCGTCGATCTGTCGACAATTCCGATCCAATCGATCGCGCGCATCGAGATCACGCGCGGCAACAGCGGTGCGGTGCTGTACGGCGACAACGCCGTCGGCGGCGTCATCAACATCATCACCAAAACCGGTGCAGGCATCGGCAAGCCGATCGCGGGGCGCATCGAGGGCGGTGTGGGCTCTTACGGGCAGCGCGAAGGCAATGGCTCGTTCAGCACCAATTCGGGACCATGGTCGTCCGCAGTGTTCGGCAACGCCGTTCATTCGGACGGATACCGGAAGAACAACAAACTCGACCAGCAGAATGGGGTCGGCGAGATCCGCTACTCCACGCCTGAGTTCAGCGCATTTTTCAATTTGTCCGGCGACCGGCAGCAGCTCGGCTTTCCCGGCACGCGCGCGAACATGTACACCCTCGACTTTTTCACCTTCACCAACCAGTTGCTCGATCTGCGCGGAACGAGCACGCCGAACGACTACGGCAAGAAGCAGGGCGTCAACGCCACTGCCGGTTTCACAAAATCCTTGTGGGCGGGCGCGGAGCTGATCGTCGATGGCGGCGTCCGCAACAAGAAGCAGCAGGCGGGTTTCTTCGGCGATCCCAACTATGTGCTGTCGTTTCCGGGCGATCGTTTTCCTTACGCCTATGTCGACTCCGATCTGACAACGTGGTCGATCACGCCGCGCCTCAGCATGAAGAACACGTTCGGCAGCGTGACGTCGAACATCCTGACCGGCCTCGACTACTACGATGCGCGCTACAGCTCGAACCGTCAGTACACGATCTCCGATCCGCCCAATCACGTCTACAATCTCTCGCAGCAGACCATTGCCGGCTACTGGCAGCAAACGCTGGGATTGTTGCCGAGCACCGACTTCTCCTACGGCGGACGCATCCAGCAACTCAGCCTGAAGGCACGCGATAGGTACGATCCCACCGCGCCCGCAGGCAGTCTGCTGGCTCAGGCGACGCCTCTCGACAAGGACGAGACCAACCACGCGCTGCATGTCGGGCTCGAACATCGCTTCAACGAGAATTTCGCCGTCTTCGGCCGCGCTGCGCGAGCTTTCCGCACACCCAATGTGGATGAGCGCGTCGTCACCGGACCGGCGTTCGGAGGGGCCTTCCCATTTCCGCCGATTCCGCAAAACTTCGAGCTGAAAACGCAAACGTCCTACGACGTCGAAGGCGGCATTCGTATTCACGGTGGGCCGCTGGACATTCAGACCAGTTTCTACGACATGCACTTGAAGAACGAGATTCACTTCAATCCGGCTGCGTTCTTCAACTACAACCTCGATCCGACGCATCGCTATGGTTCCGAGACCCAGGCCTCGTTGCGCATCAACGAATCTTTCAGACTGAAAGGCGGTTTCGCCTACACGCGCGCCGTGTTCGAGGAAGGCCAGTTTGCCGGAAAGGACGTGCCGCTTGTTTCACGGCTTTCCGGAAGTGCCGGATTCACATGGAACATCTGGCAGAAGTACGCCGTGCTCGATGCCAGCGCACGCTTCTGGAGCAGCCGCCGTCTCGACAACGATCAGGCCAACACACAGGGCCTGATTGGTGCCAACGCAACCATCGACCTGAAGCTGAGCGGCGAGATCGACCGCTTCTTCTGGTCGGCTGCTGTTATCAACCTGTTCGACGCCCAGTATTACGACTACGGCATCGCCAGCGCGTTCACGCCGGGCTCTTACGCGATCTACCCGCTTCCCGGCCGGATGTTCCTGGTGAAAGCCGGCATGACGTTCTGATTCCAGAAGAACTGCCGCAAAACAGCCCGGCCTGCGCTCATCTCGCGATGATCCGCAGGCCGTTCTTCTTTCCATGAGCCGCTTCGATGCGGGGGCTATGCAATAGCGGTCACGGAAATATCATTGAAGAAGGGATCAGCCCTTCTTCTGCACGGCGATGTGCTTCGCAGGCGCCGTGGACGAGATGTGCTTCTTGCTCACGACGGCGCTGGTCTTCTTGTGTACCTTGTGATGCTTGACCTTCTTCGCCTTCACTTTCGCGTTGGCGTTCGCGACCGACGGCTTCAACGTTTCGGACTTCGCGGCGGGCGCCGTTTCGGTCTTCATGACGGTGGCGGCCATGGCAGGCGCGACAATCATCGAACCCGCGACAAGGGCGGCAGACATGATCTTCAGCATGGGTCTCTCCTGTCGTTATGCGATCCGGTGTGGCCGGTCAGATGGCCGGGTTGCCGATCGTCGCAACAACGCTAGGACCGCCGCGCTGAACTCAATCTGAAGCGCACCAATGGCTTTCGTTCATCTGAATGACAGTTTGGACATGTGCGGACGTCCGAAACCGGCTGAAAGCCGCCGGAATTATGGCCGGCAGTCGCGGGAATGTTTGAACCGACCGGGTGTTTAAACCGACAAGTCGGTATAGCATCGACCTTGCAGATCAACGGAGGCTACGCATGAGCAACTTGACCATCAGGCAGATTTCTCTGGCACTTCTTCTTTCGGCGTTCGTTACGGCACCCGTGATCAGCCAGGTGCAGGCCGCAGGCTCGGATACACCCTCGCCTCCCGCTTCTGACACCAAATCGCAGCCGAAGGACAAGAAGAAAGACGACAAGAAATCGTCGGTCGAGGACCCCGCCTTCCTCCAGGGTTATCGCACCGCCTACGCCACGATCTATGAGCGGAACGACTACGCCGCCGCTATTCCGCAGCTCAAGGCGCTCGGTCAGGACGACCGCGCCGATGTCGCCAACCTGATCGGCTATTCGTATCGCAAGCTCGGCAACTACGAGCTTGCCAGCGTCTGGTATGAGCGAGCCTTGAAGGCGGATCCGAACCACGTCCGCACCTGGCAGTATTACGGCCTGTGGCAGGTCGAACAGGGCAATCGCGAACAGGCGAAGCACCACCTCGCCAGGATCGAAACCCTCGCGGGCCGCGACAGCGCCGAGTATCAGTCGCTGGCCTCCGCCCTGACCAGCGGCCGGACCTCATACTGACCGGAGATATCGGTTAGCCGCCCTGGCTAACCGGCAGATCAAGCCCCGCCGGCTGAATATCGGCCGCGCGGGGCTGTTTTGCGCGGCCGATCGCGCCTCGACAACACCGGAAAACCTCGTATAGACCAAGCCCGCGCGTCACGACCTCGTGCATGCGTGCCCAGGGGCTGATCCGGATATGACGAAGCCGAGAAAATATGAGCGGATTGCCTTCGTGGCAGGCCCGAGCGATGAGGCCCAGCAGGCCCTCGCCCAGCTCACCGCGGCCTATGGCAACCAGCCGTCCGACAAGGCCGACGTGGTCGTGGCGCTGGGCGGCGACGGGCTGATGCTGCAAACGCTGCACAGGCACATGCGCTCCGGCATCCCGATCTACGGCATGCACCGCGGCACCGTCGGCTTCCTGATGAACGAGTTCAGCCAGCACTCGCTGATCGAACGGCTGGAAGCCGCGAAGCTCACCGTGATCAACCCGCTCTTGATGCGTGCCACCGACGTTCACGGCAAGGTGCATATCCATCACGCCATCAATGAGGTCTCGCTGTTCCGGCAGACCCATCAGGCCGCGCGGCTGCGCATCCTGGTCGATGAGCACGAGCGGATGGCCGAGCTCATTTCCGACGGGATCATGGTGGCCACGCCCGCCGGTTCGACTGCCTACAATCTGTCGGCACAGGGCCCGATCCTGCCGATCAATGCGGCCCTGCTCGCCCTGACGCCGATCAGCCCGTTCCGCCCGCGCCGCTGGCGCGGCGCGCTGCTGCCAAACACTGCCTTCGTCGTGTTCGAGGTTCTCGAATCCGACAAGCGGCCAGTCGCCGCCGTCGCTGACCATGACGAGGCCCGCGACGTGCAACGGGTCGAAATCATCGCGGACAAGACCATTTCGATCCGCATGCTGTTCGATCCCGGCCACAGCCTGGAAGAGCGCATTCTCAGCGAGCAGTTCGGGTTCTAGGGCACGCGCCTGGATTCCCGGGCAGATCAACTCTCTCTCCCCACGGGAGAGGTGAAGCAAGGCGACCTGCCTCCTCTTGGATAACCATTCGTTAACGGGCACCCGCATATAGTTAATGCGAGGTGTACCCTGTTCCGGGTGCGCCATCTCGGGCTGCGCATGTTTATTATCGATTTCAACAAGCTGCGGTTTCTGGTGTGCGACGACAATGCGCATATGCGGCGTATTCTGCGCACGCTGCTGCATTCGTTCGGCGCGCGCGAAGTCTATGAGGCGGAAGACGGCGCGACCGCGCTCGAGATGTACTCCCACTATGTCCCCGACATCGTCATCACCGACTGGTCGATGCCGATTTTCGACGGGCTGGAACTCGCGCAGATGATCCGTCAGCCCGACGGCGTGGGCAATCCCTACGCGCCGATCATCATGCTGACCGGCCACTCGGAGAAGCGCCGTGTCATGGTGGCGCGCGATGCCGGCGTCACTGAATTCCTGGCGAAGCCGATTTCCGCGAAAGGGCTTTACCAGCGCATCCTCAATGTCGTGGCCAATCCCCGGCCCTTCATCAAGACCAAGAACTATTTCGGACCGGACCGCCGCCGCAACACCAATGCCGCCTATATCGGCGTCGAGCGGCGCACCGGCGGCAAAGCCGAAGTCATGCAGCAGCCTTCGCTGCTCGACAAAGCCCGTTCCGGAAACTAGGAGCACCCATGGCCCGCAAGCCGCAAGCCGAGATCAAGGTCGATACCTTCGCGGATCATCAGATCATCTCGCAGCCCAATCCGCTGCGCAAGATGGTGCGGTATTCCGAAGAGAAGGACCTCGACGATCCGGTCGCACGGGCCGAACAGGCGCTCGCCAGCCTGTCCGGCGAGTTCAACAACTGGATGCAGGTGGAGTGCGATCGGCTGAGCGCGGCCTATGCCGCAATCGCACGCGACGGGCTGAACGGCGAAAACCGCGAGGAACTGTTCCGCGCGGCGCACGACATCAAGGGCGGCGCCGCGACGTTCGGCTTCCCCACCGCGGCTGCGGCGGCGGAAAGCCTGTGCCGGATCATCGAACATGCGCCGGATCTCGCTCAGGTGCCGGGCGAACTGATCAAACACCACGTCAACGCCATTCAGGCGATCTATCGCGAGCAGTCGCGGATCGAGGCCGTCGGCATGGCGGACGAACTGAGCAAGAAGCTGCGCGGCGTGGCCGACGAGTATCTGATCCACGTCAACCGCGATCGTCCGGAACATCTCGAAGCGGTGATGTCACCGAGCATCGTGCCGGAAGGCTGAACGACTGCGATGTCGTCCCGGCTAAGGCCGGATCCATCTCGTACGATAGCGCGTCATCCTGAGGTGCGAGCCGCGTTTTCGGCAAGCCTCGAAGGATGCGCGGCGAAGAAATCCGAATCTCACCGTCATCCTTCGAGGCTCGCAAGTGCTCGCACCTCAGGATGACGATTTAGCCTCAAAAGATCACGCCGCGATGCGCTGGTCGTAGCTGTAATCCTCATAGCGGTCGTATCCGTCATACCGATCCATGGCGGCGTCGACATAGGTCTGGACGGACACGTCATCACGCGGAGAATAATCCTCGGCTTGCACCTCGTGACGATACAGCGGATCGGAATTCACCACCGCATACGCATCACGCGCCGTGTATTCATCCGCAGCACAATCATCGATATAGTGGACGGCCTCGATATGATCGTGATATCGCGGCTGAACCGCGCGCACATCATCGACATCGTGAGCTTCATAAGTGTCGTCCGCCTCGGACAACCCGTATGTATCATCGGCTTCATAAGCACCAGCCGCATCGTCAATTTCGTCGGCGTCGTAGCCTGCCTCTTCGGCAACATGCGCATTGAGTGTGCCGATAAAGTCATCGGCCGCGAGTTCGTCGCAGAACAGGCGCGCTTCTTCCCGCGCCGATTCCATCGCAAAGCGCCGCAGCAGGATCAGCAGCGGCTCGGACACCGTTTCGGCGGTTTCGCACTGGGTGAGCACACGCTCGACCATGCGGCGGCGCAGCCGCGTCGCGCCGGCGACGGTACCGACGAAACCAATTTCATGTGAAGCGTCGAGCGCCGCGCGGAAGGCGCGATAGGTCGATTCCGGCAGGCCCGCTTTCGCGAGCAGTGCGTTCAGGCTGGCGCCGCCGCGATCATGGACGATCGCAGCCACACGGCTGCGCGGCAGGCCGGACAGCTCGACCAGCGATTCCTCGAACAGCTCGATGTTGCCCGACAGGAGCGCGCGCAGGATCAACCCTGCATTGAGCTGGCCGACAGATCGCAGATGACCGATCAGCACGGCCATATCGGCACCACGCGTCTGGGCCGCGATGTTGACCGTGGAGCGCTCCATCGCCTCACCCGCCGCGCGCCGGGCGCGATCGGGGTTCAGCCAGTCGCGCGCGGTGACGAACTGCGTCAGCGTGTCGGACAATTTCTGCGCCAGTGTGAGCCGGATCGCGGCCGGCAGTTCGTCCATCGTCAGCAGGGATTCGCGGATCGCGGCGAGATGGCCAAAACGCTCGGCGATGCGCGCCAGCGAGAAATCCGCCAGCTGGGCCGCGCGATTTTCGATCAGCTCCAGCACCGACAACGCGCAACCGACTTCGGCGATTGCCGCGCAGACCGACGGCGGCAGATCGAAACGGCGCGCGATGGCGCTTTGCGTTTCGGCGTTTCCGGTCGCGACCATGTCGACCAGATCGGAGTCGAGCAGCAACGGTGAATGTTCGAGGATCGGAATCGCCACCGATGCCTGATCGATGGCGAGCGCCGCGACAATCGCGGCGGGCGCATCCAGCGAGTGCGCGAAAACTTCCGCCATCGCCTGCCGCACCAGCGGCGAGGCATCGTCGAGAAGCATCAGGAGCGCGCCTTCCGCGGCGGCGCGATCATCTTCCGACAAATCGGAAATGAGCCAGGCGCGGGCCAGACACCGCGTCGCCTCTGCACGCTCCCCTGCGGGAGCTGTACGAACCCAACTAATAAACTGCCGAACGATCATGGGTGTTCCGGCTTACGCAACATGCCAAGGCATCGCGACGCGACGCCACTGTTACGAACCGTAAACCATGACACTTAAGAAAACGTTCACCATAAACGGCTGCGTTTGTTGAGGTTTTGTTAACCGGGTGAGACCGCACTCCAGAACATCGACAGGCCCGCGACCAGCATCAGACCGTCCATCAAGAGGCGGAAGGAATCGGGATCGAGCCGCATCACGAAACGCTTGGAGATGAACGCGCCGGCGAACAGCGACGACCCCGCGATCAGCCCCTTCAGGATCACATCGAGCGGCAACGCGTCGAACCGGCGGAACGTCAAGGCCTTGGTGATGTAGATCGCCAGCGAACCGGCGGCTTCCGTTCCGAGCAGCGCGCCCTTGACAAGACCATACGACATGAAGATCGGCACGGTCATCGGCCCGGTCGATGCGACGATGCCGGTGAGATAGCCCATCGCCGCACCGATGATTGCCAGCGACCAGAGCGGGAGCGTGAAGCTGTTCGCCGCCATCCAGCGCCGCAGCGGGATCATCGCAATCAAAAACACGCCGATGGTGATATCGACAACGCCCGGCGGCAGCGCGAGCAGCGTTCTCGCGCCGAGCACGGCGGCAGGCACCGCGGGAATTGAATAGGCTCCGACCGCCCGCCAATCGACCTCGCGCCACCATGCCATGATCCGCGACAGGTTCGCCATGATCGCGGCGATCGCCATGATCGGCACCGCCTGCTTCGGCCCGAACGCATAGGCGAGCACCGGCAGCAGCATGATCGACGACCCGGTGCCGACGATGCCGCTGAGGATGCCGGCCGCAAGGCCGACGATGAGGACGAAAGCGTAGATCAAGGGGCAGGCCTTGTGTTGAAGGGCACGAACCGGCGACGCGTCCAGATTGTCATTGCCGGGCTTGACCCGGCAATCCATCGCGCTGGAGGAATCTTTTGAAGATGGATACGCGGGTCAAGCCCGCGCATGACGATTGGAGGGGTTTGGACTTAGCCGCTGAAAACGCCGGTGGAATCGCTGAACAACCCAAGCCCCTGCGGAGCCTCCGTCCGGGCGGCAGCTCCCGCCGGCAGCGGGTTCGTGAGCGATGTGTTGTTGCCCCACAGCTCGCGCACGGTGTTGGACACCGGCTCGGGGCGATCGCCGGTCTGATACAGCGAACGAAAAACCGGCTGGGCGGGCGTCTGCAACGATGCGACCTGGGTTGGCGCATCGGCAGGGGTACGAACCTGCGGAAAGCTCGAGAGATACGCGGCGTTGTCGACAGGCGCCGCCGCTGTGCGCGGCTGTCCGGGCGTGACCCCGGCCGCGGCCATCGCCGTGCGCGCCGTCTGGGAATTCGCCGCGGCATCGTAGCGCGATGTCAGCACCGAATAGACCTGCGAGACGCTGCGCGCGCTGCCGTCGCGGTTGTAGAAGATCGAGCGGTTGGCCGCGGCGGCGCTCGGAAACATCGCAGGACCGGAGGCGCGCGGATTGTCCTCCGCGCCCGAAATCAGCCGCGATGCGCCGCTCACGCCCATGAAGTGCGCCATGTAAAGTTCACCGTCGGTCGGGCGGCGGCCGATCATGCCGGTCAGCTTGAAGCTGTTGGACTGCGTCAGTACGCCGGCCATGGCGGCGTTGGCGGCGGGGTCATCGCGCAGCTTGAGGATCTCCTCGCGTGTGGAGGAATCGCTCACCGAATACCGGCCCGAGGGTGATTTCGAGATCGCGTCGGCGTATTTGCCGAAGCCGAAGGCGGCCCCCGCCTCCTTCACCGTGCCGAGCCAAGTCTGCTCGATGAACTGATAAAGTCCCCGCGCCGACGAGGTTGAGGCCTGCGCGCCGGGGTTGAGGTTGGATTCGATCTTTGCCGCCGAGATCAGATATTCAAAGCTGGCGCCGGTCGCGCTGGCGGCATTCTTGATCGTGCCCGCGATTTTCGCGCGCGCGGAATCCAGCCCGGTGGTTATGGTTGAAGTATCGACAGCCATGTTCGGTGCCCGCTCCCCAGGAACCTGAACCAGCGTGCCGCATTTATGGTTAACGAAGGGTTAACGGCGATTAGCCGTCACCCTGAGGTGCCGTAGCGAAGCGAAGGCCTCGAAGGGCGACGGCGGCGTTGTCATCCTTCGAGGCTCGCCGAAGACGGCTCGCACCTCAGGATGACGATTAGAACTCACCGATATACCTTCGCCGGATCGAACACCTTGTCGGCGTCGACGAAGCTCAGCTTCGCCTCGCCCCCCGCGCCGGTGACAGCGCGGTAGAAGCACGAGCGCCTGCCGGTATGGCAGGCAGCGCCTGTCTGCTCGACGCGAATCCACACCGCGTCCTGATCGCAGTCCATCCGCATCTCGATCACACGCTGGACATGACCCGAGCTTTCACCCTTCTTCCAGAGTTTCTTGCGCGAACGGCTGTAGTACCACGCCTCGCCGCTGGCGATGGTCTTGCGCAGCGCCTCGTCGTTCATGTGTGCAACCATCAGCACGTCGCCGGAGGCGGCGTCGGTGGCGACGCAGGTCACGAGGCCGGACGCGTCGAATTTGGGCTGAAACGTCAGCCCCTCTTCGATGTCATGCGAGTGGGTGTGTGATGAAGCAGCGGTCACGTCGGTGTCCTTTGCAGAGAAGGCGCAAGGCCTCTCGGAAAGGAGGCCTTATACGCCACGCACCATGTTGAGGAAACGGGCCTGTTCGTCCGGATTGTCCTGAAACACGCCGGTAAAGCGCGTGGTCAGGGTCTTCGCGCCCTCCTTGGCGATACCGCGCACCGACATGCAGGTGTGCTCGGCTTCCATCACCACCGCGACGCCGCGCGGCTTGAGGATGGCGTTGATCGCACCGGCCACCTGCGCGGTGAGATGCTCCTGGGTCTGAAGCCGATGCGCGAAAGCATCGACCAGCCGCGCGAGCTTCGACAGGCCGACCACGCGGTCCACCGGGGCGTAGGCGATGTGCGCCTTGCCGTAGAACGGCATCACGTGATGCTCACAATGCGAATGGAAGGCGATGTCGCGGATCAGCACGAAATCGTCGTAGCCCGCCGTCTCGCCGAATGTGCGGTCGAGGATTTCAGCCGGGCACTGGGAATAGCCCTGAAACAGTTCGTCATAGGCCTCGATCATCCGGCGCGGCGTATCGAGCAGGCCCTCGCGGTTCACGTTCTCCCCGATATAGGCCAGCAGCGTCTTCGCCGCCGCCTCAGCCTCGTCCCGGGATGGACGGATGAGTTCGGGGTTGATGGCGGAGGCCAGGTAGTCGGAAGCAGGAATTTCGGATTTTTCCGCCGGCTTGCCGGTGCGGATTGGCTTGATGATCGCGTCCATTTCGTCTCCGTTCGACCGGCCCTGGTCCATGGTAACCTCGACGGAGGGCCGGAGTGTCACCGGTCAGCCGCGGCGGCAATACTCACCCGCCGGACGCCTAGCCTGCATGATTGCAGCAAATCGCAGGAAAATCGTCTATATTTCCGTGCATTGCTGAAATGCAGGCGGTTTATTCCTGCATCGTGGTCATTATATAGGCTCAGGGCCGCGACCGCCAAGAGCGGGGGTGCGACTAGTGATCCGGTTCTGACATTCGTATTACCTCCCGGCAGGCATCTTTTACGAATGTCAGAACCAAAGGATCACTAGAATTATAGTTTTCTAGTGTCCTTTCGCATCCGACGTTCGCTCGGAAAGGCGCTGCAGAGTGAAGCGAACGTCGGATACGGGACACTAAGGGTCTCATGCAAGAGCGAAATTCGACCGCCATGCTGAATGACATCTACAACAAGAAAATCATCGAACTGGCGGGCAATATTCCGCGTCTGGGGAGGCTTGCCGACCCGGATGCTTCGGCGACCGCCCATTCCAAACTGTGCGGCTCGACCGTCAAAGTCGACGTAAAGATGCAGGACGGCGTGGTGAGCGATTTCGCCCATGACGTGAAGGCCTGCGCGCTGGGCCAGGCCTCCTCCTCGATCATGGCCCGCCATGTGATCGGCTCCAACGCCGCCGAGCTGCGCGAGTTGCGCGAAACCGTGCGCAGGATGCTCAAGGAAAACGGCGCACCACCGCAGGGCAAATGGGCGGATGTCGCCATGCTGGAGCCGGTGCGCGACTACAAGGCGCGCCATGCCTCGACCCTGCTGACCTTCGATGCGGTGGTGGATGCCGTCGGCCAGATCGAGGCCAAAGCCGCAGGCGCCCTCGCCCCGGCACAAAGCTAACGGAATTACTTCGGATCCGCGGTAGCGGGCGCCGCGCCGCCGGTCGGGGCATGCGCTTCCGCCGTCCTGGTCCCCGGAGCAGAGCGCATGCTCTTTTCCGGGACATCGGAGATCACCGGAACCGCCGGCACGTTAACGACACGGCCCTGCGCCTTCGGCGTCACGCTTCCCGCGACATCGTCGGACAGCTTCTTGATGTCCGCGACAGCATCCATCGTGACGAGATTGGTCAGGCGCAGTTCATCCGCCGACAGCCGGTGCAACGCTTCCCACGGCGGGACGCTGAGCGCCAGCGACAGCAGGTCGCCGGTGCCGCCCATATCGAACGTGTATTTCGCGAGGCGGCCGATATCGCGTTCGACAATCATCAGGTCGTCGGCGGAGTAACTCGCTGCCCTTGCGTCGTCGGCGCGATCGCCCATCCAGATCTGATGCACACGCACATGCGCGCCCGCGGGCACATGTCGGGTCTTGCCCGACAGCAGCAGGAACACGCACATCGACTCGCAATAGGCATCAGGCACGAGGTCGCGCGCGACGCCGCCCGTGATCTCCTTTTCGATCACGATGCCGACAGTGGTGCGCAGGCCGAGACCGCGCCAGCGCCGTCCGAGTGCAATGGCATCGAGCACCGACCCGCCGCTGGAATCGAGCACCACCGTACTGCCCTTGAGATCGCGGCCGTTCGAGAACTCCTCGAACTTCGCAGGCGTGTCGGATGTGATGACGCCGACGGCGCCAATCCAGCCGGCGCAATCCTGCGCACATGCAGGCTGCGCCGCATGCCATTTGAAATTCATCGGAAGCTTGCGTTCTTCGAGAGTCGTGGATGCGCCGACCGTCCCGCCGAGCGTGGCGGAGCCAGGCAGCGCAAGACAAATGGCAGTGGCGCAAAGCCGCGCCAAGCCGCCCCATAGCAGCGACCTCACGACGAACAACGTGGTTCCTTCCCCGCCCCGATCGACAACGGTATCGGCCCCAACCCGTAAGGACTACCCCTGTCACACGGACGTTATGAAAAACGTATCCGCATGAAGGATTCGCGTCCATTCGACTTTTGCTGCGGCGCAGTCAAAATCATGCGATAGTTGGGGAACTGTGGCGTGAAAGACAGCATGTTGCGGTTCCCTGCGCGGGAACTCATCATCTGCGCGACGGCAATTCCGGCACGCGCCGGGAAAACCGTCACGGAACCCGGCTGACATTCTGCAACGCCGACGCGACAGCCCTTGAGGCACTGACATGAAACATTCGGCACGATGTCCCGATTGCGCCGGCGGGGTCCGAAATCTGCCGCGCAATGCCGGACGCGGCCTGATCTGGATCTATCGCCACACGCTATCGCCGCTGGTCGGTTTCAACTGCCGCCACCTGCCGACCTGCTCGGTCTATGGCGACGAAGCCATTGCGCGGTTCGGGTTGTGGGCCGGCGGCTGGATGACATTGGCGCGGCTGTTGCGCTGTCAGCCGTGGGGGACGTCGGGGATCGACAACGTACCGGGCACCCTCCGCGCCGATGCGCGCTGGTATCTGCCGTGGCGTTACGCGCGATGGCGCGGCGTCAACGACGGCGGCTAAGTCATCGCCGCGAGATAAACACCGTGATCAGCGCCAGCACGAGGAAGCCGACACCGACATAGCCGACGGCATAATACATCTCGTGCGCGAACAGGAAGCCGCCGATACCCGAACCGATAGCCTGGCCGACATAAAGCCCCGACGTATTCAGCGACACCGTGGCGCTGGCGAATATCGGTGCCGCGCTGGCAAGCCGGACCTGCTGCATCGAGTTGGCCGATGAGAACGCCATGCCCCATGGAACCATCGACGCCAGCATGACCGGCACGATGCCCGCGCCCAGCGCCCACATCGCAATTCCAGCCAGCAGCATTGCAATCGCCGTCAGCGATGTCCGGTAGGCGCCCCATGTATCGACGACACGGCTGGCGATCACGTTCCCGATGAAGCCCATGACGCCGTAGATGCCGAAGGCGATGATCGCAAGCCCGGCGCTGCCGCCGAGCTTCGCGAACAGCGGTCCGAGATAGGTGAACACCACGAACTGCCCGGACGTCTGCAAGACCGTAATGATCACCAGCAGCGCAATCAGAGGATTGCGTATGAGATCGCCCCACGTCTTGAGATCGACCGGCGTACCGATGAGCTTCGCAGGAAGCCGCCAGACAAGAAGCGCCAGGTTCAACAGCGCGAGGACGCCAATGCCACAATACGCGACACGCCATCCGATATGGCTTGCGACATAGGCGATCAGCGGCAGCCCCACCGCGAGCGCCAGCGACCAGCCGAGAAATACATACGACATCGTGCTGCCGCGCCGCTCCGGCGGCACCATCAGCGCGGCCGTGCCCGCCGCTTGCGGCGTAAACAGCGCGGCGACCGCCAGCATCACAAGGCGTATCACCATCAGTGTCGCGTAGTTCGGTGCAACCATGGACGCGAACTGCGCCGCGGCGATGATCGCCACCGTCACCGACAGCAAAATCCGCCGGTCGAAGGCACTGGTCAGCCATGCCGACACCGGCGAGCCGATGCACAGCACGATCGCGCCAAAGGTAATCAGAAGTCCGGCCTCATGAATCGAAACGCCGAATTCCTGCGACAGCTCCGGCAACATGCCTGCAGGCGCGAGAATGCTCACGCCGGTGACGAAATTGCCGAGCATCAATGCCGTGGGGGCGAAACGTCTCACGTCGCGTTGTTAGCACACGAGCAGTTAAATGCAATTGCATGAAAGGCATGCACATCGGCCGACTGTCACCAGCGTATGCGACGCTCCCGAGGTCGGGGTCTTCGCGGGATATCAGGATTGCACGGCCTGATTCCGCTGCTATATCTCCTCCCCTTACCGCTTACCTGCGCCCGTTCGCAGGAGTGAGCCACAGGAGAACAGAATGCCCGATAAAGACCCTTCCGCGCCCGCATTGAAGTACAGCCTCGCCAATCTGAAGCCTGTCGAATCCAGCAAGGTGAAAGTCACCTTCCCCGACGGCGCGCAGCGCGAATTTTCCAAAGGCACCACCGGCCTCGACATCGCCAAGGGCATCTCGCCCTCGCTGGCCAAGCGCACCGTCGCGATGGCGCTGGACGGCGTGGTGAGTGACCTTGCCGATCCGATCGCGCACGACGCGAAGATCGAATTCATCAACCGCGACGACCCGCGCGCGCTGGAGCTGATCCGGCACGACGCAGCGCACGTGCTGGCGGAAGCCGTGCAGACGCTGTGGCCCGGCACCCAGGTGACCATCGGTCCCGTGATCGACAGCGGTTTCTATTACGACTTCTTCCGCAACGAACCGTTCACGCCGGAAGACTTCGCCGCGATCGAAAAGAAGATGCGCGAGATCATCGCCAGGGATGCGCCCTTCACCAAGGAGGAGTGGTCGCGCGACCGCGCCAAGAAGGTGTTCGCCGACAAGGGCGAGGCCTTCAAGATCGAACTGGTCGATGCCATTCCGGAAGACCAGTCGCTGAAGATCTACAAGCAGGGCGAATGGTTCGATCTCTGCCGCGGCCCGCATATGACGTCCACCGGCAAGGTCGGCAACGCCTTCAAGCTGATGAAGGTCGCGGGCGCGTACTGGCGCGGCGACAGCAACAATCCGATGCTGACGCGCATCTACGGCACCGCGTTCGCCAAACAGGAAGAGCTCGACGCATACCTCAAGCAGCTTGAGGAAGCCGAAAAGCGCGACCATCGCCGCCTCGGCCGCGAGATGGACCTGTTCCATTTCCAGGAAGAAGGCCCCGGTGTCGTATTCTGGCACGCCAAGGGCTGGACCGTGTTCCAGGCCATCATCGCCTACATGCGCCGCCGCCTCGCGGGTGACTACGACGAGGTCAACGCGCCGCAGATGCTCGACAAGTCGCTGTGGGAAACCTCCGGCCACTGGGAGTGGTATCGCGAGAACATGTTCGCGGCGCAGTCGGCCGGCGATGAGGCGGAAGACAAGCGCTGGTTCGCTATCAAGCCGATGAACTGTCCCGGTCACGTGCAGATCTTCAAGCACGGCCTGAAGAGCTATCGCGAACTGCCGATCCGCATTGCCGAGTTCGGCATCGTGCATCGTTACGAGCCATCGGGCGCCATGCACGGGCTGATGCGCGTGCGCGGCTTCACGCAGGACGACGCGCATGTGTTCTGCACCGAGGACCAGCTTGCCGAGGAATGCCTCAAGATCAACGACCTGATCCTGTCGACCTATGCCGACTTCGGCTTCGAGGGCGAACTCACGGTCAAGCTCTCGACGCGGCCTGAAAAGCGCGTCGGCTCCGATGAAGCGTGGGATCACGCCGAGACGGTGATGACCAACGTGCTGGAGCAGATCAAGGCGCAGGACCATAACCGGATCAAGACCTCGATCAACCCCGGCGAAGGCGCGTTCTACGGGCCGAAGTTCGAATACGTGCTGCGCGACGCCATCGGCCGCGAATGGCAGTGCGGCACCACGCAGGTCGACTTCAACCTGCCGGGCCGGTTCGGCGCGTTCTATATCGACGATCACTCCAACAAGGTGACGCCGGTAATGATTCACCGCGCCATCTGCGGATCGTTGGAGCGCTTCACCGGCATCCTGATCGAGCACTTCGCCGGTCACTTCCCGCTCTGGCTCGCGCCGGTGCAGGCGGTCGTCACCACCATCACCTCCGATGGCGACGACTATGCGCGTGAAGTGCTGGCCGCCTGCCGCAAGGCCGGTCTGCGCACCGAGATCGATCTTCGCAACGAGAAGATCAATTACAAGGTGCGCGAGCATTCGCTGGCGAAGGTTCCTGCCCTGCTCGTGGTCGGCAAGAAAGAAGCCGAAGGCCGCATGGTCTCGATCCGCCGCCTCGGCAGCGAGGGTCAGACCGTGCTGCCGCTCGACGAAGCGCTCAAGGCGCTGGCGTATGAAGCGATGCCGCCGGACCTGAAGCGCGCGCAAAGCTAGACCTGAGGAATTCTAAAGTAAGTCGTCATGCCCGGGCTTGTCCCGGGCATCCACGTCTTACTAATTAGAAGAAGACGCGGATGGCCGGAATAATTCCGGCCATGACGAAAGAATGAATCATGCCCGATGCACTCGATCTTCTGAAGACGCGCCGCTCGCTCAAGCCGCTTGAGATGACCGGCCCCGGCCCCTCGCCCGCCGAACTCGAAACCATCCTGACCATCGGCGCGCGGGTGCCCGATCACGGCAAGATCGTGCCGTGGCGATTCATCGTGTTCGAAGGCGATGCGCGCGCGAAGGCCGGCGATATCTTCGCCAAGGTGTTTCGCGCCAAGAACGTGACGGCGACGCCGGATCAGGTCGAAACCGAGAAGAAGCGATTCACCCACGCTCCCCTCGTCATCGCCGTGGTGAGCAAGACATCGAAACACCCCAAGGTGCCGCTGTGGGAACAGGAACTCTCGGCGGGCGCCAGCGCCATGAACATCGTTCACGCCGCTCACGCGCTCGGCTATGTCGCGAACTGGCTGACCGGCTGGATGGCGTTCGACCGCGACGTGCTTGACGCGCTGGGCTTGAGCGCGGACGAGAAAATCGCGGGCTTCATCCACATCGGCAAGGCCGAGCGGCCGACCGACGACCGCCCGCGTCCTTCGCTTGGCGATATCGTGACGAGATTCTAGCTCAGGCAGCCTTTGTCGCGCGGTCTCCGAACTTCCCGAGCAACGCGCCGATCTCCGATGCCGGACGCGCGGAGCTGAACAGAAAGCCCTGGACTTCGGTGCAGCCTTCGGCGCGCAGCCGGTCGAGCTGATCCAGCGTCTCGACACCCTCCGCCGTCGTCGAAATGTTGAGGCTGCGGCCAAGACTCGATATCGCCCTCACGATCGCGGCGCAATCCGGCCGCTCCGCAAGGTCGCGCACGAAGGAGCGATCGATCTTGATCTTGTCGAACGGAAAGCTGCGAAGATAGCTGAGGCTGGAATAGCCGGTGCCGAAATCGTCCATCGAGATGCGGACGCCGAAATCGCGCAACTGATGCAGCGTCGCGAGATTGGCCTCGCTGTCCGCCAGGAAAATCGACTCGGTGATTTCCAGCTCCAGCCGCAGTGGCGACAGGCCCGATTGCGCGAGTGCGCTGAACACGGCCTGAGTGAGGTTGCGGCTGCGGAATTGCGCCGGCGACAGGTTGACGGCGACCTTGATATCAGACGGCCACGCCGCCGCCTGCATGCAGGCTTCGCGCAAGACCCACTCGCCGAGCGGAACGATCAGGCCGATGTCCTCGGCGACCGGAATGAAGTCGGCAGGCGAAACCATGCCCTTCACCGGATGATGCCAGCGCAGCAGCGCCTCGAAGGCAACAATGCGGTCCAGCGCGAGATCGACCAGCGGCTGATAGTAAAGCTGGAATTCGCCGGTCGCCAATGCGCGGCGCAGATCGATCTCCATGTCGCGGCGCATCTGCGCGTGGCGGTCCATTTCCTTCTCGAAGAAATGATGCACGCCGCCGCCTTCGGACTTCGCGCGGTACAGTGCCATATCGGCATTGCGGAGCAGCTCCTCGCCGGTGCTGCCATCGCCGGGCGAGATCGCGATGCCGATGCTGGCCCCGATCACGACTTCAAGGCCGTCGATCTGATAAGGCTCGCTCAGGGTCTCGATGATCTCGACCGCGCGCGCACTGACATCGTTTGGCGGCATGTCTCCGCCGAGGATCATCGCGAACTCGTCGCCGCCAAGCCGCGCCACCAGACTGTCCTGGCGCGCATCCGCCGCGAGGCGCGCCGCCACCAGCGTCAACAGCTTGTCGCCGGTGTGATGACCGAAGGAATCATTGACGTTCTTGAACAGGTCCAGATCGATGCAAAGCACGGCGACGCGCTTGTTGACCGGATAGCTGCGTTCCAGATCGTGCCGCAGACGCTCCTGGAACATCACGCGATTTGCGAGATTCGTCAGTCCGTCATGATGCGCCATGTAGGCGATGCGGGCTTCCGCCTTGCGCCGCTCGGTGATGTCGACGGCCGACACCAGAAAACTGTCGCACCCCTCGAACGACACGCGGCGCCCGAATGTCAGCACCTCGATCTCGCTGCCGTCGGCTTTCAGATGCCGCCAGTTGCGGCCGGAGTTGTAAACGTCGCCGATGCCGACCAGCGCGCGGGAATGTTCTTCCCACTCGTCCCTGGGCCAGAGGTCATGCAGTTCCATGGAAAGAAACGTGGCACGGTCATAACCATAGTGGCTGAGGGCCGCGTCGTTCACGTTGCGAAATCTCCGCGTCTCGACGTCGAACACCCACATCGGCATCGGATTGCTGTCGAACAGCAGACGGAACGATTGTTCGCGGCGCTTGAGATCCGTGACGTCGGTCAGCGACAGCGACAGCAGGTCGCCAACCGGCGCCGCGCTGATCTTCAGCGTGCTTTCGTCATCGCTCACCTCGAACTGTTCGCTCATTCCGCCTTTGACCGCGGCGCGCAGCCGCTCGAAAACCCGCGGCGAGCACAATGCGTGCGCGCCAGCGCTCAACCGGCGCCAGCGCAGTTCGTCCGGCGGCAGCTTGAGCAGACGCGCAGTTGCCTGATTGAGATGGACGATCTGGAAATCGGCGGGCTGGCCATCGGCGTCGCGGATTGTCGCGAGCGAGAGGATGCCGTCGTCCGTCGCGCAGAAGATGGCGTCGAGCAGACTGTATTGCAGACCGCGCTGGTTGACGTAAACGCTGGTCATGGTCCCGCCCCAGCGCGAGGCCACTGGAAGCGCGAGAACATCGTAAATCTGAACGAGACCGTCGCGGACACGGTGAGCGGCCGCCAGATGCGGCTTGCGGCTCCGCCGCGCATTCGCCACCGCTTCGCTCAGGATCAGCGCGCAGTCCGGCGGGAACGCATCGAGCGCCGTATCCCACGCGTCGGTCTCAAGCCATTGCTCGGCATACCGTCCGGCGCGCGAAACCTTGAACTGCGCGGCCTCGTCCTTGATGAGCATGACATGATCGGCCAGGCGGCCAAGGCTGCCGAGCATCACGTCTTCAAAGAACGGCAAATCCTTTCCCGGCTTGAGAGCTGCCTGCCACTTGCGGCGCAGAACCGAAACGTCGCTGAACAATTCCGGATTTGTCTTCTTTGACTTCGCGATGGCAACCACAACGCACCCCACCCGATCGACACGGCTTTCTGTCGTGTCAGCGGGCGGTATCCAATGCAGGGGCGCTTAAGGCCGCGTAAACGACGCGCGCCGATGCAGCCGATGTGTGATTTGTGAAAGTTCTAAGTGGTCTGATGGTTAGTGCGGCTTAGAGACTATGACGTTTTTGCTACAGCGGTGTTACCGCGCGACGACTTCGATTTCGCCGTCGACGCCATTGCTGACGTTGAACGGGCGTTCGAACACCTTGCCTTCGTTCTTCGCGATCACGCGATACTCGCCTTCCGAAAGGATCACCTTCGGGAACGCGCCGTTGTATTCCTTGATGACGTCGCCGGCGGGCGTAATCACCGACCACGCCGTATTGGCCAGCGCTTCGCCGCCCTTGTCGCTCACCAGCTTGAGTGTGATGACCGCCGCGCGATGCGTCACGGTCACATCGGTCAGCTTGCCGGCCTGCACACGAATGTCCGAGCGCACCACCGAATTGGCGTCGCCGTAGTTCGAGATGATGTAGTAGGTGCCTTCCGGCACCAGCAACACATCGCCCGCGCCAACATTCTGTGCCAGCGGCGCACGCTCGCCGACTTCGAACTGGCTGCCCTTGTAAATCGAGAACGTGATCTGTCCCTGCGGGATCTTGCTGGTACCGACGCGGCCTTCGATGCGCAGTCCGCCCGCGGGAAGATCGAACTGCTCACGCAGCGTGTCGTTGCGCAGCGTGACCGGACGAACCGCGCTTACCAGGCCGAGCGAAGCGTGAACAACATAGCCGCCGGGCGCCAGAACAATGTTCGGCGTCGGGCTGCGATCTTCACGCACAAGCTGGAACGCGCCGCTGGCGTCCGGCTTGTCGGAATAGACGCGCCACACCACGCCGCTGGAGACGGCCGGCAGGTCCTTTCCAAACCGCGCGTTGAGCGCGAGGACGCCCTGCGCCGGGGTCGCTGCGGGCTGCGGCGGCGTGGCCGTGGTGACCGGAGGCTGAGTGAGGGTTGCGGGCAATCCCGGCGTCGCGGCGGGACCGGACGGCGGCGCGAGGCTGATCGCCGGGCCCGATGGCGTCGGCAGCACGGGGACATTGGCCGGAGGAATTGGCGGCGGCGCATCGCCGATGAACTGGGCGGCCGCGGGCTGCGGCGCTACGCACACGACCAGCCACGCCAGCACACCGAGCGATGCCAGTGCGTGACGGCACAAAGCATCAAGCGAGCCGGTGCGCGCGTCGCGCACGGCTATCCTGCGGCGGTGTCCGGGGGCTGTCATGGCGGAGGTTTTTCACCGAAAACGAGGCAAATTCAAGCCTGACAACATGCTTGACGGCCCTCAAGGGCTGTCCTGGGGAGAATAACGCCTTCTGCGCGGGGACAGGCCGCGCTACAGTCACATTTCCTGATTACGCGGGACGCGTGTCCACGGCACAATCACACCCATTTCGCGTTCTGATGACCATATCCGGTCAAAGGCGACCGATTCGCTGTTATCAGCCCCCAGGAGATATGCGTTGCTCGAGAGTTTAATTGGATTTCGGCAGAACGGCGCAAGGAACAAGATGGAGCTGGGAGCGCCCGTAATCAGAAAACCGACGATCGGCCTCGCGCTCGGCGGCGGCGCGGCGCGTGGATTCGCCCATATCGGCATTCTCCGCACACTTCTCGCCAATGGAATTGTACCGGATATCGTAGTCGGCACCTCCATTGGCGCGGTTGTCGGCGGTTCCTATGCCGCAGGTCATCTCGACACGCTGGAGACCTGGGCCAGGGGACTGCTGCCGCGAAACATCTTCAGCTATCTCGACATTCGCCTCAACGGCTCCGGCCTGATCGGCGGGAGCAAGCTCGCGGCCCAGCTCGAAGCGACGTTCGGCGGCACCTACATCGACGAGCTATCGCTGAAGTTCGCGGCAGTCTCCACCGAAGTAAATACGGGTCACGAAATCTGGATCACGAACGGGAAGCTGGTCGATGCCGTGCGCGCGTCCTATGCCCTGCCCGGTATTTTCGAGCCGGTGCTGATCGGCGAGCGCTGGCTGGTGGACGGCGCGCTGGTCAATCCGGTGCCGGTGTCGGCCGCGCGCGCGCTCGGCGCCGAAATCGTGATCGCCTGCAATGTTTCGACCGACGTGTTCGGACACGGCACCATTATTTCCGCGCACGGCAAGGCCGATGTGGAGCCGGAGCCGCCGGCTGAGCCTGCGGTGCCCGGGAAGCGCGGGTTCGGAAAGTTCTTCTCGGCCGAAAAAACCGTGAAACGTGAATTCTTCGGCAGCGCCGGACGTCCGGGAATTTCGACCGTGATGGTCGAAGCCTTCAACATCATGCAGGATCGCATCACGCGCTCGCGCCTTGCGGGCGATCCGCCGGATGTCCTGATCTCGCCGCGCGTCGGCAAGGTCGGATGGTTCGACTTCCACCGCGCCGAGGAAATCATCAACCACGGCGTGCGCGCGGCTGAACGCAACATCGAATCGATTCAGGAAGCGATCAGCCTGTTGAGCCCGACGACCAATCAGACGCCGGGCACCGCGCAGCCGACGCAGCCGTAGCATTTATAAGGGATGTTTGCCGTCATCCTGAGGTGCGAGGGCGGAAGCCCGAGCCTCGAAGGAGGACGGCGCGCATCCTTCGAGGCTCGCCGCAAACGCGGCTCGCACCTCAGGATGACGCGATCAACGATCGCCTACGCCGTCTTGATGTAGTCCTGAAGCGCTTCCTGCTCGCGCTCGTATTCGGCGACGCGCCATTTCACCACGTCGCCGATCGAAATCAGACCGACGATCCTGTCGTTCTCAACGACAGGCAGATGCCGGAATTTCCCGGACGTCATGACTTCCATGATCGCGCCGACGGTATCGGTTTCCTGGCAGGTAATGACCTTCGGCGTCATCACGCTGCGAACCGGCTCTTCGAGCACGCCTGCTCCGCGTTCGCCAAGCACGCGCACCACGTCGCGCTCTGAGAGGATGCCGTCGATTTTCTGGCCGCTCATCACCAGGACAGCGCCGATGCGGCGCTCGGAGAGGATTTTGATCGCCGCCGAAAGCTTGGTGTCCGGCGACACGCTGATCACCTGGTGACCCTTGTTACCCAGAACTGCTCGAACCGTCATTTTAGTCTCCCGAAACTTCGGCCGCGAGCCGTCGCGTTGAAGTCGTGCGCGGCGCGGCTTTCAATTCTGCTGTCGAGTCAAACAACGTATCGTCTGATTGGTTTCTCGCACCTCCAACATCTGCCCGGATGATGGAGCAAATACCACCTGCTCGCAAGACGGCAGGTATTGCGCAGGGCAGCCAGAAGCAACGGGCGCGGGTCAGTCTGACGCAGGCGGCAAAACGCCAGCATTGTTGTCCTGCACAATCGCGCGCGGCACCGGATCGAACAATGAAAACAACACCAGACCGGCGATGAAGCCGCCGATATGCGCCTGCCACGCGATGCTCTGTGCCGACGCCCCGATGGCAATCGCGCCGAGGCCGGTGATGATATTGAGGCCGAACCAGACGGCGAGGAATCCCAGCACACTCGAGTTCTGCAACGACCGCACCAGCGAAAGCGCGGGGACACGCGCCGCGGCTTCCGCATCGCCGCGCCGGAACGACAGGAAACTTCCGTGCTGGAAAGCGAAGCGGATGGCCGCAGCCATCATGCCCGACACAGCGGCGGATGCGCCGATCATCGGCGCGACCTCGTGCTGATGCGTCACGAGGTGCGCGAACGCGCCTGCAATCGCGGTCACGGCGAAGAATGCGAAGAACCGCGCGTTGCCGAACCGGCGCGCGACCGCGCTGCCGAACGGGAGCATCCACAACATGTTGAAGGCGATGTGGGTGATATCCGCATGCAGGAAGGCGTAGGTCAGGAACGTCCAGATTTCCGCTCCGACGCCGCCGGGAAATTGCCCGGCCAGCACCGATGCATCGTAGCGTGCGGGCACGAAGCCGAATGTCCAGATCACCTCCTGATCGGTGGCGAGCGGCAACAGGGCGCGCACGCCATGGACCACAGCCATAATGACAAGAATGGCTGTCATCCCGAACGGAATGGTCAGGATCGGTTCGCGGGGCGATTCAGGAGAGTCCAAGGGCACACAATATCCGGAAAAAGCGAGCGTTCTTCTGAGATAGGCGGCTTTGGCGGGGCGGCGCAAGCGCAAGGGCTGGTTCGGAAAAGAAAAAGGGAGGGCTTGAAGGCCCTCCCTTGGTCTCGCCGGTCTTTTTGTACGGACTGTCCGAGTAGGAGCGCTGCTTCACGCTCCGGGTATCCCCACCCCTCCCCGTACAACGACCAGATCGTTTTCCGCCGCCTGTATTCAACTTGAGTTCGCAACCGCCGATCCCTGGAGAAGACCGGCAACTTGGAGTGAACAGACACTAGCCGTCCTGCGTGGATCCACGAAGCTCATAGTTAAATTAATATTAACAACGCAAACCCGGCTCCTGGAACGTCAAATCCCCGCTCCGGCATGGACGCTGCACCTCAAGTCCCGCACAACAGAAAGGAGCCTCGCGGCGCCTGAAAGCGGGACAAATCTGTCCCGCCAACGTCGTCCGCGGGGCGGAATCGGGTCATGAAGCATCCAGCAAGCCAGGAATTCTATGCCTATTGGGACCAGAAGCGCGCCGGCGCTGCCGCTCCCGAACGGAGCGATCTGGAACCCGGCCACGTTCGGCATCTGCTCGGCGACATCTTCGTGCTGTCCTGCGATGCCTCCGCCGGCTACCCGTTCCGGGTGGCGGGAACCCGGATGTGCGCCCTGCTCGGCGCCGATCTGAAGGGGCGAAGCCTCCTCAGCCTGTTCCGCGAGGCCGATCGCGGAGAGGTGCAGGACATTCTCGGAATTGTGGCCCAGGAAACCCAGGCGACCGTTGCTGGCGCGGCGGCACTGGCCCCTGATGGAACGCGCATTCATCTCGAACTGCTGCTGCTGCCGTTCAGCGCCCGTTCGCACGCACCGATCAGCATGACCGGGTTGCTCGCGCCGCTCAGTCCTCTCGGGGAGTCGCAGGCCTATGGCAGCCTGAAGGACTTCAGCCTCACCTCATGGCGTCATTTGAAGCAGGACCGGCGTGGGCCGCGCGCGCTCCGGAAGTGGTCGCTGATCCGCGGTCTGACGGTCTACGAGGGTCTGCGCTAGTGTCCCGTATCCGACGTTTGCTTCATTTTGCCGCGGCTCCCGTGCAAACGTCGGATACGAAAGGACACTAGCAAACTATGATTCTGGTGATCCTTTGGTTCTGACATTCGCAAAAGTGCTGGCGAAAGAGGTGATGCGAATGTCAGAACCGGATCACCAGGACAGCGCACTTCGTTAGGGCTAACACATCGTTAACCGTGAGCGCCGTAAGGTTCATCATACCGAAAAACCGGTCGACCGGTGTGATGATGGCGTTGGTGCAAAGACAATCAATTCGTCCGTCCGCTCAGGAGCGGCGACGCTTTCAGCGCGTAAAGGTTCATCTGCTCGGCCGCTACATGCTGGCGGACCGGCGCGAATTTCCTTGCCAGGTTATCAATATGTCTCCCGGCGGCCTTGCCATGCTGGCGCCCGGCATCGGCAGTGTCGGTGAGCGTGTGGTGGCCTATCTCGATCATATCGGCCGCGTCGAAGGCAAGATCACCCGCCTGCTCGACAACGGCTTTGCCATGACGGTCGGCGCGACGCCCCGCAAGCGCGACAAGCTCGCGGCCCAGCTCACCTGGCTTGCCAACCGCCAGATCCTCAATCTGCCGGAAGACCGCCGCCACGACCGCATCGTGCCGCGCAACCCGATGTCGATCCTCAAGTTCGACGACGGCCGCGCGATGGCCTGCCGGATCATGGACCTTTCACTGTCCGGCGCGGCCCTGGCCGCCGAAATCAAGCCGCTGGTCGGCGAACCCGTGACCCTCGGCCGTGTACAGGCCCGGGTCGTCCGTCACCTCGAGGAAGGCTTCGCGATCGAGTTCGTACACGCGCAGCTTCCCGAGACTGTCGAGGACAACGTAAGCGCCCGGTAAAAAGCGGCGGTTACCAATCTCTGATTTTTGAGGCTCATCAGGGCGATACCCGCATCCGGGGTATCGCCCTGATCCATTTTGCGCGGCTGCCTGGCCGATCCGGTCGCGTTCGCGCGCGCCATAAAACATCAATTACATCAATTGCTTATCTGAAATAGATAAAACTTGAATCAAATCCAAGTATTTCAAATTTTATGCGTATTTTATTCAAGTATAGATCGAGTTATCCTCAGTTTTTACTTGTATTCGTCTCAATTGTACTTTGACGACTTAGCTGCGGCGAAAATCCTTTGTGTGAAAAGTGGTCCCAACAAGAAACGGGGGCCACAATGTTTTCAATTCGTGGACGGGGAGTTGGTCTGGCGATTGTCGCCGGCCTGATGAGCATAACGGCCTCGGCGCATGCCGCAGGCGAACGCGTCCTTTATGCCAGCCTGGGCGACACCACGCGTGCGCCGATCGGCTGGGTTGAGTTCTGCACCGAGAATCCCGGTGACTGCCGGGGCGGCGCGACGCAGGCCCGCGACATCGTGATGACGCAGGCCGCGTGGAAAGATCTGCTGCGGGTCAATCGCTGGGTCAACGAGACCGTCAAGCCGATGACCGACATGGATCACTGGGGCGCTATCGAGAAGTGGTCGTATCCCACCGACGGATACGGCGACTGCGAGGACTATGTCCTGCTCAAGCGCAAGATGCTGATCGACGCCGGATGGCCGCGCGAAGCGCTGCTGATCACGGTGGTGCGCGACAAGAAGGGCGAAGGCCACGCGGTGCTGACCGTGAAGTCCGACAAGGGTGAATTCATCCTCGACAACCAGAACGAGGAAGTCGTGTCGTGGACCGAGACTGGCTACCGCTTCGTCAAGCGTCAGTCGCAGACCGATGCGCAGGCCTGGGTGTCGCTCGGAGACTCGCGTCCGGCCGTCGCCACCGCAAGTTCACGTTGAGATTTGGAGCATGATCGAAACGTCATGCTCGAAAATGAATACTTGAAATCATAGGAACCCACGCTCCGGTCGTATCCCCACCCCTCCCCGTCCCAGACCGGATCGTGCGCGGCCAGCTCTCCCCCAAGAGCTGGCCGCAACTTTTTCCAGACCGTCAATGATGCCGCCTTGCCGGAACCAAGTCGCCTGCGCGGGTTTGACTCTTTCGGGGCAAGCCTCGGAGGCGAGGATGCTGACCCTTCTGTTTGGCGCACTCTTGATGTTCGGCGGCCTGATATTCCTGGCAGCACAGCCGATGCTTCGGGCGCGGCTCAGCTCTGTCAGACGGACACCTGCGGCGACGCCAGAACCCACTTTGGAACCATCCGAACCCGCTGCCGGATTCAGCCTGAAGGAGACATGGCCCGGTCTCGCGCTGCTCGCCGTCGGCGCGATCTTTTTGCTGGTAGGCTAGTGACGGAACAGCGCCATCCGCCCGCGCGAAGCAAGAAGGGCGCGCCGGGTTCCCCCAACGCGCCCTTCCCGAATCTCGCTGAACCAGGCGGAAAGACCGCCCTGTCCGAAGCCATGATGGCTTAGCGGGCGGCCTCAGCGAGGTGACAGCGTTTGGTAATAGACACTGGACCACCTCCTTTCGTTTGTTGACGACACCATCAATATAGTGGCTCCGTGCGCGAAAGGCAGCACGCCTTGTTTGGCTTTTAGTCCAATTCTCCACATCAGAAACGGCGCACGCCGATCGGCGTTGACTCTGCTCGCAGCCGAAGGAGCAGAGCCATGTGGGGCCGAAAAAATCGCCCGTCCCGCCGGCAGATCAACACCGACGCGTGGATCACGCAGCAAGGCGATTTCGCCGCGCGCAAATGCAAGGTGCTGGACGTCTCGGCGGCCGGCGCAAAACTTCGTTGCGAGGACGAACGCTTCCTGAAGCCGACGTTCAGCCTGAAGTTCTCGCGGGAGGAGCGCACAGGACGGTTGTGCAAGGTGGTCTGGCGCAAGGGTTCGACCGTCGGGGTTGAGTTCCAGAACTAGCCGGGTGGCGTGGACCGCTCCGAACATTGCGAGAATGAGCATGCTGTTCTATCGGCTTAATCACCCGGAAACCATCGGCAACGGCGTCGGGTATAACGCCACATGTTTGCCGACGGCGTGCGCTTTTTTCTCTACAAGCGACGGTAAACACGGGGATCGGCCACATGGTGCGATACGCGATCGTCAGGGACGGACGGGATTTTATCGTTCAGTCGGGGGAGCAAAACGTCCTCAAATGCGCGAGCCGTCGCGAAGCAGCCAAGGCGGTTGCGGACGCGAAAGGCCTGATGCGCGAGGACAACGCTTCACGTTCCCACCCTGAAAACGAGACGTCCGTAAAGATCAAGGCGCAGCGCCAGTCTATCCGATCTTCTTCAAGCCAGCCTTGAAGCGCTTGCCGTTGTGGACGTAATGCGGCGCGCCGTAGGTCAACGCCTTCACCTGCTCTGGCGTCAGTGCGCGGACCACGCGCGCAGGCGCACCGACAACCAGCGAGCGTTCCTCGAACTGCTTTCCTTCGGTGATGACCGCGCCAGCGCCCACGATGCAGCCCGCGCCGATGCGCGCGCCGTTCATGATGATCGAACCCATGCCGATCAGCGCGCCGTCCTCGATGGTGCAGCCGTGCAGGATCACATTGTGGCCGATGGTGCAGTTCTTGCCGATGGTCAGCGGAAATCCGGGATCGGTGTGGAAGGTGCAGTTATCCTGCACGTTGGAGCCCTCGCCGATCTCGATCAGTTCGTTGTCGCCGCGCAGCACCGAACCGAACCAGACACTGGCATTGGTCTTCAGCCGCACGTTGCCGATCACCGTCGCGGTCTCGGCGATGAAGTATTGTCCATCGGCAGGAAGTTCGGGCGCGCGCCCGTCGAGTTCGTAGATCGCCATTTCGCCTGTTGTCTCCAGTCAGCGCACTAAATCCGGCGCGACCATGCCACGAACGAACGGGGTCTGGCGAGTGTGCGAACGGGTGAAGATCAGGCGATGATGCCGGTGGTTTCCAGCAGCATCAGCACGAATGTGCCTGACATCATGCTCCAGAATCCGGCGATGACGGTAGCCATCGCGACGAACTGAACCCGGCGGCCTTCGATCGAGCGGCCGCGCACGGTGTTGCGCATGATGATGAAGGGAGCCGCGAACACCAGAAACGGCACGGCGGCGAAAGCCTTAGGCGAAGCCTCCTGCATCAGCAATCCGAAACCCGGCGGCTTTTCCATGAAAGCCTGAAAGCCGCTGGTCAGCGCGCCCGCGAGCGCAAATCCGATCAGAATGGCGAAGAAGGAATTGAGGGCTTCAGGCGACATCAACCGGGACTCACAACGCACGAGAACAATTCGATGCACACCGGCGTCACGCGATCCGCACTGGCCGGCAGGCTCGTCCCTAGGCTTCGCAAAATGCTGCCTTGCCCGCCACTTTATCCTTAAAGAAAGGTTAACACCGCGACCGCGCCGGGCCTGGGACGCATGGCTCGGAGTTCTCTCACCCGTGCGGAACCTACGGGAAATCGGCCGGCGCATGGCATAATCGTCGCGATTCGGCACGCATATGGCGAGCCGCTCTCTGGAACGTCTGTCTCCTGCTCATGGCTCTGTATTCTTCGACAACGCCCCGACCGGCCTCCACGCGGCGCGCCCAGCGCGGTCACCTCGTGCCGTTTCTGGTCATGGGCGCGATCGGCGCCTGCGCGGTCGCTGCCGTGGCTTATCTGCTGTGGCCGACCTGGGGTGTCGAGAAGGCCGGTGATCCGTCACGCCTGCCGATCAGCATCGGCAACACGCTGTTCAACGTGCCGACCCAGGCGATCCGGGTGAAACTGCAAAAGCGGACCGGCCCGCAGGAGCGGATCGATCTCAACTTCTCCTATCCCTCGCTTGAAGCGCCCGAGGCGCGGCAGCCGGTCAGCGCGGAAACGGTCGAGGAGAACCTGCCCGACATCGACCGCATCTTCCTGTCGATCGCGGCGCATCACGACGCGCTGTCGCCGGACGAACGGACGCGGACGATTTATCCGCGCTATCTCGATCAGAATTCAGGAAGCCTGATGGACGGACTGAGCATTCGCCCGTTCCGCGACGGCACGCCCTACGCGAACGAGGATCTGGTTTACGCCTCAACCCCGCAGATCATCGCGCGCTGCACGCGCGACGCGAAAACGCCCGGCATGTGTCTTGCCGAGCGCCGTATCGAGGGAGCGGATTTGACGTTCAGGTTTCCGCGCGGCTGGCTGTCGAAATGGCGCGACGTCGCGGGCGCGATGGATCAGATCATCATCCGGATGCGCAGGCCGCACGGCTAGGAGACTGCGCGAATAGCGCATTTAATGAAATGTCGTCCCCGCGAAAGCGGGGACCCATGACCACAATACATTGTGAGATAGCAAGATCACCCGGATCGCCGTCATCCTGAGGTGCGAGTACTTGCGAGCCTCGAAGGACGACGGCGAAGTCCGCACATTCCCCGAGCATCCTTCGAGGCTCGCCGTAAGCACGGCTCGCACCTCAGGATGACGCGATATCGTTTTCGATGGGTCCCCGCTTTCGCGGGGACGACGAGCCGTTAGATATCAGACTTCTTCCTCGATATCGGTCTCCAGGATCGCCATCTGGAACTGGTAGGACCGGTCGTCGTCTTCGTCATCGACGAACAGCACGCCGATGAACTCCTCGCCGATATAGACCTCGGCCGAGTCATCCTTCTTCGGACGCGGCACAACGCGGATTTTGGGATTGCCGAACAGGCGCTTGAGATAAGCGTCGAGCTTTCTGACTTCCGTAACGTCCACGGGCATTTCTCCAACTGAACAATGTTTGTTGGCGACAGGTTTAGAGCGATCCGGCGCGGATCGCTAGTGCAGGATCGCGATAAATTGCCACCCGTGGAATCAATTGCCGCCGTTGAGCATCTGATTCATGGTGCGCGACGGCTCGGCGCATCCGGCCTCTCCGACGATCTTCGCCGGCACGCCCGCCACCGTGACGTTGTGCGGAACGTCCTTCAGCACAACCGAACCAGACGCCACGCGCGCGCAGTGCCCGACTTCGATATTGCCGAGGATCTTGGCGCCCGCGCCGAGCATCACGCCGTGGCGGATCTTCGGATGCCGGTCCTCATTTTCCTTGCCGGTGCCGCCGAGGGTAACGCCGTGCAGGATCGACACATCGTCCTCGATCACCGCGGTCTCGCCGACGACGAAACCGGTGGCATGGTCGAGGAAAATGCCGCGGCCGATTTTCGCGGCGGGATTGATGTCGGTCTGGAATTCCGCCGAGGAGCGGCTCTGGATGTAAAAGGCGAAATCCTTGCGGCCGTTGTTGTAGAGCCAGTGCGCAAGGCGATGCGCCTGAATGGCATGGAAGCCCTTGAAGTAGAGCAGCGCATCGATGAACCGCGACACAGCCGGGTCGCGATCGAACACCGCCACGAGATCGGCGCGGAACGCGTTGCCAATGTCGGGATCGGATTCCAGCGCGTCGTTGTAGGCCTGACGGATCAGATCGCCGGACAGCGCCGAATGATCGAGACGCTCGGAGATACGATGCACCACCGCATCTTCGAGCCGGTCATGATGCAGCACGGTGGAGTAGATGAAGGTCGCCAGTTCCGGCTCACGCCTCACGATTTCCTCGGCCTCGTCCCGGATACGAGTCCAGACGGGATCGACGGTCGAAAGGGCCGACTTGGTATCAAGTTGATGCTTGGCCATGGTGAAGGGTCCGGCTGATGGGCGCTGAGGAGATATTACCACATAATGGGAAGTTGAAAGGCCGCAACAGCTACCAAGGTTGACGTTGGAATAATTATCTCCCGCGTCCGTAGAATAATTATCTACATCTCCTCTCACGGGCCGATGTCATGGCCGCTCTGCAAGGAACTCCAGAACGCCGTCCTTGTAGACGCGATCGCCGACTGCGCGCATGTGATCGCGGTTTGGAATATCAAGCACTTGCGACCCCGGAATGACGTCCGCAAGCCGGGATGCCGAGCCTGCGATGTCGTCGGTGGTGCCCACTGCGATCAGCGTGGGAACGGCAATCGCGGCCGCTTCCTCGCGCGTCATCAGCCGCCGGGAGCCGCGCAGGCACGCTGCGAGCGCCCTGCGATCCGAGCGGGTCTGATCTGCGAACGCCCGAAATGTCCGGCCAACCGGATCGGCGACATCGTCGAGCGATGCCGCTTCCAGTGCCGAGGCGACATTTTCGCCCGGCCCGCCGCCTTCGATCAAACCCATGCCAATACCGCCGAGGATCGCCTTGCGCAGACGCTCCGGGCTGCGCTGACCGAGATAGGCCGTGATGCGCCCACCCATCGAGTAGCCCATCATGTCGGCGCGTTCGATGTTCAGATGATCCATCAGCGCGCGCACGTCGCCCGCCATGGTGCCGATGTGATATTCTTCGGGATCGTACAACTTCGTGGAATCGCCATGGCCGCGGTTGTCGAGCGCGATGACGCGGCGTCCCGCCTTGGTCAGCGTCGAGGTCCACGCCGGATAAACCCAGTTGACGTTCTTCGTCGATGCAAAGCCATGCACGAGGATGATCGGATCACCCTCGCCCTCATCGAGATACGCAATTTCAACGGAGCCGTTTTTGAAACTCGGCATCGGGTAAGTCCAGTGTTGGGGAAAGACGGCGTGACCGGAGCGGTCATGATGTGAACTGCAGTTTATCCGGACGCAACGCGCCTGACCAGACGTGTCAGATCGCCTGCGTGGCTCGCGCCGCTGCGAGTTCGCGCCGCGCGCGTTTGAGTTTGGAGCGTTGAATCCATGACAGCGTGAGCCGTTCGGTCGTTGCCTTGACCGAGGCGATAAACCCGAACAACGCCAGCAATGCGGCGAACACCCACCACGCCAGATTGAATGCGCCTGCGGTCAGCAGCAGCGCGCCGCGGCCGAGAATCTTCACAATGGCGCGGGTCTGGCTGCCTTTGGATTCCGCGAGCTTCGCAGCGCGCGCGACATCCTTCGGCCCGTCGGCGATGCGCAGCACGTCAAGCGCGCCCTTGGTGCCGGCTTTCTCGCTGACGCGCCCGACATCCTTGGCGAGACGAACCAGCGCGCCCGCCTTCTCCGCCCTGAACGCGGCTTTCACCGCACTGACGGTCTGGCCAGGGCGCGCGATCGATGCGCTCGCCACCGCCTGTTGCAGCATCGGCGCATCGACCACGCCGCGCGCTGAGCGGCCCGCCCATTCGGTGAGACCCGCGCCGAGCCGGCCGACCTTGCGCGCATCCTTCACCATTGACAGCCCGGCTCGAACCGGCGTCGCGCCGCCAACAGAAACATAGGTCGCCGCCGTCACCACGAGGCCGACACTCGCAAGCCCGAGGACCAGTTGGTCGGCGTTCTCGCCCATCGCCAAACGCTTGCCCTCGCGCACCACATCGCGGATGTCGCCGAACACGAACAGGTCGCCCGCGACCGTGCCGGAGAGGCTCGCCATATCGTCCGCCTCGCCGGTCACCAGACCCGTGGCAAAGCGCCTCGCCACGCTGGCGGTGGAATTCTCGTCCGTGACCGCCGCATCGACCCGCGCCGCCAGACCGGACGGCAGCGGGACGCCCTTGTCCTGCGCCAGGTCGGTGAAGCTTTTCGCCAGATCCGCGTCGTTGTCGTCGAGCGCCCGCGCGGCGCCCTGCGCGATGGCGGCGGCATTCGTTTGCAAGGCGGAACCGACCTGAATATCGGACAACTGCGCCGGGTTGTCCTGAGCCAGCAGCAGCGCCGAGGCGTCACGCGCATGGGGCCACAACGCGGCAAATGCCGCCGCCGAAGCCGCCGCACCCGCGAGGGTCAAACCGATGCGCCAGTTGGCCTTCAATGATAGCTCCTCAATGCCCCGCCAGTTCGGAAGGCATGACTGGCCGATGACATGGTGTGCCGTTTTTCGGACACAACCTCCCCAACGAAAGAAGGGCTTTCCCAAGGCGGCAGGATTGTGTCGAATTCACATGCTGACGGGTGCGGCGAATTGGACGAATCCGGCACTGCAATCTAGGAATAAACTGTATCGCTCGGTATGGTGCGAGGCTGCGGCGGCGTTCCGCCGCGCTTTGCCCGTGCGTGGGTTCAGGCTGTCGAACAAGGACTTAAGGTAGGATTTTCATGGCGGATCACGTCGTCCCTCACTTTCACAACGATGCGGGCGTGGCCATCATCGAAATCGGCTCGCGGGAGTTCATGTGCGTGGGCGCCAATCCCCCGTTCGATCATCCGCATGTGTTCCTCGACCTCGGTGATGACAACGAGATCATCTGCCCGTACTGCTCGACGCTGTATCGTTATGCCGCCGATCTCAAGGCCGGCGAGGCACGCCCTCCCGAATGCGTGCTGAAAGACAAGGTCGCCTAAGAAGCCCGTGGCCGACTCGCGCACCATCGTTGTCGCTGGTGCCGGCATTGGGGGACTGACGGCTGCGCTGGCGCTCGCCGCGCGCGGTTTCCGCGTCATCGTTCTCGAGCGGGCGGAGCGGCTCGAGGAAGCCGGTGCCGGACTGCAACTGTCACCCAATGCAAGCCGCATTCTGATCGATCTCGGTCTTGAGCCCCTTCTGGCGCCCCATGTGATCGCGCCCGACTCGATCAGCATCATGACCGCCCGCACCGGCAAGGAAATCGGCCGGATTCCCCTCGGCGAAGCCGCCACCTTCCGCTATGGCGCACCCTATTGGATCGTCCGCCGGGCCAACCTTCAGGCGGCGCTGGTGGCGCGGGTCACGAGCCACCCCGACATCGACCTGCGGCTCGGCGCACAGTTCGAGGACGTCGCCGTCTACCCGAAGGGCGTCACCGTCGTTCAGCGGCGGGGCACGGCGCGGCAGCAGGAACAGGCGCTGGCGCTGATCGGCGCCGATGGCGTCTGGTCCAGCGTGCGGCATCAGATTTTCCCCGAGGCGCAGCCGCAGTTCACCGGCAGCATTGCCTGGCGCGGCACGGTGGACGCCGCGCAGCTGCCGCGCGGTTTCAAGACGCAGCGCGTGCAGCTCTGGATGGGAACCAACGCGCATCTGGTCGCCTATCCGATGTCGGACGGCAAGCGCATCAACGTGGTCGCCATCGTCTCGGGCAAATGGAACAGGCCGGGCTGGAGTGAGCCCGGCGACGTCGTCGAGATCGCCAATCAGTTTTCAGCACCGCGATGGCCGATCGCCGCGCGTATGATGATCGGCGCGGTCGACGGCTGGCGCAAATGGGCGCTGTTTGCGATGCGCGACGGCGGGGTCTGGAATAAGGGTCCCATCGCATTTGCGGGCGACGCCTCGCATGCGATGCTGCCGTTCGCCGCGCAAGGCGCCGGCATGGCGATCGAGGACGCCGCCGTGATCGCGAAATGCCTCGAAAGCTCGCCGGCCAGCCCAACGGCGGCGTTCGCGCAGTACGCGGCGATGCGCGCGCCGCGCGTGACGCGCGTGACGCGCACGGCGCGCAACAATGGCAAGACCTATCACCTTGGCGGGCCTGTCGGCTTTGCGCGCGATCAGGTCATCAGGGCGCTGGGCGGATCGCGGCTGCTGTCGCGGCAGGACTGGATCTACGACTGGCGCGTGTCGTGATGCGCCTTTCCCGATCCGGTCAGCGGCGTCGCCTGCTTGTCGGCGGCGCAGGCGAAGCCTGGGGAGCAGCAACCTCGGCACTGCAATTTTCGCGCGATATTCTCGCGTCGAGGTCGTCGCGCTGCGCACGCTGGGCGCGGTAGTCGGTCTGGTACGCGAGGCCCGAAATCAGCGGGCCGCCCGCCCCGGTTTCGGCTTTCGCCATCAGCCCTTCGAGTTCGACGACGCGGCTGTTGGTGTCCTTGCGGGCCTGAAGGAGTTGCTGACAGCTATAGAGATCGTACTTGGACGGATCGACAAACACGCTCGACCCGAAAGTTGACCCGCCCCCGCCTGCGCAAGCGCCCAGGCCGATCGCCAGCGCGCCAAGGAGCGCGACGCGCGGAACGGAGCATGGCCCGCCCGCCCCTCGCCGCGCATGTTCGCGGTTCAGACCCTTAAACATCCACTCGTGTTCCATATGCGTCGTGTTGCGGGTCTTCGTGTTGAATTTGTGGTGGGCGGTCGGGAGCGAAGGCGATCAAAGCGTTTCCTGCTTGTGACCGCACTCCTTGCAGACGAACGTCGCGCGCTTGGTACCCTTCGCGGCCAGAACGCGGTTGGCCTTGCCGCATTTGCCGCAGGTCGCCTCGAAGCGCGTGTTGCCCTGCTTGACCACAAGGGCCTTACGCTCCATCGCCTCGCGGACGAGGCGCTCGGTCTCTTCACGCAGCGCTTTCTTGTCCATTGTCTGGTCCTCCGGTCGGCAAATCGGATGAGGTTCCGGGAGATTCCCGGTCGCCGCATTTAACGAGGCTTGCCTCCGATTAACAAACCATATCCGTCGGCGACGCGGCGAAATCGCCATTGCCCCGTGCCGCCGGGACGCACCGTCAGCACGGGTCCGCTCGCGTCGACCTGCGTATTGTAGTTGCTCATGGTCCCGTTGTGGCTTTTCCATTTCAACGAAACGGAGCTGCCCCACACCTTGCAGTCATAAACGCCGCCAAGCGCGCTTCGGAAAATCAGCCAGCCGAAACTTTCATCGATCTGGCGCGGCGGTTGCGTCAGGTTGAAATAGGACTGGACGCTCGCCTGGCAGACCAGCGCGTTCGGCCAGGCTGACTCCTGAGCAAGTGTGGCGGTTGGGATCAGTATGCTTGAGGCGAGGAATGCAGCGCAGCCGGCAGTTCTGAAAAACACGTTGGTATCCTGAAAACATCGCTTCTTCGAAAGCATCATCGATTTGTCTTGGTGCGGACGGCGGGAATCGAACCCGCACGACGTTGCCATCGAGGGATTTTAAGTCCCTTGCGTCTACCAATTCCGCCACGTCCGCGCGCGCGGGTTGTAACATCGCGCGGGGTGCGGCTGAAAGCCCGGTTTGGCGCGCAGAGCCCCGCGCCGGGGCCGAAAGTCAGCCCTTCCGGCACCGGCTGAGAACACCCCGAAGCGCTCTCCGCTACGCTGTCCCCGCGCCCGCGAATGCAAAAAACATAGGCATAGCAGGCCTCAATCGCATGTCATGCGGCGATAAACCCGGCTGAATTCCACGCAGCCGATTTGCACGGCTCGGGTTTGACGGTACAAGTCTTTTGCCGGACGGATCATAGCGAACAGTGCCTTCGGGAGCCTTTCGCGAACTGGAATCAAGGGTGTGATTCGTCATGCGCTGCCTTGTGGTCGCCGACCTGCATTACGCCCTGCCGCAGTTCGACTGGGTGCTCAACATCGCGCCGCGGTTCGACGTGGTGATCATCGCCGGCGACGCGCTCGATATCGGATCGATTGTCGATTTCCGTGCCCAGATCGTCGTGGTGCGGAAATATCTCGAACGTCTCGCAGCCAGGACGCGCGTGATCCTGTGCTCGGGCAATCACGATCTCGACGAACGGGATGAGGCGGGCGAGCGAATCTCGCGCTGGATCGGCGACCTCGGCAATCTCGGCATTGCCCATGATGGCGACAGCCTGACCATCGGCGAGACCTTCTTCACGGTCTGCCCGTGGTGGGACGGTCCTCGCGTCAAGGAACAGATCGGCGTGCAGCTTGAGGAGGCCGCCGCCGCGCATCGCGGACGCTGGATCTGGATACATCACGCGCCCGCCGCGAACTCACCGACAAGCTGGGGCGGCGCGCGCACGTTCGGCGACGCCGAGCTCGTGCAGTGGATCGATAGCTACAAGCCGGACATCGTTCTGTCGGGCCATGTCCACCAGTCGCCGTTCGTCAAGGACGGCTCGTGGTTCGACCGGATCGGCGGCACGTGGGTCTTTAATATGGGGCAACAGTTCGGGCCGACGCCCGCGCACATCGTACTCGAGCTGGACAGCGACAGGGCCTACTGGTTTTCGGCGGCAGGCGAGCAGTCGATCGATCTCGGCAAGCCGCTGCGGCGGCCCGCGGACAATCTCCAGGCATTTCCGGACTGGCTTACAGCCGGGAGTCCGGCAGCCGCTCAGGCTGGCGGTCCGATCCCGGCGACGCCGCGCCCGGAGACAAGTTGACGAGACTTTCGAGCACATCGCCGACCATCGCCAGATGATTGCCGTGATCGGCATATTGACGCTTGATGTCGGCGAGATATGTCGTCGCTGCATTGAGCCTGTGCGCGAGAAGCTGCGCGACAAGGAGCGCAACCGCAGGCTGTGCGCGCAGGAACGCGGCGGCATCATCGAACTGATAAACCGTCGATGCCACCGTCGCGCGCACCGTCGCGGTATGCGGCAGGCCCAGAAGCACGGACATCTCGCCGAGGATCGCGCCGGGCTGGGTCACGGTTGCGACGATCGTTTCGCCCTTCAGAACATCAAGCCGGCCATTGAGCAGAACATACAGCCGCCCGGTGGTTTCACCCTCGCGGATCAGAATCGTGTCCGCGGCAAGGTGTGTCTCCCGCCCGCCTGTGCAATGTTCAAGAACCGCGCGCATTCCAGTCTCCATTCCGATTGGCACAAGGCTAAGCTTCGCCGTTTAAAACGTCCATCGCATAGTGGCGTCCCGCCTGCGTAAATTGCCAGCACTCAGGCAGGCACGCTAGGATGAGGCTTCAAACGGCATTAACAAAAGAAAACCAGCGGGAGAGAATGCGCGATGGCCTATCAGCAGATCAAATACGAGGTTCAGGACCACATCCTGACCATCACGCTGAACCGTCCCGACAAGATGAATGCTTTCACGCACATCATGATGGACGAACTGATCGCTGCGTTCGATGCCGCCGACGCCGACGACAATGTCCGCGCCATTATCGTGACCGGCGCGGGACGCGCGTTCTGCGCGGGCGCGGATCTCTCCGAAGGCGGCGCGACATTCGACCGCGCGGCACGGCCCGATCGCAAGACCGCGCCGCTGCGCGCGAATGGCGAAGTGGAGTGGAGCGACGATGCGGTGCGCGACGGTGGCGGCCGCGTGACGCTGCGCATCTTCAAGTCGCTGAAGCCGGTGATCGGCGCGATCAACGGCGCGGCGGTCGGCATCGGTGTCACCATGCAGCTTCCGATGGACATCCGGATCGCCTCGGTCGATGCGCGGTTCGGTTTCGTGTTCGCGCGGCGCGGCATCGTGCCGGAAGCGGCCTCGAGCTGGTTCCTGCCGCGCATCGTCGGCATCTCGCAGGCGCTGGAATGGTGCTATTCGGGCCGCGTGTTCCCCGCCGGCGAAGCCCTCGCTGGCCGCCTCGTCAGCAAGGTCGTGCCCGCCGATGAATTGATGACCACCGCCCGCGCCATCGCGCGCGAGATCGTGGAGAACACCGCGCCGGTGTCGATCGCGCTGATCCGCCAGCAGATGTGGCGCATGCTGGGCGCGGACGATCCGATGGAAGCCCACAAGATCGACAGCCGCGGCATCTACTCGCGCGGCCAGTCCGCCGACGTGCGCGAAGGCGTGATGTCCTTCCTCGAAAAGCGGCCCGCGAAATTCGCGCAGACCGTGTCGAAGGACATGCCGTCGTATTTCCCGTGGTGGACCGAGCGGGAATACAAGTAACCCTGCGACAGCAGGGCGTTCGGGCCGTCATCCTGAGGTGCGAGCCGCCCTTGCGGCGAGCCTCGAAGGATGCGGACAGAACTTCGCGCAGAGCCGTCGCCCTTCGAGGCCTCCGCTTCGCTACGGCACCTCAGGGTGACGGCTACAACCTAGCGCATCGCCAGCACCACGCGCCCGATGGCGCGGCGGTCCGTCAGCAATCGCATCGCCGTCGCATAGTCTTCCAGCGGCAGGCGGTGCGAGATGTTGGGGCTGATGCGGTGCTCGTTCGCAAGACGCACCAGATCCGCAAGACGCGCAACACCCAGCGCAGGGTCCCTGCGCGCCGCCTCGCCGGCACGCACGCCGAGCACGCTGGCGCCCTTGATCAGCACGAGATTGGTTTTCGCCAAACCGATACCGCCGGTGAAGCCGATCACCAGCAGCCGCGCGCCCCATGCGATGCAGCGCAGGCTGTCCTCGAAGATCGCGCCGCCCACCGGATCGAACACCACATCCACGCCCCGCCCCTCCGTAATGCGCTTCACCGCATCCTTGAACGGTTCGCGGCCATAAAGCACGCCATGATCCGCGCCGCGCTGCCGCGCCACCGCGAGTTTCTCCTCGCTCGACGCGCACGCAATCACGATCGCGCCGAACACCTTGCCGAGTTCGACCGCGGCAAGCCCCACGCCGCCGCCCGCGCCATGCACGAGCAACACTTCGCCCGGCTGTATCTGCGCGCGATTCTTCAGCGCGTAATACGCGGTGCCGTGGGCGGCGAGAAATGTCGCGCCCTGTGCGTAATCAAATGTTGACGGCAACGGCGTGAGTTGATCGGGCGTGACGATAATTTCATCGGCGTAGCAGCCGAACCGCGCCTTCACCATCACCTTATCACCGGCGCGCACGCCATCTGTGCTCGCGACCTCGATCACCTCGCCGGCCGCCTCCATGCCCGGCGTGAACGGCAGCGGCGGCTTCAACTGATATTCGCCCGCTGCCATCAGAATGTCGGGGAAATTCAATCCGGCGGCATGGATCGCGACGCGCACCTGCCCCGGCGCAATCGGCGCACGCGGCACGTCTTCCAGCTTCAGCGATTCAGGCGGACCGAACTCGCGGCAGACAACGGCGCGGGGCATTCAAGTGTTTCCGATTATCAAATTGACCAACAGCGAGGACGATACGTCCCTCTCCCCTTGGGAGCGAGGGTTGGGGTGAGGGGGTTCGAGGCCTCTGTTGAAACATCGATCCCCCCACCCGCTCGCCTTGCTCGCGACCTCCCCGCCGGGGAGAGGTGAAGACACGGCTACGCCGTCGCCTTCATCTCCAGCAGCTTGGCGTGGATCAGCGGCAGGCGGTCGTTGCCGAAATACATATCGGTCTTGTCGAGATAGATCGTCGGCGAACCGAACGCGCCGCGCGCGATCGCTTCATCGGTATTGGCCTTCAGCTGATCCTTGACGGACTGCTCGCCGATGCCTGCGAAGAACTTCGCCGGATCGATGCCGACGCGTTCGCAGATTTTCGTCAGCACATCGTCCTTCGAGATATCCTGATCGTCGCCCCAGTACGACTCGAACACTGCGGTCGCGAACGGCACCAGTTTCTCAGGCGCGCTCTGCTGCACCCAGATGCATCCGCGCATCGACTTGACCGCGTTCACCGGAAACACCGTCGGCGGCATCGTGATCCTGATGCCGGCCAGCCGCGCCCAGTCGGCCATGTCCTTCGCCGTATAGGCCTGCTTCGCCGGCACCGGATTGGCGCGGGTCTCGTACATCGCCTTGTTGACGGTGTTGAAGATGCCGCCGACCAGCATCGGCCGCCAGGTGATCGGCGCGCCAAGCTCCTTGGCCATCGGCTGGATGTTGGTGAAGGCCAGATACGTCCACGGGCTGGAACAGTCGAAGAAGAACTCGATCATGATGGCGTTTCCTTATGGTTGTGCGCTTGGCGTCGCACGATTCTCGTTATCGCTCCCTCTCCCCTTGGGGAGTGGTTGAAACTCATTGCGCCTGCTGCGCGGTCTTGCCGAACATGTTCTTGCGCTGTTCTTCGGTGAACGGCGTCTTGTCGAACTTGCCGACCGAAAGGCCCTTCTGCACCTCCGGCCGCGCGCGCACAGTCGCATACCAGCGCTTGAGATTCGGAAAGTCGTCGAGGGTGAAGCCCTGCGCCTTGTGGGTCATCGTCCAGGGAAAGCAGGCGATGTCGGCAATGGAATACGCGTCGCCCGCGACATAGGCGCCGGTCCTGCCGAGCTGCCGGTCAAGCACGGCATAGAGCCGCGAGGCCTCGTCGCGGTACCGCTCGATGGCGTAGGGAATTTTTTCGGCCGCATAGAGCGCGAAATGCCCATGCTGGCCGAGCATGGGACCGAGCCCGCCCATCTGCCACATCACCCACTGAATGACCTTGAACCGCCCGCGCACATCCTTCGGCAGGAAGCGCCCGGTCTTCTCGGCGAGATAGATCAGGATCGCGCCGGTCTCGAACATCGGGATCGGCTCGCCGCCGTCGGCGGGCGCGCGGTCGATGATCGCGGGGATGCGGTTGTTCGGGCTGATCTTGAGGAACTCGGGCTCGAACTGCTCGCCGGTACGGATGTTCACCGGAAACACCGTGTAAGGCAGCCCCAGTTCCTCAAGCATGATCGAGATTTTCCAACCGTTGGGTGTCGGCGCGTAATAGAGGTCGATCATGAGATGTCCGCGAATAAGTGGGCATGGCCGGAATGGCGAGGCGCGATCCTAACTGCGGTCCCGATCACATTCCATCCCGCAAGCGCGAACAGCTTGTATGCCATACTTGTGTGCCTTGGCCCGGACATGGCAGATAAGCGCAAGCAAACAATAACAATGGAAGCCCCCATGCTGTTTCAAACGACCATCGCCGGCTCATTGCCGAAGCCCGACTGGCTGGCTGAACCCAATACGCTGTGGGCGCCGTGGAAGCTCAAGGGCACGGAACTGGTCAGCGCCAAGCGCGACGCGACACTGCTCTGGGTGAAAATCCAGGAAGATGCCGGTATCGATATCGTCACCGAGGGCGAGCAGGCGCGGCAGCATTTCGTCCATGGCTTTCTCGAGCGCGTCGAAGGGATTGATTTCGCCCACAAGGTTGAAATGGGAATCCGGAAAGACCGCTACAAAGCGATGGTGCCGCAGGTGACAGCGCCGCTGAAGCTGAAAGGCCGCGTCCATGCCGACGAGGCGCAGGCCGCGCGGGCGCATACCACGCGCAAGCTGAAATTCACCCTCCCCGGCCCGATGACCATCATCGACACCCTCGCTGACAGTTACTACGGCGACCGCGTGAAGATGGCGTTCGCCTTTGCCGATCTGCTCAACGCCGAAGCCAAGGCATTGCAGGCCGACGGCGTCGACATGATCCAGTTCGACGAACCCGCGTTCAATGTCTTCATGGATGAGGTCAACGACTGGGGCATCGAGGCGCTGACCCGCGCTGCGCAGGGCCTCACCTGCCAGACCGCGGTTCATATCTGCTACGGCTACGGCATCAAGGCCAACACCGATTGGAAAGAATCCCTCGGCGCCGAGTGGCGGCAGTACGAGCAGATTTTCCCGGCCATCGACAAGAGTCCGATCCAGCAGGTCGCCATCGAGTGCCGCAACTCGCATGTGCCGCTGGAGCTTCTGGGTTTGCTCAAGGGCAAGATCGTGCAGGCTGGCGTGATCGACGTCGCCAGCGACATCGTCGAGACGCCGGACGACGTGGTGAAGACGATCGAGGCCGTGATGAAGTTCGTGCCGAAGGAAAACATCGTCGCGACGACCAATTGCGGCATGGCACCGATGCGCCGCGACATCGCGGAAGCCAAGCTCCGTGCGCTCGGCGCGGGCGCGAAGCTGGCGCGGCAGAAGCTGGGTTAATCGGAGCCGATACTCTCTCCGTCATGGCCGGGCTTGTCCCGGCCATCCACGTCCTAAAGATCGTCCGACAAGACGTGGATCACCGGGACAAGCCCGGTGATGACGATCCGATATGCGGAAACATTCTGCGCCAACACATCTGTAAGAGCCCCTCACCCGGATCGTTCACGGTCCGACCTCTCCCCGCCTGCGGGGAGAGGTAAAGAAGCCATATCTATCCCCGCGCCAGATCCAGCAGCCGATCCCTTTCAGGAGTTGGCGGCCGCGAACGCCCCGCACCCCTTCGGCTGTGATATGTGACCAGCGCGATGGTGATCCATGTTGCGTGGAAGATCAGGCCGGCGAACAGAACGATCTGGCCGGGAATCGGCCCGACCGCTGCCCGCGCAAACAGCTCGTGCAGCGAGGCGACGGGTTCCGGATGAATCAGAAGTTTCCCCAGATACGCGGTGACCTGGATCGCGAAAATCCAGCAGTAGTTGTTGCGAAGCCTCCGGCCGACCGCTTCAAGATAGCTGATGTGAAGGTTGGGCGCCTTGTAGTCCTGATAGAGAATTTCGTTCCAGCCGTTCGTGGTCTGAACGCCCTCGCCCCTGAGAATGGGTCCGAAGAACTGGACTTCAAGCACGTGCGCCCGCATGCGCCAGAAATCGAAGAAGCGGTAACGCCGCGCTTCGATGAACAGGAACGTGGCGACCAGAAGTCCCACCAGCACGAGCGGCAGAGGCGACGCATGCTCGCTGCTGAAGGTCAGCGACAGCGCGATGCCGGTGGTCAGGACCGCCCAGTTGGTCGTGGCATCGAGCCGGGTGCGCCAGACCGTGCTGCGGTAAAGTTCGCCGCGATACAGATGTGACAGCGCGGTGATATCGGAGGAGTCGAACGCAGATAGCGTGTTGTCGACCTTGTTGTGGGTCATTGCCTGATCCCCTCAAGCCTGATGATCAACTTCCTCCTGATACTATGCCATCCTTCGGCGAATTCACGCTGCGGCGCGATGTTCTTCCCGTGCCGCCGGGCACGGAGCGACCAGCCCAACGCCATCAGGATGAGGACATTGACGGACGTGTCCTCTATCGAATGCCGGACTTCTTCCCCTCTCCCCTTGTGGGAGAGGGTGGTTTCGAGCGCAGCGAGAAACCGGGTGAGGGGTTGCGGTCTCACGTTGACATTCGTACCCCTCACCCGCCCTCACTTCGTTCGGGCACCCTCTCCCACAAGGGGAGAGGGAAAAGACAAAAGTCACGCCGCACCGTCCCTGATCGGCGGCTGAAACGACAGCCCCGTATCCCACGGAAAGAAGATCCAGGTGTCCTGCGACACTTCCGTGATGAAGGTATCGACCAGCGGCTTGCCCATCGGCTTGGCATAGACCGCGGCGAAGTGCGCCTGCGGCAGCAGATCGCGCACGATCCGCGCGGTCTTTCCGGTGTCCACGAGGTCATCGACGATCAGAAGTCCCTTCCCGGTGCCGCCGCCGAGCCGCGCCACCGCGTCCGAGATTCCCTTCAACAAGGTCGGCTCGCCGAGCTGCGAGGTGTGGCTGTAGCTCGATACGCACAGCGTATCGATGACGCGGATGCCGAGCTCGCGCGCGACGACCGCCGCAGGCACAAGCCCGCCGCGCGTCACCGCGATCATCGCCTCGAACGGACCCGCCCCGCTCAGCCGCCATGCCAGCGCCCGCGCGTCGCGGTGAAACTGATCCCACGACACCGGAAAGGGTTTGCGCGCTTCGTCGTTCATTGTCGCACTCCGAATTTCCTTCCCCTCTCCCCTTGTGGGAGAGGGTGGCGAGATCGAGTGAAACGAGATCGAGCCGGGTGAGGGGTCACACGATCCGCTAACGATCTATACCCCTCACCCGGTTTCTCGCTAACGCTCGAAACCACCCTCTCCCACAAGGGGAGAGGGTGTCGTGTCCTCGCTTGACAATCGACGCGCCATCACGACGCAATTTTCCGAAACAGCGACGTCGCCGTGCCGGTCGCAACCAGCTTGTCATCCTGAAACAACTCACCGGCAAGGTGAAAAATTTCCTTGCCGCGCATCGTCACACGTCCGATGCCCCTGAGCTTGCCAATCCTGGCCGGACGGTGGAACTGGACGTTGAGCGCGAGCGTCGGCGCGAATTCACCGACGTTCATCATCGTTGCGGATGCGAGCCCCATGCAATCGTCCAGCATCGCGGACAGGAAGCCGCCCTGCACGATGCCGATGGGATTTGCGAACTCCGGCCGGCCCTCGAACCCAAGCTCGACGGTATGCGCATCGAGATCGTAAGCGATGATTTCCAGGCCCAGCGTCTTGGCGCATTCCGGCGGCGGAAGCCGTCCCGCGGCGATAGCCTCGAAAAACTGCTCGCTCATTATTTCGCGACCTTGAGGTTCGCCAGCATGGCTTCCACCTCCGTCATCGCGGCCTTGAGCTTGTCGGCATCGCGCGAGCGCACCACGACATTGGTGTTCGGTTTGCCATTCTCGTCGAGGAACGGGTAGCTGCCGATGCTGGTGTCGGGGTGAGCTTCCTGGATCGCGCGCAGCGGCGTGCCGATGTCGCCTTCCCGCGCATTGGCGCGCACGGATTCCGACAGCATCCGCACCCCGGATTTCAGCTTGGGCGAGACGATGTCCATCATTGCCTGCATGATCGACGGCACGCCGGCCATCACGATGACATTGCCGAGCTTGAAGCCGGGCGCGAGGATGGTCGCGCTCGAAATCAGTTCCGCACCGTCGGGAATGCGCGCCATCCGCAGCCGAGCTTCGTTCAGGTCCGCGCCGAAGCGCTCCTCGAACCGTGCGACAACCTCGGGGTGATGGTCGATCTTGACCCCGAACGCCTTGGCCACGCTGTCGGCGGTGATGTCGTCATGGGTCGGGCCGATGCCGCCGGTGGTGAAGACATAGGTGTAACGCTGGCGCAGCGAGTCGAGCGCGTAGATAATCGCGTCCTCCTCGTCGGCCACGACGCGCACTTCCTTCAGGTCGATGCCGATGTTGGTCAGGTACTCGGCGATAAAGCCGATGTTCTTGTCCTTGGTGCGCCCGGACAGGATTTCATCGCCGATCACGAGAATGCCGGCGGTGACGATCTCACTCATCTCAACTCTCCTCCTGCCCCGGACATTCCGGGTCACCACTGCTACGCCATGTTCCTTGGCGCAGGCAACGCATTGAAGTCACGAGCCTTTGCCGCATCCCTGGGCAGTCGCCAGCCCGTTTTTCAGGCAGATCGACGCAAGGTCACGCCAATTGCCCGCAGGCAATGCATATCGCGCTGGCCCAAGCCTTGCTACCATCAGTTTGAGCGGCGGATCGTTGTCCCCGCCGCCTAAGAGAAGCGTTCCGGTTTATGGCAATTGCCTTCGATGAAATGAATGGGCCCGGCGGCGCTCTTCGCTCCGCCTACCACGAACTCTCCCTCTGGCTGAAGGAGACCCCTCCCGATGCGCTGGAGTACCGGCGCCAGGAAGCCGAACTGTTATTCCGCCGGATCGGCATCACCTTCGCCGTCTACGGCGAGGCCGAATCCACCGAGCGGCTGATTCCGTTCGACGTCATCCCCCGGATTCTGTCCGGCAAGGAATGGACGACGATGGAGAAGGGGCTGAAGCAGCGCGTCAAGGCGCTCAACATGTTTCTGGGCGACATCTATCACAACCGCGACATTCTCCGCGCCAAAGTCATCCCGGACGACCTGATCTTCCAGAACCCGGTGTTCCGGCCGGAGATGAACGGCCAGGATGTTCCGCACGACGTCTATGTCCACATCGCGGGCATCGACATCGTCCGCGTCGACGCCGAGAACTTCTATGTGCTGGAAGACAATGCGCGGACGCCGTCCGGCGTGTCCTACATGCTGGAAAACCGCGAAATCATGATGCGGCTGTTTCCGGACCTGTTCGCCCGGCACCGCGTGGCGCCGGTGGAGAACTATCCCGACGAACTGCTCGCCGCCCTCCGCTCGGTCGCGCCGGTCACCTCGAAGGCCGAACCCACCGTCGCCCTGCTGACGCCCGGCATCTACAACTCGGCCTATTACGAGCATTCCTTTCTGGCGGACAAGCTCGGCGTCGAACTGGTCGAGGGCCGCGACCTCATCGTCAAGAACGATGAGGTGTTCATGCGCACGACCGAAGGGCTGAAGCGCGTCGACGTGATCTACCGCCGCGTCGATGACGACTTCCTCGATCCTCTTACCTTCCGCCCCGACTCCGTCCTCGGCGTTCCGGGCCTGATGTCGGCTTATGTGGCCGGTAACGTCACGCTCGCGAACGCGGTCGGCACCGGCATCGCCGACGACAAGGCGGTCTACAGCTACATGCCGGACATCGTGAAATTCTATCTCGGCGAAGAACCGATCCTGAAGAACGTCCCGACCTGGCGCTGCCGCGAGCCGAACGATCTGAAATATGTCCTCGACAACCTGAAGGACCTCGTCGTCAAGGAAGTCCACGGTTCGGGCGGCTACGGCATGCTGATCGGTCCCGCCGCCACCAAGGAGGCGATCGAGTCCTTCCGCGCCAAACTGATGAAGGAGCCCGAAGGCTTCATCGCCCAGCCGACGCTGGCGCTTTCGACCTGTCCGACCTGCACCGAAAAGGGATTGGCTCCGCGTCACGTCGATCTGCGGCCGTTCGTGCTGACCGGCAAGGATCATGTGACCGTCGTGCCCGGCGGACTGACGCGCGTGGCGCTGAAGGAAGGGTCGCTCGTGGTCAATTCCAGCCAGGGCGGCGGCACCAAAGACACGTGGATACTGGAATGAGCGAAAACGGGCGAATAGCGAATGGCGAATGGCGAATAGCGGTGTCCGCGCGACTCCCCTTTCTTTTTCCATTCGCTACTCGCTTCTCCCCGCGCTCTCCTCCCCTCCCCCTTGCGGGGAGGGGTCGGGGGTGGGGGTATGACGCGCACAAAACCTTCGCTTTGTCCCCCTCCCCAACCCTCCCCCGCAAGGGGGGAGGGAGAAAAAACTGACGCATGCTGTCACGCACCGCTGAAAGTCTCTACTGGCTCGCCCGCTATGTCGAACGCGCGGAATATCTCGCGCGCACCATCGAGGCGACGCTGCGCGCCACCGCGCTCCCCGACGCTTACGTCGGCAAGAGCAACGAATGGGAATCCGCGCTGCTCACGGCGGGCATCGACGATATCTTTTACCAGTTTCACGACGAGGCCAACGAGCGCACCGTTGTCGACTTCCTGTCGTTCTCGACCGACAATCCGTCCTCGATCCGCAACTGCATCGAGAACGCGCGGCTGAATTCACGCTCGGTGCGCACCGCGCTGACCAGCGAGATGTGGGACACCATCAACAGCGCATGGATCGAACTGCATGCGTGCTGGCCCAAGGGCGCGAAAACGCGCGAGGAGCTCACCAAGTTTCTGCGCTTCGTGCAGGAGACATCGCTGCGCTTCGACGGCTCGGCCTATCGCACCATGCTGCGCAACGACGCCTACTGGTTCTCGCGGCTCGGCCTGCATCTGGAACGCGCCGACAACACCGCGCGTATCCTCGACGTGAAGTATCACGTGCTGCTGCCCGAGGAAGAACATGTCGGCGGCCCGCTTGACTACTATCAATGGACCTCGATCCTGCGCTCGGTCTCCGCGCTCACCGCCTATCACTGGGTCTATCGCGAGACATTGAAGCCCTGGCTGATCGCGGACCTGCTGATCTTGAATGAATCGCTGCCGCGCTCGCTGGCGAGCTGCTACGGCAATCTGGTGCGCAATCTCGACCAGATCGGCGTCGCCTATGGCCGACAGGGAGCAGCCCAGCGCCACGCACGCGGGGTCCGCAACCGGCTGGAACATGCGCACATGGATGATCTGTTCCAGCGTGGCCTGCATGAATTCATCCAGGAATTCATTGCGGACAACGCCCGGCTGGGCGATACCATCTCGAAACAATATTTGATCTAACGATTATGTCTTCGCAGAACACGAACTGCCGTCACCCTGAGGTGCGCGCTCTTTCTCGCGCGCCTCGAAGGGCGACGGCGCGGTTACACCGTGGCCGTTCATCCTTCGAGGCTCGCAAGAGCTCGCACCTCTGGATGACGGAGTGAGTACCGTTTTGTCGCTGCAACCGGGATAATCGTGCTATGTGCGTCCGCGCCCTAGGACGGATTCGAGAGTCAGCCTGCCCATGCGCCTGAAGATTTCTCACTCGACGACATACCGCTATGAGCCGCCCGCGACCGGCGTGATCCAGATTCTGCGCATGACGCCGGGCAGCCATGACGGGCAATATGTCGCCGACTGGCAGATCGACGTCTCCACCGATTCACGCCTCGACGTGCATCAGGATGCGTTCGGCAACATCACCCACGTCCTGACCCATGGCGCGCTCTCGGACCTGACCATCCATGTCGAAGGCCTGATCGAGACGCACGATACCGGCGGCGTGCTGCGCGGCACCGACGAGCGGTTTCCGCCGAGCCTGTTCCTGCGCGCGACACCGCTGACCGAGGTCAATCCCGCGATGGCGAAGTTCGCCAGCGACCTTTACACCGAAGCGGCGGGCGACACGCTGGGCTTTCTCCATGCGCTGATGCTCCAGATCAACGATCACATGACATTCGACACCGATCCGACCAACGCCGGCACGTCGGCGCCCGAGGCCTTCGCGCTCAAACGCGGCGTCTGCCAGGATTACGCGCACATCTTCATTGCCTGCGCGCGCAGCGCCGGTGTCCCCGCCCGCTATATCTCGGGGCATCTGCTGCGCTCGGACGGCATGATCGCGCAGGACGCGGGACATGCCTGGGCCGAAGCCTATGTCGAAAAGCTCGGGTGGGTCGGCTTCGACGCCGCGAATGCCATCTGCACCACCGACGCCCATGTCCGGGTCGCGGTCGGGCTGGACTATTTGAGCGCGGCCCCGGCGCGCGGCACCCGCTACGGCGGCGGCATGGAAACCCTCGAAGTCACCGTCAGGGTCGATCAGGCCGGACGGCAGAGCCAGAGCTGAGCCAGTATTGCTTGCTCGCCTTCTTCCCCTCTCCCCTTGTGGGAGAGGGTGCTGAGCGGCGAAGCCGCGAAGCGGGTGAGGGGTACTTGCATGACAACGACCCCTCACCCGATTTCTCGCTGCGCTCGAAACCACCCTCTCCCACAAGGGGAGAGGGAAGCGCCCTTCCCCGGTTGCCCCACCCGTCCCCTCCGCGTAGAAATGCGCGGTCTGGAGACTGGGATGACCCTGGAATGACCTATTGCTGCGGAATCCTCGTTCGTGACGGCCTTGTGATGATGGCCGACACCCGCACCAATGCGGGTCTCGACAACATCTCCACCTTCCGCAAGCTGCACGTCTTCAGCAGCCCCGGCGACCGCATCATGGCGATCGCCACCGCGGGCAATCTCGCCATCAGCCAGTCGGTGATTTCGACCCTGAACGAGGGTTTCGAAGATCCGACCACCGGCGAAGTCGAGACGCTGATGAACGCGCCGACGATGTTTCAGGCGGCGCAGCGCATCGGCCGGGCCATCCGCGAGGTTCACAAACTCGAAGGCAACGCGCTGCGCGCGGAAGACATCTCCTTCGACGTGTCGTTTCTGTTCGGCGGCCAGATCAAGGGCGCGCGGATGCGCCTGTTCATGATCTACACCGCCGGCAATTTCATCGAATGCACCACCGACACGCCCTACTTGCAGATCGGCGAACACAAATACGGCAAGCCGGTGCTCGACCGCGCGATCTCCTATGACGTCGATCTGTACGACGCGCTTAAGGTCGGGCTGGTCTCGATGGATTCCACCATGCGCTCCAATCTCGGCGTCGGCATGCCGATCGATATCCTGCTGGTGCGTCCCGATGTCCTCGACGCCGAGGTGAACTATCGCATCGAGGCGGGCGAACCGTATTTCCACGATCTGCGCTCGCGCTGGTCGGCCGCGCTGCGCGCCGCGCATCAGAGCATTCCCCGCCCGCCCTACGGCAATGTGAAATGAGACGCGGAGCCGCGACATCATCGGTGTCGTCCCCGCGAAGGCTGGGACCCATAACCACCGGCGCTGCTATTGACATCACAATGGTCGAAGTCTGCACCCACCGTCTTCGACAGGGAGTATGGGTCCCCGCCTTCGCGGGGACGACACCGCAATAGCTCAAGAAAACCACCAAAAACAACACAGGGAGAAGAAGAAAATGAAAGTCGCAATCGTCACCGGCGCGGGTTCTGGAATCGGACGCGCCTCGTCGCTGGCGCTGATGAAGGCCGGATTCTCGGTGGTGCTGGCCGGACGGCGCAAGGATGCGCTGGAAGAAACCGCGAAAGCCGGCAAGGATTTCGGCAAAAGCCTTGTCGTCCCATCAGACATGACCGACCCGGCCTCGATCGCGGCGCTGTTCGCGAAGGCCATGGAAGTGTTCGGCCGTCTCGACGTGCTGTTCAACAATGCCGGCGTCGGCACGCCGCCCGTGCCGCTGGAAGATCTCAGCCTGCAACAGTGGCAGACCACGGTGGCCACCAACCTCACCGCGCCGTTCCTCTGCACGCAACATGCCTTCCGCATCATGAAGGATCAGACGCCGCGCGGCGGACGCATCATCAACAACGGCTCGATCTCGGCTTATGCTCCTCGCCCGTTCTCGTCGCCCTATACCGCGACCAAGCACGCGATCAGCGGCCTCACCCGCGCCACCGCGCTCGACGGCCGCGCCTATGACATCGCCTGCGGCCAGATCGATATCGGCAACGCCGCCACCGAAATGACCGAGCGCATGACCGGCGGCGTGCTTCAGCCGCGCGGCGATACCATGATCGAGCCGCGCATGGATGTGCAGAACGTCGCCGACGCCATCGTGTTCATGGCGACGCGCTCGCTCGACGCCAACGCGCTGTTCCTCAACATCATGGCGACCAAGATGCCGTTCGTCGGACGGGGCTGACGGCTCAGGCCGTCAGTTCAACCGTCTCGAAATCCGCCGGCAGGATCACTTCCAGCAATTCGCAATCGTCGGAGTAGTCGCGGATCAGATGCCTGATGCGCGGCGGCTGCGTCCAGCAGCTGCCTTCGCGCATCAGGATTTCGCCCTCGCCTTCCAGGTATGCCTTCACCCAGCCCTTGAGGACGTAGACCATCTGGAATTCGACATCGTGCAGGTGCAGCCTGGAGACTTCCTTCGGATCGCACGGCCCGATCAGGCGAATGACATGCGCGCGCGCAAGACCGTGCGTTCCGTCGGCGATGCCGAGATCGCGGTACTGCGCATAGGCGCGCAGGCCGTCGGCGCGAAAATCCTCGTCGCGGTGATGACTGACCACAAAGCGCTGCTTCGGGCGCGACTGTTTTGCGGGAGCGTTTCGCGCAGCCGATGCACGCGGTTTCCAGGACCCGGTTTTTGCGCGAGCCGTGGATGCGGCGGCCTTCTTGCGCGGCGCGGATTTTTTTACGACGGCGGAGCGGGCCGCGGCTTTCAGCCGCTTGCCCGATTTCGCTTGAGCCGATTTCGCTTTTGCGGATTTTGTTTTGGCCGGTTTTGCCGTGACCATGCACGCCTCCCTTTTTGGCCCGCTGCATCCATGATGCAACGCGGCCCGGGAAGACTAGCCATTGCCCGCCGCCCCGACAATGCGGCCAGCGGGCCAATATCCGGCGCTGCACCTCAATGAGGGCGGCTCACTTCACTGCGACCACGACCTTGCCTTTGGCACGACCGGTTTCGACATAGGCCAGTGCCTCGTTGGTCTTATCGAACGGGAAGACCCGATCCATGACAGGCCGTATGGCCCCGGCCTCGATCAGGGAGGTGATCTGGCCGAGCTGTCCTCCGTTCGCGGTCATAAAGAGAAACGAATAGCTGACACGATGGCGTTTCGATTTGCTCCGGATGCCGAAACTCAGCAGGCGCATCACCTGCTGAAGCAGCCAGCCCGAACCGTTCGCTTTGGCGAACTCCTGATCCGGCGGACCGGAAATCGAGATCAGCTTCCCGTCCGGCTTCAGCACGCTGAGCGATTTCTCCAGCGTGTCCTTGTCGAGGCTGTTCAGCACAACGTCATAGTCCCGCAGGACCTTTTCGAAATCCTGCTTCTTGTAGTCGACCACGACATCCGCGCCGAGACTTTTGACGAGATCGATATTCGCCGTGCTCGTCGTCGTCGCCACGGTCGCGCCGAGATGTTTGGCGAGCTGGATCGCAATCGTGCCGACACCGCCCGAGCCGGCATGGATGAAGACCTTCTGCCCCCTTTTCAGGTTCGCCCGCTCGACAAGCACTTGCCAGGCGGTCAGGGCGACGAGCGGCACCGACGCGGCCTCTTCCATCGTCAGGTTCTTCGGCTTCATCGCCACATCGGCTTCGTCCATCGCAATAAATTCCGCGAACGTGCCGATACGATCCTGAGCAGGACGGGCATAGACCTCATCGCCGGGCTTGAAACGACGGACCTTGGGTCCGACCCGGACCACAACGCCCGCCACATCGTTGCCGAGGATCAGCGGCAAACGGTATGGCAGGATAAGCTTGAATTCGCCGTTCCTGATCTTGGCGTCCAGAAGATTCACGCCAGCGGCGTGGATCTGGACCATGACGTCGTTCTCCCGCAGCTCCGGCTCGGTAACTTCACCGAGTCGCAAAGCACCGCCCTTTGCATAGCGATCAATCAGAAATGCCTTCATGTGACTACTTTCGTTCCAACGCACCGAGCAGCCGGGCGCCCGAGCGCATTGCCCGGCGAGACGCTGTCAGGCAGGAAGCCTGTTAAATTTGCGAAGGTTTTTGTCGACGAAGGATTCGGGCAGGAAGCGGCGCAGGAAACGGACCTGCCTTGCCGTTTTGCCTGCGGTGTAGCGTCGCCGGGGTGATGCAGCGTTTGCTGCCTTGACCACGATGTCGGCGACCACATCCGGTGTATCGCCGGCATCCACGATCTCACGCATCAGCTTCTCCGCGTCGGCACGCGCGGTGTCGTAAACGGAAAGCGGCTTATCCGCCCGCGTGAGGTTCTCCTCGAAGGACGTGCGGGTGACACCGGGTTCGACGAGAATGACGCGGATACCTTGCATGCGCACTTCGTGATCGAGTGATTCCGAGTAACCTTCGATGGCATGCTTTGTCGATGCGTAGAGCGCGCTATATGGAGCCGGGATCAGGCCGAGTATCGAACTGAGGTTGATGATCCTGCCCTTTCGCTGGCGTCTCATCACCGGCAGGACCGCATTCGTCATCCGCAGGACGCCGAACACGTTCACATCGAACAGCGCTTTCGCCTGCACCGCGGAGGACTCTTCGGCAGCGCCAAGCAGTCCGACCCCGGCATTGTTGACCAGAAGGTCGATGCGTCCGGCGCGGCTGAGAATCTCGTCGACCATGATCCGCACGGACGCGTCATCGGTGACGTCGCAAGTCAGCATCTTGATGCCGTCCGCAGTGTCTGCGATCGCCCTCCGGCTGGTTCCAAATACCTGGAAGCCGTCGCGCCGCAGTGCCCGTGCCGTTGCCAGCCCGATTCCGGAAGAAGCCCCCGTAACAAGGGCAATGCCGCGTTCTGTCTTGCTCATTGGGCCGGCTTTCAGTTTGTGGTGGCACATCAATTACGGATCAGTTACTATCATTTCGAAATTAAGTCACTATCAAAACGATACTAATATGCAAAATCTTTCGAATCAGCCCTGCTGGGTCGCCCGCAGCCTTGCGCTCGTGGGGGATGCATGGAGCATGTTGATCATGCGGGACGCCCATGCGGGGCTCACACGCTTTGACGAATTCCGCAAAAGCCTCGGCATTGCGCCGACGATCCTGACCCGTCGGCTCGCAGCTCTGACGGAGGGCGGCTTGCTGGACAAACGCCGCTACTCCGAGCGGCCACCGCGGGATGAGTACGTGCTGACCACAGCCGGCCGGGACTTCCTGCCGGTGTTGTTCACCATCGGTGCATGGGGACGAAAACATGGCGGCGGGGACAAAAAGGTGACGCGGTTCTTCGACGCCGAGACCGGGACCGAAATCGATCCCGTCACCATCGATCGCGTAACCGGCGCACCGATTGGAACGCGTCCCGTTCGCATCGCCGAACCCGAGTAAATCCGGTCGCCCGAGAAAGCGCCGGCCGGACAAGATCGGCCTGATACCCGGCAGGTCCCGACGCTGAGGTAACTCCGGCGCCGCTCAGTGCAGCCGGAACATTCCGTCGATCGCCTTGATCTCCGCCGGTTTGATCAGCCTGGAATGCGCAACGGTGACGGAGACCAGCGGTCCTTCCAGCTTCGTTTGCCAGAAAGCGAGAAAGTCCTTCAGCGCGGGAAAGTTCGGGAACAGATCGTAATTCTGCCAGACGTAGGATTGCAGCAGCCAGCGGTGATCGGGGCGCCGGTAGAGAATTTCGGCCGTCGTCAGGCCGTAGCCGCCAAGCATCCTTTTGAAATCGCCGGAAACGATGTCCTGCGATCCTGACTTCAGCGAACCCATGCCAACCTCCTCGGAGCGTTTTCCGACGAAGTGGACCTTCCGGTTCGTCGTCGAAAACGCGGTCAAAAAGATGGTCGGAGGCGTTCGTCAAAAGTGGCAGCCGGTCTAAGGCGAACGCGCTCTCACCCATTTCTAAGGGGCGCGCAAATCGCGAACCGGATTCCACTTCGCGAATTCACGCGCTGTTCAAGAATCTGACGCAGTACCGTTAGGCATCTCAAGACCAAAGTTTGAATAAATTGTTAACTATCAAGGCACTAGCAGCATCGCCCCGCGACTGCTGCAAGTTGCTGACAGCGCGCCGTGCGCATGCGAGTCTCGCCCGACACGACGGAGCGGGGCCATGAGCCGTTTCACTGGCGAACTCACCATCACGCAGCTCGATGTCGATTACCGGACGTGGCGGCTCGAACAGCCGCTGATCTATGAGGTCGGCGACGAGAATTCCGGCCACGTTATCGAAGTCCACAAGCTGTTCGAGACCGACGGCGCATCGATCCCGCGTCTCTTCCAGTCGCTGCTCCCGACGTGGGGCCGCTACAGCCGCGCCGCCGTGGTCCACGACTATCTCTATAACGAGTTGCGTCCCGGAACCGAGCCGCACCCGGAAGCGCCAACAAGACAACGCGCCGACGCGATCTTTTACGAGGCCATGCAAGTGTCAGGCGTCGGCTTCTTCACCCGATGGATCATGTGGGCAGCCGTGCGCACCTTCGGGTTCCTGTCGTTGCAGGCGGCCCGCGCCATGGCCTGGAAAAACGACAAGCCGATGCCCGCCGAGGTCGCGCCGCGGCCGGAACTGGACATCGTGGCCAAGCGCCGCAAGCGGCAGGCCGCACCGCCCAAGCCGCCAGGAAACGAGCCGCCTCCGCATTAACGATCCTGCAAAAATTGGCAGCCGTCACATCAGACTGCCAAATTTTCTGCTACACACCCTTGCCCGGCGCCCGCCGTGAGCCTATGTCCGTTCCAGTCGTGGTAGCACTCGCTTACCCAGACTGCTAAAGTTGCAAAAACACAGCCTTATCAATCCATTAGGAGGACTGCATGAAATTCCGTCCGCTTCACGACCGCGTCGTGGTCAAGCGCATCGACGCCGAAGAGAAGACCAAAGGCGGCATCATCATTCCTGACAGTGCCAAAGAGAAGCCTTCCCAGGGCGAAATCCTGTCGGTCGGCCCGGGCGGCCGTGACGAAGCCGGCAAGCTGATCCCGATCGATCTCAAGGTCGGCGACATCGTCCTGTTCGGCAAGTGGTCCGGCACCGAGGTCAAGATCGATGGCCAGGAAGTGCTGATCATGAAGGAAAGCGACATCATGGGCGTCATCACCGAGACCGGCGCCAAGAAGAAGGCCGCTTGATAGGCACAGCCGTCATCCTGAGGTGCGAGGCGGTTTCGCCGAGCCTCGAAGGGTGACAGCAAAATCTCCCGCCATCCTTCGAGGCTCGCCGCAGATGCGGCTCTCACCTCAGGATGACGGTTCAGCAAACAATCAAAGGACAAACAGATGTCAGCCAAAGAAGTCAAATTCGGCGTTGAAGCCCGCGACAAGATGTTGCGCGGCGTCGACATTCTCGCCAACGCGGTGAAGGTCACGCTCGGTCCGAAGGGCCGCAACGTCGTCCTCGACAAGTCGTTCGGCGCTCCGCGCATCACCAAGGACGGCGTCACCGTCGCCAAGGACATCGAGCTCGACGACAAGTTCGAGAACATGGGCGCGCAGATGGTCAAGGAAGTGGCCTCGAAGTCGGCGGACGCTGCCGGCGACGGCACCACCACCGCGACCGTGCTGGCCCAGGCCATCGTCAAGGAAGGCGCCAAGTCGGTCGCCGCCGGCATGAACCCGATGGATCTGAAGCGCGGCATCGACCTCGCGGTCGAAGCGGTCGTCGCGGACCTCGTCAAGAACTCCAAGAAGGTCACCTCGAACGACGAAATCGCCCAGGTCGGCACCATCTCGGCCAACGGCGACAAGGAAATCGGCGACTTCCTCGCAAAGGCCATGGCGAAGGTCGGCAACGAAGGCGTCATCACCGTTGAGGAAGCCAAGTCGCTCGACACCGAACTCGACGTCGTCGAAGGCATGCAGTTCGACCGCGGCTACATCTCCCCCTACTTCGTCACCAACGCCGACAAGATGCGCGTCGAATTCGACGACGCCTACATCCTGATCAACGAGAAGAAGCTCTCCTCGCTGAACGAACTGCTTCCGCTGCTGGAAGCCGTCGTGCAGACCGGCAAGCCGCTGGTCATCGTCGCTGAAGACGTCGAAGGCGAGGCCTTGGCCACGCTGGTGGTCAACAGACTCCGCGGTGGTTTGAAGGTTGCCGCCGTGAAGGCTCCGGGCTTCGGCGACCGCCGCAAGGCCATGCTGCAGGACATCGCTGTCCTCACCGGCGGCCAGGCGATCTCGGAAGACCTCGGCATCAAGCTTGAGAACGTGACCCTGAACATGCTGGGCCGCGCCAAGAAGGTGATGATCGACAAGGAAAACACCACAATCGTCAACGGCGCCGGCAAGAAGGCCGACATCGAGGCACGCGTGGCGCAGATCAAGGCGCAGATCGAAGAAACCACTTCGGACTACGACCGCGAGAAGCTCCAGGAGCGTCTGGCCAAGCTCGCAGGCGGCGTCGCGGTGATCCGCGTCGGCGGCGCGACCGAGGTTGAAGTGAAGGAGCGCAAGGACCGCGTTGATGACGCGATGCATGCGACCCGCGCGGCTGTCGAGGAAGGCATCGTGCCGGGCGGCGGCGTCGCCCTGCTGCGCGCTTCCGAGCAGCTCAAGCGCATCAAGACCCAGAACGACGACCAGAAGACCGGCGTCGAGATCGTCCGCAAGGCGCTCTCCGCTCCGGCCCGCCAGATCGCCATCAACGCAGGCGAAGACGGCTCGGTCATCGTCGGCAAGATCCTCGAGAAGGATCAGTATGCCTACGGCTTTGACTCGCAGTCGGGTGAATACGGCAACCTCGTCTCCAAGGGCATCATCGACCCGACCAAGGTCGTGCGTGCGGCGATCCAGAACGCGGCTTCGGTTGCGGCGCTGCTGATCACCACCGAAGCGATGATCGCCGAAGTGCCAAAGAAGGGCGGCGCTGGCGCACCGGCAATGCCGGGCGGCGGCATGGGCGGCATGGATTTCTAAGCCTTGCTCCCCCTCTCTCCGCTTGCGGGGAGAGGGTCGGGGTGAGGGGCAAATCCTCGCTCGAAGCAAACATCGAATACGAAAGGCCCGGAGCAATCCGGGCCTTTTTCTTTACAGCCCCAGCCGTCATTCCGGGCGCGGTGCGGCATCCTTCATGTCGCTCCGCAGACCCGGAATCTTGCTCAGCGATTACGAAATGCAAAACCCCGGCAGCGACGCCGGGGTTTTTGTTATCTCGTTATTGCGAGCGCCGCGAAGCGATCCAGATCGATAGTCCTGCAAGTGAAGAATGGATTGCTTCGTCGCGACCGCTCCTCGCAATGACGGCCTAATTACGCGGCTTCGCAGCCATCTTCGCGAGAATCTCCGCCATGGCCGCTTCAAGCATCGGCATCTCCGCGGACATTTTGCGGGCCAGCTCGATCGCGCCGTCCAGCGTCTTGAGTTTGCCCTCCTCCGTATCGATCATCAGCCCTTTGACGAGACCGAGATAGGCCGCAGCCGCCTGATAGCCCGCAAGGCCGCCTTCCAAAGTCTTGCTCCAATACAGGGCATGCACGTAGGTCACCTGGTCGGGAAATGCTACATGGGGAAACGTCTCGCGCACCCTGGCAAGACTGGTACGCTCCAGCTCCATCAGAACCGGCTTGCCTTTGCATTCCGCCCGCAGCCTTGTCTCGTCCGCTTGCAGCGACTGTTCATCCACAAACCGGACATCGAATCCCAGCGCATCGATGGCTTTCTGCCAAGCGACAGTTGTCAGCACCACGGTATCCGTCAGCAGATAGATTTCCATGCTCATGGCAAACACCTTTTCTGCAGATAAATCGATTTGCGCGAAATCCCGCGAACGACATTCAATTCAAAAACAGGGGTATTTGGCGATGCTTTCGTCTTCAGCCGAAGCTCATCCGCTCGCGCACGCGATAAAGGTGTATCCCCGGTTTTGACGTCGTAGATCGCAATGATATCGCCTTGGATGTTACGCAATGTCACGTCGGTTCGAATACTCCCCGCCATCCCATAATCCGGATCGGCATCGTCCAGACTAAAAGTCTGCTCGATGTCGCCGACACCGGGCAGACTGCGAAGACGGACAGCCACCCCAAAAAGTCCGTGAACAAACGTGCCGTATGCTGACGCGCTCATGGACGGAAGATACTCAAGTCCATTCATAACACTCGCCAGAATGTCACTGAGTGAATCCGACGTTTCGTCGATGCTCTGAATGCCGGTATAAAATCCGGACGAGGTCGTGACAGTTACACCACCTTCGATTGTCCAACGCCCATTGCCATCTCGCGGCTGCGTTGGTTTGTACCCGGCCTTCAAAGCCAGCATGAGGCGGCGAAAAGCATAATCCGCCTTCCAGGCAAATATCCTGCTTTCTAAGTCAGAGATCCTTGCTTGCAAACTTGTCATCCTCACCTCAATCGATCCCGATATGGCGAGTATTCTATATAGGATTATTTTCCTTGTCAAGGTTTGAGCCCGACCAAGGTCGTTCGTGCGGCGATCCAGAACGCAGCTTCGGTTGCGGCTCTGCTGATCACCACCGAAGCGATGATCGCCGAAGTGCCAAAGAAGGGCGGCGCTGGCGCACCGGCAATGCCGGGCGGCGGCATGGGCGGCATGGATTTCTAAAAAGTCCGTCATTCCGGGCGCGGTGCGGCATCCTTCATGCCGCTCCGCAGACCCGGAATCTTGCTCGACAAGCACGAAATGCAAAACCCCGGCAGAGATGCCGGGGTTTTTGTTTGCCGCTAAAAAGCTCAACATCAAAAGCTATGACTTGGAATGCCCGAAGAGCTTAACGAGAGCTTCCTGAGCAATCGATACGTCAACGGCCATGCTACGGGCAAGTTCAATCGCGCCATCTGGCGTTCTAAGCTTGCGTTCCTCCGTATCAATCATCAAACCCTTGACCAATCCAAGATAGGCCGCAGCGGCCTCATAAGCCGCAAGACCGCCCTCCAGGGATTTGTTCCAGAATAGAGCATGCACACAGGCCACATGCTCGGGGAAAGCAACATCAGGAAGCATCGCTCGCACTTTGACAAGGCCGGTTTTCTCCAGTTCCATGAGCACGGGCTGGCCTTTGCACTCTGCGCGGAGTCGTATCTCATTCACTTGCAACGACTGCTCGTCCACAAATCGAACGCCGAATCCTAAGGCGTCGATCCCCTTCTGCCACGCCTGAGTCGTTGGCACCGCCTCGTTGGTCAGCAGATAGATTTCCATGCTCATGGCAAACACCTCGCTCACGACCGAGGAGATGATACCGGAAACGCCAAAGAGGAAAATACCGACTCCGGCAATGCCGGGCGGCGGCATGGATTTCTAAGAAATCCCGTCATTCCGGGCGCGGCGCGGCATTCTTCTTGCCGCTCCGCAGGCCCGGAATCTCCCTCGAAGAACACGAAATGCAAAACCCCGGCAGCGATGCCGGGGTTTTTGCTGTTCTCCACAACGCCTGAAAATGCTATCTTGCCGTCATGAGTACCGTCGAAGACATCGAAAAAGCTGTCGAGCGCCTCGCCCCCGGCGAACTGGCGCGCTTTCGTGCGTGGTTCGACGCCTTCGACGCGGCGCGGTTCGATGAAAAGATCGAGCGCGATGCACGCGGCGGCAAGCTCGACAAGCTCGCGAACGAGGCCCTTGCCGCGCATCGTTCAAACCGCAGCCGCGAACTGTGAAGCATTTCGCCAGTCCCGCGTTCTGGACGGCATATCGGAATCTCCCTGACAACATCCGGGCCCTGGCAGACAAGAATTTCGCGTTGCTGAAGGCTGATCCCCGCCATCCATCCCTGCACTTCAAACAGATCGGTCGCTATCACAGCGTCCGTGTCGGCCTGAGGCACCGTGCGCTGGCCGTGGATGTGGACGATGGACTTTTGTGGTTCTGGATCGGCTCGCACGCCGATTACGACGCGCTGCTGAAGCAGCGGTGAGTTGCCATGGGATTTGATAGCCGCCTGTGGCGCCGCCTCTCACTCTAGAAGCCATGATCGCCGAAGTGCCAAAGAAGGGTGGCGCTGGCGCACCGGCAATGCCGGGCGGCGGCATGGGCGGCATGGATTTCTAAGCCTTACTCCCCCTCTCCCCGCTTGCGGGGAGAGGGTTGGGGTGAGGGGCAAATCCTCGCTCGAAGCAAACATCGAATACGAAAGGCCCGGAGCAATCCGGGCCTTTTTCTTTACAGCCCCAGCCGTCATTCCGGGCGCGGTGCGGCATCCTTCATGCCGCTCCGCAGACCCGGAATCTTGCTCAGCGATTACGAAATGCAAAACCCCGGCAGCGACGCCGGGGGTATAGTGATAGCAACAGGACGAGCCAGTTCTGACCTGAAAGGAATTGGATCGTTTACGCGGGTCAAGCCCGCGTATGACAAAGCGGAAAAAATGCAAAACCCCGGCAGCGATGCCGGGGTTTTTTTTGATACGAATTCCCCGCAGACCTCACGCCACCTCGTCGGTCCAGACCTTGAAACTCACAAGCTCATTCGGCCCGAATGTCTGCGTGATCGGAACGTCGGACGCGTCGCGACCCTGCGCGATCAGCACACGGCCGATCCGGGGCACATTGTTGCGGGGATCGAACATCTGCCAGCGGCCGCCGATATAGGCCTCGAACCAGCCGGCAAAATCGCCCACCCACGGCTTCGGCGTGCCGATGTCGCTGAGATAGCCGGTGCAGTAACGCGCCGGGATATTCATGCAGCGGCAGAACGTCACGGCAAGGTGCGCGTAGTCGCGGCAGACGCCCTTCCCTTCATTATAGACTTCGAAAGCGGTCATGGTCGCCCGCGCGTGCTCGTAACCGAACTTGATATGGTGATGAACGAAATCGCAGATCGCCTGAACGCGCGCCCAGCCGGGTGGGGTGTTCTCGAACAGCTTCCATGCGATGTCCGACAGCCGGTCCGTCTCGCAGTAGCGGCTGCCCAAAAGATACACCAGCGTGTCCGGCGGCAGATCCTCCACCGCATGCTGGACGGCCGATGTCACCACCACATCAGGCTGCCCGCTGTCGCGGACCATGCCGTCGGCGAAAAGCCGCATCCGTCCCGGCGGCGCGACCATGCGGCTGCACCAATTCCCGAACATATCGCGATAGGGGAAAATCGGAACCGACGGAGTAGTGGTGAGGTAATCGGGCGTGATGACATCCGACGCGCGCGTGAAGTGCGTGCCCATCACCATGATCATCGGCGTGGCCTGCGGAAAATCGTAGATCATCTCGTAGCCGACGCGAATCTTGATACCGGGCACGGGTGTCCAATCATGTGTGCGGTGTCATTCCGGCCGCGATGCCGGGCTCTATCTGACGCAGTTATTTCAACGCGATCACAGGCTCCTGTAGCGAACTGATCGGAATGTTGACGTCGCAAACGAGGCCCGTGGGTTCAAAGATCAGCCGCGCCTCCCCCTGAAGCTGGCCCGGCAACGCCTGCTCGATAAACCGGCTGCCAAAATTCTTTTCCTTCGGCTCGACGACGGGCGGTCCATTGCTCTCGCGCCATTCGAGCTTGAATCGCCCGGTATCGACATCAATCGACCAGACAATCGATACGCGCCCTTCCGGCACGGACAACGCGCCATACTTCAGCGCGTTGGTGCTCAACTCGTGTATCACCATCGACAGCGCCACAGCCGGTCCGGATGAAACTGCGATATTGTCCCCGGTGATGGTGAACTGCTTCAGCCCTTCGGTCTGGAACGCCAGGATCGCGTTCTCGATCAACGAGCGGCAGCCCGCGCCGGTCCAGCTTTCCCGAATGAGAAGATCGTGGGATACGCCGAGCGCGGCGAGACGGCTGGCAATCGTCTTTGCTGCCGCGTCGACGCTCGGCGCTTCGCGGAGGCTTTGCGAGGCGATGGCGGACGCAATCGCCAGCATGTTCTTTACCCGATGGTGAAGCTCGCCAATGAGCACAGTCTGAAGTTTCGCGGCGACAACATGGGCATGAGCTTCGACACCTGCCTGAATGAGCAACTGCCGAAGCTGGTCGTTTTCGTCCTCGACGTCACGCAGCGGCGCGAGGTGTCGCACAGTACTCATGGATCATCCCTGTGTTGCGGCCAGCCCTCACGACTTGCGCTTTGGCGCGGGCGGAACTGGCGGTCTGAGTTCGGCGATCTTGCGAAGAGCTTCCTCATGGGTGGCGTGGGGGCCGGTGACGAACGTCCCGCTCATTTTGGTGGTGTACCATCCCGAAACGACGCCAAGCCGAAGCGCCTCGTCCGCCTTGACGTGCCGCGACGACAGCTCTTTCGTTGTCATATCAAGCATGCGTAATCCTCCCGTTCCCGCCGAACGTCTCGATGAAGTTTCAGGATCAATCGTTCGCGGAAAACAATCGAGTGAAGAACGTACGTACTCAGCTTTCGCTGTCGAGCCGAGCGAAGTCCTTGAGGACCGACGCGACGAGATCGCGGTGGTGTGAGTCATGAGCACCCAGCGTTGCGTAGTAAAGATTCAGAATGTAACGCGCCTTCGCCGCCGCTTCGGGCCACGACGTCGCGGGAGAATCGAGCAGCGCTGTTTCGATCTGAAGTTGCCGCTCGCGCAGGACGGCTGCGTGGGCCTCGGCGTCAGCGAGAATTCGCCGCAACCCCGTCGCCTTTTGCGCAGCCATGCCGCGACGGGAATCGAGTTCGACCGGATCGTCAGACATTTGATGCCACCGCGTCGTGATGCTGCGCGTCCGCAAGATCGATCGAGCTGATCGCCAGCATTTCCATCGAGTGATGATGCGGCGGCGCGCCGGGCACCATGATCATGGTGGCGATGCGTCGGAAGCTCGCAAAAGAAAGACCTTCGATCATTTCCTCGTCGGTCACCACGTCATAAGCGCCAGCCGGAAGCAGGCGTTCAATGCCCTTGATACGCGCCGGATGTTTGAAGATGACCGTCTCCCGCCGCGTTCTCGTGGTCATGAGAAGCGCTCCGCGGCAATCTGATCGTTTGGCATGAATCGACTGTGCGCCTTTCCGGCACGGATAGCCATCGGTTTATTACAGATAATTCGCGCGAATAAGGCAGCAGCGAGGTTGTAACTGGCGTGTCGATAGCCACGTTGAGTCAACGCTTGGAGACTTCTTCAGGTGTGTCTTAAAGGATTTTACAATGTCGAATTCACCAGTCGTCGCTGCCGATACTCCAAAGCCTGCTGTCGCACCGGACCAGGCGACACCTGCGACGCCTCAGCAGAATCAGGACAACAAGGGCGACGCCAAGCCCGAGCAACAGAAGTAACTTCTGTCGAAGTTGATTGACGTCAAAGGCTCGGCTAATTACCGAGCCTTTTTCATGATTAAGATGAGTACATGTGCGTTCTCGCGCATCCTTGAAACATTTCGTGATGGGGATAGAGATCCCCGCCCTCCAAACCCCTCTTATGTTGATCCCATCCCGCCTCGTCATGAGGGGCGTTTCGCGATCGTCACGATACGCGGGGCGGGATGCGGTGGCGCGGCAGCGTCAGGCGCGAGCGATGATGATTGGGCGCGTTCCTTGTACAAAGGGCGCGTGAGTCATCAAAGCGAGCGCAAGACGGACCACGCTGTGCGCTGGACGTGCGCGGTGGGAATCCATCGCCGGGCGACGGGTCATGATTGACGCGTTGTCTTCGGCGAACCGGAAGACCACTTCGCCGGACAACGCTATCCCGCGCCGGCCCAAGTCGTGTGGTCCTGACGCCCGATACGCAGGCGTCAAGTCCGGTAGAGAGCCGCTCCAACCGGAGCGGAAACCCTCAACAGGGACGACGGTGACAATCAAGCGATCGATCACCGGGGAGAGCACGAAGCAAGCCGGAGCACCACCGCGTGCGGAACGCCGGATGCAAACGGCGCGACCGTGGCGACTACGCTCGTGTGCTTTTTACTTTTGCACACGGGGCTGCGGATGCGCTCGCGCATCCGGCGTTCCGCGCGCCCTCATTTGGGCGGGCGCGAATGGGGTAAACCCCAAGCGCGCTGGGCGAAGCGAACTGAGACTTCGGGCGCCCCCGCGCCGTCATAACAACAGGGGCGATTGTGCTTGTCATTTGCGCGAATGGGGCAAGCCCAAGCGCGCGGGCTGTTTGAAAAATGAATCGGAAATGGATGCCGCTCCAATCTCAATTGTCATCACCGGGCTTGTCCCGGTGATCCACGTCTTAATTGCAACCGCCGAAAAGTCGTGGATGGCCGGAACAAGTCCGGCCATGACGACTGTAATTGAAGCGCGATGTTGCCACACCCTCAATGTCGTCCCCGCGAAGGCGGGGACCCATACTCCCTGAACCCACGTTGTCATCGCGAGCGCGGGACAACTCTTTCCTTTGTCATCACCACAGCCGGTGGTTATGGGTCCCCGCCTTCGCGGGGACGACGTGGAGAGAGATTATGCATGACATCTCAACCCCCGCGGGGACGACCGGAAACAGATCGCGGACGACGTGGGGACCACCAGAGAGATCCGGCGCCCGGCCTTGCCGGGCCTTGCGCCCGCCGGATAAGATGCGCGGCCTTTCGCGGATTTCGAACTTCAGCGGATTTTGAGCACCATGCGCCGGACTGACCTTGAGATCTTGCGTATCGCATTGTGTGCGGTCGTCATCCTGGCGCACGCCCTCTTTATTTTCTCGGTGGACCCCTACTATCACATCAAGAGCGCGGAGCCGTCGCCGTTCGCCAGCCTCGCGACCGAGTTTATCCGCATCTCGGCGATGGCGACGTTCTTCACCATCGCGGGCTATACGGCGGTGGCCTCGCTGCGCTCGCGCGGGCCGCTGGAATTCGCGAAGACGCGCGTGGTGCGGCTGTTCGTTCCGCTCCTCTTCGGGGTCGTGACCTCAGGCACGATCATCAAGTACATCGAGATGATGCAGGGCCGCGACTTCGGCTTCCACGGCCTGCGCAAGGCGCGCACACTTCAGGCGATGCTCGATGTCGATCCCGGCGTCCCGCTCGGCTTTTTCGATTTCTTCCCGCGCAATCTCGGCATCCTGAACCTGCTGACGTGGTCGCATCTCTGGTTCCTGGCCTATCTCCTCCTCATCTCGCTGATGCTTCTGCCGCTGCTGATGCTGCTGGCGCGGCGCACGCCGGACACATCGAAGCTGAATGCCGCGGCGCTGTTTCTGCCCGCGTTGCCGCTCGGCCTGTACCTCGCGGCGTTTGACGGCTACTGGCCTTTCCTGCCGAACCTGATCGGCGACTGGACGAACTTCTTTTACTTCGCGATGTACATGACGTTCGGCGCCATGATCGCGGCATGGCCGGGGATCGAGGCGCAGTTACGCGCGCAGGCGCCGCGCTTCGCGGTCCTGATGGCGCTGGCCTTCGCCGGCGTGGCGTATTTCGGCGTCTCCACGCCGGGGCGCGTGCTTGTCGGACTGACGGCGTGGTTCGGGGTCTGCGCCGCGCTCGGCTTCGCCATGCGCATCAAGCCCGCCGTCGCCACTCCGGCGCTGACATACCTGGCCGCGGCGACGCTGCCGGTCTACATCATCCATCACGCGGTGCTGCTGCTGATCGGCGTCGAGGTGATGAACCTGCCGCTGCCGGTGTGGAGCAAGGTCGCGGCGATCTGGCTTGCGACCGTCGTCATTTCGCTCGCGCTGTATCATTGGCTGATCCGGCCATGGTGGCCGATGCGGTGGCTGCTCGGTATGAGCACCGCGCCCGCCGCGGTCTCCCGGGCGCCGGGCAGCGCGGCGGCGAAGCCCGTGCTGTCGCAGTGACGGAAGTTTGCGCGCCGGTTACAGGCTCGCGACCACGACCAGGCGGCGCACCTCGCCGCGCTGATAGGCCTTCAGGAACGCGGTGTAGTCCTTGAACGAGACGCAGCCGTTGGAATCGCCGTTCGGCCCGAGCATATAGGTGTGCGCGAGCAGTCCGGTGCGGCCGTGGATCGCGCCCTCGCCGCCCACCGGCGTCAGCCGCAGCGCCGCCACGCCGTGAAACAGCGCCTCGCGCGGCTTGAGCGTGTAGATGTGCGGCGGCGTCGCGCCGTGCATGCGGACATTGACGTAACGCGGATCGTCCAGCTTGGCGCCGAGGCCGGAATGCGCCTCCAGCTTCGAGCCGTCCGGCATGTAAACCGTGCGCGCGGTGATGTCGTAGATCGCGGTGAGCTTGTCGTCCTCGCTCGATCCGGCGGGCGTGACCGAAGTGCCGTCGTTCATCACGCCGCCGTCGGAGCCGGCATAGGCGAGCACGGGACCCGGCGCGGGCGTCTTGCCGAACAGCTTGTCAAACAGGCTCGGGGTCTTGCTGGCCATCGCCGCGAGCGCGGCGTTCTTGGCCCGCTCCACCATCTCGGAGTGGCCGGGCTTGACGCGGGGCTGCTGCGCGAACTTGAAATCGGCCGGGCGCGAGGCCGGAAGCGGAATACTGGCGACGCGCGCAGGCGGCGCCGGAGGAAGCGCGACATCCGGTGCCTTGGCGATCTCCGCGCGCGAGGGACCGGGCTTCGGCATGTCGGGCGCAGCGACGACGGTCGGTTTGAAGGTCACCGGCGGCGCGCCGAGCGAATGGGTGACGTCCATCAGCGCGGCGTAATTCTTCTGCTCGACCGTGAGCGCTGGCGGCTCCTCGCTCGCGGGCGTCATCGCCGCGAAGCGATCGGCGAAGGCCTGCTGGTCGAGACCGGGTGCGGCGGAAACGAACACGACGCGCGCGTCGCGCGAGGCGAGTTCATAGCCGGCACTGAGCGGATTGCCGCTGAACACATTGCTGTAAAGCGTCCAGCCGCAGGCCAGCGTCACGAACGCGATCGCCGCGACGCCTGCAATATTCAAAGGACTGGAGGTTCGGGGCGAACGACCTTGGGTGTGGGCTGTGTAGCCGGTACGTACAACAGAACTGGTACTCATACGCCTTGCATCCAGAACAATCCCACCTTGTCCTTCCGGCTGCATTCGGCGGGTCATGCGCGAACAGCGCATGCGAAAGCGGGCCAGCGTCAGTTGTCTTGCGGAGCTTGGAGTTCCCCACGCGACATCTCGCAAAGGTGCGGAGCGGCATTAAGGCGGCATTTAGTTAAATGCGGATTAAGTGCGGGCGGATCTGAGGCGGATCGGTTCACCTCCGCAAAACGCCACCAATTGTGGCTATCGCGTGGCGAGTTCCGGCGCGGGCGAGCGATCGAGCGTCTCGCCTCTCACACCGTCGAGCAGGTCGACCTCGTAGGTCTCAAACCCGACACCGCTGCGTTTACGGGTGAGTTCAGCCAGCTTCTCGGTGCGCGCATACATGGCACGATAGAGCGGACTTGCACCCACCGGGCCGATCAGAAGCGCTTTGCCCTTGAGCAATTTCGCGTCCGGCTCTTTCATGAAGGTCCAGCGATAGCGCTGCTGGAACTGGGCGACACACGTCCCCTTCGGCAGATAGAACATCAGCCACGACGTGGTGCCGTAGTCCGCCGCCAGCATGCAGTTTGCGTTTTGCTTGAGGCGAATCGCCTCGATCTCATTGGCTAGAGCTGGCCAGCCCACGCCGACACTGCGCACCGTGGCATCGCGGCGGAAGCCGGTAAATAGTCCGGTATTGGTCTGGACGATCAGCACCACGAACAGGGCCACACCAATCGGCAGCGCGAGACGGCGCGACCAGTTCACCGTGCGCTGCTCGCGCGAATTCCACGCCGTCCCCCACGCCGCGAATGCCGCGGCGATGGCGAATGCCGGATAGACCGGCCCGAGCCAATTGGCCTCGACGCGGGCGTGCAACGAGTGCCAGACGAAATAGAGGAAGATCATCCAGACGCTGATGCTGACCAGCGTTGCGCTCGCGGCATTCGCCGCCCTGCCCCGCGCCAGCGCGTAAAGGCCGAGCACACCGAGGATAAAGACGGATGGCGTCGCGAACGCGAACTGCGTCGGAATCATTTCGCCAAGGAACTTGAGCGTCATGCCTTCCACACGCGCGCGGCCAAGCTGCTTGATGAACGACACCCATTGATGATCGGCGTTCCACAGGATCACCGGCGAGAAGACCAGAGCAGCAGCGATGCCGCCCGCATAAAGCCACGGCGACATCAGCCAGCGGCGCTGGTCCTTCGCCAGCAGCAGCCACAACAGGATCTGCGCCCCGAAGAACAGCGCGGTATATTTGGAGAGCAATCCGAAGCCCGCCGCCGCACCGACCCCAAACCACCAGACACCGCAGCCGGTCTCCAGAATTTTGGCCAGGAAATACAGAACAAACGCCGATGCCACCATCAGCGGCGCATCCGGTGTCACGATGGTGGTGCCCACCGAAGCCATCAGGGTCGCGTTGAGCAGGATCGTCGCCGTCGCCGCGATCCGCGTGTCATCGAACAGAATCCGCGCCGCGCGATAGATCGCCCAGCTCATCGGCAGCGCCAGCAGGATCGACACCAGCCGTACACCGAACTCGGTATCACCCGCGATCATGGTGCCGAGCCGGATCACCACCGCGACCATCGGCGGATGATCGTAGTATCCGCCGGCGAGATGCTTCGACCATGTCCAGTAGTAGGCCTCGTCGAAGGTCAACGGCGTGAACGCCGATGCGACCAGCCGAAGCAGCACCAGCACGGCCACGGTGACAGCCGCGCCCCGCGCCAGTCTCGTCTCGGAAGAGATCATTTTGCGCGCCAGACAAACAGGCTGGATACGCCGTAGTTCCAGACCACGCCCATCAATGCGCCGGCCGCGCCCGCGAGCCACCAGATCGGCTCCTGGTCGAAAACTGTCGCCGCAACGCCCACATTAGCCAACAGCCCGACGCTGCAAACGAGATAGAACAGCAGGAGGCCGCGAATTAGCGCACCGCCCTTCAGGCGCTGGTCACGATAGGTGAGCTGGTTGTTGAGCAGAAAGTTTCCGGTCATCGCGACAAAAGCAGCGACACCCTGGGCCTCGGCAAACGGAACATTGAGCGCAAGCGACGTATACAATGTAGCGAAGTGAACGAAGAGACCAATCGCGCCGACCAGCGCGAACAACAGGAAGCGCAGCGACACCAGATCGCCGGTCAGCTTGGCAAGCACAAGACCGAGGAAATCCAGCACGACCAGCGAATCCAGTTTGCTCTCGCCGTGCTGGCGCGCGCCAAAGGAAAACGGCACCTCGACCATGCGAAGCTTGCCGCCGGCGGTCGCCACGATATCCAGCAGGATCTTGAACCCCTGCACCGACAGCGACGGCGCAAGCTGCTCGAAGCGCTCGCGGCGGATCATGAAAAACCCGCTCATCGGATCGGCGATTTCGACATGCAGCAGCTTCTTTGCGATGTTCGTTGCAAGCACGCTGCCGCCAAGCCGCGCGCTCCCAAAACTGCCGGTGTCGCCGCCGCTGACATACCGGCTGCCGACCACGAGTTCGGCCTGACCCGATTGCAGCAGTCCGAGCATCTTCGGAAGCTGGGTTTCATCGTGCTGAAGGTCGGCATCCATTACCGCGACATAAGGCGCGCTGGAGGCCAGGATGCCCTCGATGCACGCCCCGGATAGTCCACGCCGGCCGATCCGGCGAATGCACCGAGCCCTGGAATCGGTCTGGGCCAACTGGCGGGCCACGTCCCAGGTCCCGTCCGGAGAATTGTCATCGACGAAGATGACCTCCCACGAGATGCCGGACAGCGCGGCGCCCAGCTTCGCAAAAAGCTTGGGGACGTTGTCGCGCTCTTTGAAAGTCGGCACCACGACACACAATTGACGTGCAGGTGCTGCCCCAGGTGAGATGGCCTCAGTCATGGGGCCAGCGTATATCCGGGGGATTGGACGATGCCAAGACGCCCTCCGGGACGCGATTTCGAGGCGAGAATAGCTGGAAATCGGGTGGCGGCAGGTTTTCAGGGGTCCAGAAATGCCAACGACCACGGAGGGAAACCAGTGAGAGAATCAAGTCTGCGCGTACATCCGGCGCGCTCGACATCTCACGGTTCTTCTCGTGGTCGTCCCGGCGAAGGAGCGTGAGCTGCAACATCGCCGGTAAAAGCTAGATAGGTACGGGCCCGGCGTTCCGCAAGGGGCCCTCAAAGGAAGCAAAAATGGCAAAAAAATCGGGGCGAATTCACATCGGGATCGGCGGCTGGACCTTCGCGCCCTGGCGGGGCGTATTTTACCCGGAGAAGCTGGCCCAGTCGAAAGAGCTGTCCTATGCGGCCTCCAAGCTGACCTCGATCGAGATCAATGGCACCTATTACGGCTCGCAGAAGCCGGAAAGCTTCCGCAAATGGGCCAGCGAGGTCCCGGACGGCTTCGTCTTCTCGGTCAAGGGCCCGAGGTTTGCCACCAACCGCCGTGTGCTGGCGGAGGCCGGAGATTCCATCAAGCGGTTCTACGATTCCGGCGTTACCGAAATGGGTGACCGGCTCGGCCCCGTGCTGTGGCAGTTCGCGCCGACCAAGAAGTTCGACGAAGCCGACTTCGGCGCTTTTCTCGAGCTGCTGCCGCGCAAGTTCGACGGCCTCGCCCTGCGCCATGTGGTCGAGGTGCGCAACGACAGTTTCTGCACGCCGTCGTTCATCGCGCTGCTGCGCAAGCACAACGTCGCAGTGGTTTATGCCGATCACGCCAAGTATCCGGCAATCGCCGACATAACCTCCGATTTCGTTTACGTCCGTCTCCAGACCGGCAAGGATACCATCAAGACCGCCTACCCGCCCAAGGCGCTGGATGAATGGGCCAAACGGCTGACCCTATGGGCGCAGGGCGGCGAACCCGATGACCTCGCCCGCTTCGACAAGACGTCACCCAAGAAAGAGCCCCGCGATGTGTTTGCCTATGTGATCCACGAGGGAAAAATCCGCGCTCCAGCCGGGGCAATGGAATTGATCGAGCGCGTGAAGTGAGCGAACGATAACAGGAGTCAGCATGGCCAAAGCCAAGAAACTCTACACCATCGGTTACGAACAGACGCCGCCGAAGGCAGTCCTCGATGAGCTGCAACACGCGGGCGTGAAACTCCTCGTCGACGTGCGCGCAATCGCGTCATCGCGCCGCCCGGGGTTTTCCAAGACCCAACTTGCCGCCGGACTTGATGAGCGCGGCATTTCCTACATCCATTTGCGGGGCCTCGGCACACCGAAGGACGGCCGTGAGGCCGCGCGCAGCGGCGACATGAAGGCGCTGTCGAAAATCTATCACGCGCACCTGAAAAAACCCGAGGCACGCGTGGAGATGGACGAGCTTGCGGCGCTGGTGATGAAGGCCGGACCCGTCTGTATCCTGTGTTACGAGCGCGACCACACGGCCTGCCACCGCAAGTTCATCGCCGAAATCATCGAAGACCGCGAAGGCGTAAAGGTCGAGAACCTGGCCGCTCCGCAATTCTGAGTTATCCACAGGCCACCCAGATTTCTTTTCGCCGGTTCACGGCGCGTTCCCGGATCGTTCGCTAGACGATCCCCCTCTTCAGCGATCTAATCGCTACGCATTTTTACCTAAGTATTTTTGTGCCGGGGCTTGGGGGCTCCATGCGTTGCGTTGGAAGGGTGCGCGCGTTTTGCGTCACCGCCGCGTTGCTTTGCGGAGGCTCTCCAACTGCGGCCGATCCCCTGAAAGACCCTTTGCTGCCGCCGACAAGTAACCTCGGCGGCGGCGCTTATCCCGAGAAGTTTCTCTATTTCAGCGGGTTCGATCTCTGGCGCAGTGGCGGCTCCTTCTACGGCGGCGTTCAGTGGGCGCCCGGCGGCCTCAACCAGGATGGCTTCACGCTCAAGATGTTGCTCGCGCAAGGCAGCTATCGCTATCTTGCCGGCAGCACCAATATCCGCGGCACCGGCCTGCTGGGCGCGATCCTTCCGGGTTGGCGGATCAAGCGCGGTGACTTTGAAATCAAGGTCTTCGCCGGCCCTGATTTCCAGAACCACCGCCTGTCGCCGGATGATCCCGGCAATAATCTTCGCGGCAATCATGTCGGCCTGCGCATCGGCGCGGATCTGTGGTGGGAGCCTACGCCGGCAATCATGCTGGCATCGTCGATCTCCGGCTCGACCATCGGCAACAGCTTCGGTGTGCGTGGCGCTGCGGGCTGGCGCGTGATGGACCGCTTCTGGGCAGGTCCCGAGATCGAGACCTCAGGCGATGAGGTCTACCGCCAGTACCGCATCGGCGCGCATCTGACCTCGTTCAAGATGTCCGCTTTCGAGTGGTCGCTGGGAGCAGGCTACGTTCAGGACAACAGCCATCGCTACGGTCTTTACGGGCGCATCGGCCTGCTCACCCGCCGATAAGTTCCGTCACAATCAGCCCAGACGCCAGATCTCCATGGGCTGATCGTAACCGCGGATAGCGACGGCACCGAGCGGCGTAGCGTCCGCACATGCTTCACCGAGAGAGTCGCGGACGGCCGACGAGATCAAAAACTGTGAATTGAACTCCTTGTTGAGGGCTTCAAGCCTCGCCGCGAAATTTACGGTATCGCCGATGACGGTGTACTCCTTGCGCCGCGGCGATCCGATATTACCCGCGACGACTTCACCGAAGTGGAGCCCGATCCCGATGTGCAGCGCCCAGGGATTCCCTTCGTTGTTGCGCGCGACCGCAACCAGCATCTCGCGAGCCGCGTCGACCCCGCGGGCCAGCGCGTCGGACGACTCAAATGGCGCCCCAAAAATTGCCAGAAACCCATCACCAAGGAACTTGTTCACGATACCGCCGTGACGATCGACGATCTCGACCAATACCGCGAATATGCCATCCAGCCGGTCGACAACTTCTTGCGGAGTCCGCGATCGTGCGGCGGCGGTGAAGCTGCGGAAATCCACAAACATGACCGCGACGCGCCGGGTGTCGCTCGCCGTGCTCGTCCCTTCCGTCAGCAAGCGCTCGACAACCTGCGGTGACACATGCTGGCCGAACAGATTTGTCACCCGGTCGCGCGCGGATGCCGCGGCGATACTCTTCTCGAACTGCCTCCGCAACTGAACACCGACCGCGCCTGCCAGTATTCCGCAGATGAAAACGATCAGACTGCGTATGACATGGTAGTCGACGTCAGGCGGTCCATCCGGGTGATAGAACAGCGCCATAACCAATAATTCGGAAGCGGCCACGAACCCGGTGAAGGTGGACAGCCAGAAATCGAGCCGAAGCGTCGAAAGAATAATAAAGATAAAATAACTTAACGGCACGACGTAACCGAGTGCCTGCACCGATCCCATATTGTCGATATGAAGAGCCAGCGCGATCGTGGGCGTACTCGTCTCGATGAAAACGCTCGCATACCGCCGGAAAACCGGCAGATCATCATCGAGGGCCAGCTGCCGTTTGACCATGGCGTGGACAAACAGCTCGAACAAAATAAACGGCACCAGGATGATATAGAGATAAGCTGCCTTGAGTTTGCCGTGCCAGAGCTGATTCAATTGCTCCGGCGCAAGAACATAAAACGCCCAAAGCACCACGGTAAGGACTGATGTCGTCACGATCAGCGCCTTGATGCGCACCAGTTCGGTTTTCAGGATCTCTCGCGTCAACGCCCGGCGAAAATCATCCGAAACAACCGCACGATCGGCCTTCCGTCTCCAATTCTCCAGCCAGCGCATGACCCGCTCCGCAGCATCAGTCTCCGCACGAGGATACAGGATTGCGGATCGCACTCAATCCAGAGTGCGCCGGAATCGCGTGACTGCGATACTCATCGCGACCAGCACCAGCACACACAGGGCGATGGCATCGTATTGCAGATTCTCCAGCGACGCGCCCTTGAGCATGATCGCGCGAACGATACGGATATAATGGGTAAGGGGCAGCGCCTCGCCGATCCATTGCGCCCAGACCGGCATGCCCGCGAAAGGAAACATGAAACCGGACAACAGAATGTTCGGCAGGAAGAACATCATTGACATCTGCATGGCCTGAAGCTGGTTCTGGGCGACGGTCGAGAACGTGTAACCGATCGACAGATTGGCCGCGATGAACAGAGTCGAGAGAAGCGCCAGCATCGACAGACTGCCGAGGATCGGCACATGAAACAGGAAGAATCCGATGCCGATGATGATCGAGGCTTGCAAAAAACCGACCAGCACATAGGGAATGATCTTGCCAAGCATCACCTCGACCGGCGTGATCGGCATCGACAGCAGATTTTCCATGGTGCCGCGCTCGATCTCGCGGGTCACCGACAGCGCTGTGAAAATCAGCATCGTCATGGTCAGGATTGTTCCGACCAGACCCGGCACGATATTCAGCCGCGACTCCGCCGCCGGATTATAGCGCGCATGGGCGCGGATCTCGAACGGCATCGAAGGCGGATCGCCGGCGTGAAGATCGTGCTTGAGGGCCGATTGCACGATCTGCCCCAGCACCCCAAGCGCAGAGCCCGACGCCACCGGATCGGTTGCGTCTGCAGCCACCAGCAGCGCGGGCTTGTCGCCGCGCCGGACCGCCCGCTCGAAGCCACGCGGAATCTCGACGCCGAACAGGACCTTGCCGGATTCCAGCAGGCTGTCGAATTCGGCGACGGTGTGGACCTCGCGCGTAAAGCGGAAATAGGCGGTGTTCTGGAGCGCCTTGAGGATCGAGCGCCCGAGATCGCTGTCCTCTTGCAACAGCACCGCCGTCGGCAGATTGCGCGGCGTCGTGTTGATGGCGAAACCGAATAGCAGTAACTGCATGATCGGCAGCATCACGATCATCGCGAACGAAACCCGGTCGCGGCGCAGTTGGAGGAATTCCTTCACCAGCATTGCGCAGGTGCGCTGCCAGAAGCCCCGCACACCGCCGTTATTCGTCTCAATTATGCTCATTGGAAATTATCCCTCGAGCGGCCCATCAACTCGATAAACACATCTTCGAGCGATGGTTCGGACTTGTGCCAGGTCATATCGCTGTCCGATTTGTACGGCGCGACCGTATTTTCAAGCGCTGCGGCGTCACGGCCCGAGACATGAAGGCTGGTGCCGAACGGCGCTACCATATCGACGCCCGGCTTGCCGGTCAGTTCCGCCGTGAGCTTGTTGAGCCCTTCACCCATCACCGTGTAGGTCGTCAGCGCCGACTTCGCGATCACTTCCTCGACGGTGCCATGAACCAGCAGATTGCCGTAGGCAATATACGCGATCTCGTGACAGCGTTCGGCTTCGTCCATGTAGTGCGTCGAGACCAGGACAGTCAGGCCCTCGGCCGCCAGCGCATGGATTTCGTTCCAGAATTCCCGGCGCGCCTTGGGATCGACGCCGGCGGTCGGCTCGTCGAGCAGCAGCAATTGCGGGCTTGGCAACGTACAGGCACCGAGCGCAAGCCGTTGCTTCCAGCCGCCGGACAACTCGCCCGCGAGTTGTTCCTCGCGACCATTCAACCCGATGCGGTTGATCATCTCGCGCGCGGCGCCGGCCGGGTCGGGCACGCCGTAGAGCCGCGCGACGAATTCCAGATTCTCACGCACCGACAGGTCCTGATACAGACTAAACCGCTGGGTCATGTAACCGACACGTCGCTTGATCTTGTTCGCATCGCGCCGGATGTCATAGCCAAGACATGTCCCCTCGCCGCTGTCCGGCGTCAGCAGACCGCACAGCATGCGAATGGTCGTTGTCTTGCCCGAGCCGTTGGGGCCGAGAAATCCGTAGATCGAGCCGCGTTTCACCTGCATCGACAGGTCATGCACCACCTCGCGACCGTTGAACGACTTCGACAGGCCGTGGACATCGATTGCGATATCGGACTGTGCTGTGTCGGTACTCACGGCGTCTTGCCATCGGTAAAGATGCTGACCGGCTGACCGACGCGCAGGCTATCTGGCTTGTCGGGCCGCGCCTGGATCAGATAGACCAGCTTGGAGCGTTCATCGAGACTGTAGATGACTGGCGGCGTGTACTCCGCCGTTGCTGCGATGAAATAGACCTTCGCGGTGAGGCCGCTGGCGCAGCCGTCGCACGTCACACGAATGTCCTCGCCGACCTTCAGCTTCGGCAATTCCGGCTCCGGCACAAAGAAGCGGACCTTCATGTTGCCGGGCGGCAGGATCGAAATCACTGGCCGCTGCGCAGGAACGGTTTCGCCTTCGCGAAAGTAGATCTGCTGAATCGTGCCCGCGATGGGGGCGCTCATCCGGCGCCGAGCGAGTCTGGTCTGCGATGTGTTCACGCGCGCTTCGGCGACGCGCAAGTTGGCCAGCGCGGAATCGAAGTTCGCCTGCGTGCCGGAGCCGGTCTTGCTCAGAGCCGCCGCGCGATCGTAAGCCTGCTTTGCGTTGGCGAGCGTCGCATTGCTCTGGTTCAGGTCGGCCTGCTGGAGATCGTCGTCGACCGAATACAGCGGCGCGCCAGCCTCGACATGATCGCCCTCACGGATATTGAGTTTGACCACACGCCCCTGCTCATCCGGGCTGACGAAGATCATGTCGGCTTCGACCCATCCCTGATAGCCGGGATTTTTGGAATCCCAGCACCCGGCCAGACTGACCGCAGCCAGTAACAGCACAAGCCCCCGTGCAACGCTTCGCGACGCAATCATGTCGCTTTCCCTTCATTAAAAATCAGATCGAGATGAATCCGCAGCATCGCTGCGACATCGAGCGGCGCCTGCTTGCCGAAAAGACCTTGCCAAACCACCGAAACAAACAGCGGCGCGACCAGAAGTTGCGGAAATTCCGCCAGCCCCGGATTGCGAATTTCGCCGCGCGCGATGCCGTATTCAATCAGCTTGCGCATTCCGGCGACGCCGTGCGCGACGACCTCGCGGTAATAGAATTCCGCGAGTTGCGGAAAGCGCGTGCCTTCGGAAATAATCATCCGCACGATATCGGCGCGCTTTGTGCCGATGACTTCGCGAGCGAACGTCTCGGTCAGCGCCTCCATCGCCGCGCGTGCCGATCCCGCGCCCGCCCCGATCTGCGGATTCGAAATCCGCACGATCAGCGGCCCAAGCGCCGTGCGCACAAGCTCCTGAAACAACGCTTCCTTGTCCTTGAAGTGCAGATAGATCGTGCCCTTGGCGACGCCTGCGCGCCGCGCCACATCGTCGAGGCGGGTTGCGGCAAAACCCTTGGCGGTGAACTCATCGAGCCCGGCCGCGACGATCGCAGCGCGCCGTTCGGTTGCGCCGACGGCGCGCTTCGATGGACGCGGTGATGCGGGACGATCCACGGGCGCACGTGCTTTCGTGCTGCGTGCGGCCCTGTCTTTGACGGGACGGGTGTCGATGAGCGGGAGCTTTGCCATGCTCTGAATATGACTGACTGGTCAGTCACATTCAAGAGAGGAAAGAAAGTCGCTGAAGAATTCATTTAAGCAATTGATTATATGACGATTATTCAATTGCCGAGGCGGCCTCCGCGCGGGTACGGCACCGCGCGGACGGGCTCGCCCCTAGCCTTTGGCGTCGCAGGCCCAGGCGCGGATCACGCATTCCTTGCCGCCGAACGCGTAGCACTTCTTCATCGCCTCATTGAGCGCACTCGAGATGCGCGGGGCAACTGCGTAGCCATGAGCACCGCAAGGTTTGGTCATATCGAGCGACAACGCAGCGCACGCACGTTTCATGGTCACCGCGGAGCAATCGCCCTTGCACTGCTTGAGCGCTGCGGCACGCGCGGCCTGCTCGGCCGGATAGTCGAATGCCTGGCCATAAGCGCCGCACTTGCCGATCGCCAGCGCGCCGGCCGCGTGAGCCGGGGCTGCGACGAATTGGGCAGCAAAAGCTGAAACAAAGGCGACAATAAAAAACGCGCGAACATGCGCGGCGGTACGGTCGAACAAAATCCCCTCCCCCGAGGTCATTCCGGAATCACATTAGGCGGGAGGGCGTTTCAACTTGGTGAACAAGGTGGAAAGGAAAGAGGTAAACACTAGCCGCGCCGCGCATCGGCCAGCATTTCCGGCGTATCGATATCGAGAAACGCGCTTTTGCCCTCGACCTCGACGTCTGCCACCGCTTCGGCGTGCTGGGCGATCAGATGCCGCGCGCCGATGTCGCCATCGAGCGTCATCAATTCCGGAAAGAATCGCCGCGACCACAACACCGGATTACCGCGGCGTCCGCCCGCCACCGGCGCCACGATCAGCGAACCCCGATCCGGTGCGAAGGCATCCACCAGCCGGTCGATCAGCTTCGCATCGATCAACGGCATGTCGCCGAGGCAGATCACTGCGCCATCGGCTGTGTCAGGGACGGCACCAATGCCGACCTTCACCGAGGTTGCAAGCCCTTCAGCAAAATTGGGGTTGCGGGCGAACTCGACTTTCAGTCCCTTCAGTGCCGCCTCGACCTCGAGACTTTGATGCCCGGTGACGACAATGACGGACGAGGCCTTCGAAGCCAGCGCCTGTTCAGCGACGATCCGCACCAGCTTCTTTCCGTTCAGCTCAGCCAGCAGCTTGTTCGGCCCGCCCATGCGGGTCGAACGCCCGGCGGCAAGGATCACCGCCGCGACATTCCGGTTGCCATCGGCCTCGACCGGCACGCGCGGCTGCGGCCGCGTCACGATCTCCATCAGGAGACCGCCGACACCCATGCCGGTGACATCCGCGCGGGTGACGGGGAGCCCGGCCAGCAGGCGCATCAGGATCCAGTCGAACCCGTTTTCCTTCGGCGAGCGCGCACAGCCCGGCGCGCCGAGTACCGGCGAATTCTTGACCTTGCCGATCAGCATGAGGTTGCCGGGATCGACCGGCATGCCAAAATGCTCGACCGCGCCGCCGATCCGCTCGATCGCGGCCGGGATCACGTCGCGCCTGTCGGCTATGGCGGAGGCGCCGAACACCAGCACCAGTTCGGCACCGAGCCCGAGCAGATCGTCGATGGCCGGGGCAAGCGCGCTCTCGTCGTGCGGAACGCGGCGTTCGCCGATAATGCGAGCCCCGGTTGGTGCGAGACGTTCTTCGGTGACACGTAACGTTTTCTCGATCACTTTCGGGGCCAGCCCGGGCAGGATCGTCGAGACGATACCGACGCGCTTGATCGTGAATGGCGCGACCCGCATCCGTCCCGCTCTGGCGGCGACCACCGCAGCGTCACGCAGCTTCGCCTCCACGCCGAACGGAATGATCTTGACGGTGGCGATCATTTCACCGGCAACCACCGGCTTGAATGCCGAAAGCGTGGCGAACGTGATCGCTTCGTCCACCCGGTTGATGCGGTTGACGGCGTCGCGGTCCACCACCAGCACCCCGGCTTCCGCCGCGAACAGATTGGCACGGCCCGTGAAAGCGCGCTCGACATTGATGCCCTCGCCCGCCACAGCTGTGGCGATGCTGCCGGCCGCCTCGTCCTCGGATACATCGTCCTTGTCGAGGCGCGCGACGACGATTTCCTTCACGCCCGCCTGCTTCAGCGCCGCGATTTCAGCCGCGCCGATGACAGTGCCCTTCTTGAGGACAAGCGCCCCCTGGCGGATGGCGTGGACAGTAACACCGCCGAGGCTGTCTTCCGGCGCAACAGGACCGAATTTCATGCCGCTGACTTCGTCTTGAGTGGCGCATCGGCGGGGAGCCGCAGCCGCGCCGTGATCTCGGCCATGATGGCGACCGCGATCTCCGATGGCGACACCGCGCCGATATTGAGTCCGATCGGCGCATGAATGCGCGCCAGCGATTGATCGCTCGCACCCTGCTCCTTCAGGCGCTCAAGACGTTTGCCATGCGTCTTCCGCGAGCCCAGCGCACCGATATAGAAGCAGTCGCGCTCAAGCGCATGCAGCAGCGCCGGATCGTCGATCTTGGGATCGTGGGTCAGCGCGACGAACGCCGTATAGCGGTCGATGTTGAGCGGCGGCAGCGCAACGTCGGGCCAGTCTGCGAACAGCGGTACGTCAGGAAATCTTTCAGGTGAAGCAAAGGCCGTGCGCGGGTCGACCACGAACACATCGTAGTCCAGCGACCGCGCCAGCGGCGCCAGTGCCTGACTGATGTGGACCGCGCCGATAATCACCAGGCGTGCGGTCGGCGCATAGACATTGAGAAACAGCTTCCTGCCGCCGCTCTCGATCATGCCGCTCTTGCCCATGCGTAAATGCTTGCCGAGTTCGTCATGCAGCGGATCGGTTGCGATGTTCGCAGCCGTGATCAGGCGCTGATCCCCGGTCACGACGTCGGTCACGACGATCACAGCCCGCCGCGCCGCGCGCTCGGCGTTCAGTTCGGACAATGTATTCTGTTTCAAGAGTTGCCCACCTTCTCGACGAAAACCCGGATCGTGCCGCCGCACGACAGCCCGACATTCCATGCGGTCTCGTCGGCGACGCCGAACTCCAGCATCTTCGGCTTGCCGCTGGCGATGACGTCGAGCGCTTCGGTCACCACCGCGCCTTCGACACAACCGCCGGAGACGGAGCCCAGAAACGTCCCGTCATCATTGATGACGAGGCTCGATCCCGCCGGACGCGGTGCCGAGCCCCAGGTTTCGACCACGGTCGCGAGTGCGACGCCGTGTCCGGACTTCATCCAGTTTTCGGCGGCTTTCAGAATATCTTCGTCGCGGTTGAGCATGGTTCGATTCCTCAAGCTGCGGAGCGGGCGTCGATACGCCGTGGCGGCGGATCGGACGACAGCGCGTCGATCAGTCCTTCCATGGACTTCAAGTTATGCACGGGACGGAATTCATCAACATGCGGCAGCATCATTTTGATGCCATGGGCCTTGGCCTCGAAGCCTTCAAACCGCAGCAGCGGATTGAGCCAGATCAGGCGGCGGCAAGAGCGGTGCAGCCGGTCCATCTCGAACTCCAGCCGGGAATCGGCCTCGCGCTCCAGTCCATCCGAAATCAGGAGGACGATGGCGCCCTGCCCCAGGACCCGGCGGCCCCAGAGGTTGTTGAAGTTGTGCAGCGATGTCGCGATCCGCGTCCCGCCGGCCCAGTCCTCGACGCTGCTTGAGCATGCCGCCAGCGCCTCGTCGGGATCGCGCGCTCGCAGCGCACGAGTCACGTTGGTCAGCCGCGTGCCGAACAGGAACACCGAGACGCGCTTGCGGGCATCGGTGATCGCGTGGAGGAATTGCAGGAACAGACGGGTGTAGTCGGTCATCGAGCCGGAAATATCGAGCAGCGCCACGATCGGCGCCGGCTTGTCGATACGTCCTAGCCGCTGGAATTTCACGATCTCGCCGCCGGTGCGCAAGCTGCCACGCAACGTCCGCCGCAGATCGAGCCGCTGGCCTCGCGCGTCCGGTTTGAAACGGCGGGTACGCAGTTCGGCCTGCGGGAGCTTCATCTTCGCGATCGCGCGGGTGACTTCCGCGATCTCGGCAGCACTCATCTGAGCAAAGTCCTTGCGCTGCAAAACCTCGCGGTCGGATACCGAGAGCTGGACGTCCTTCTCCTCGATTTCGGGCCCTTCGATATTGCGGCTCTGCGCGAACGCCTCCTGAACGCGACGCGAGGCGGGCGGCGGCGGTTTCTGCGCCTCGGGCGGCAGCGGCACCGAGTCGAGCATGCTTTCCACGCCCTCGGCACGGCGGAAGAACAGATCGAACGCCTGCGCGAATATCAGCGCGTGTTCATGGCGTTTAACGAAAATCGATTCGAGCGTTGTGAACAGATCGGCGCGGTTGCCGATATCGATCAGCCGCATCGCCTTCAGCGCATCGATTACCGCGCCCGGCCCGATCGGCAGCCCGGCGACGCGCAATGCGCGCGCGAAGCCGATGACATTGTCCGCGATCAATCCGGTCGCTGGGGGCTCGATGTCACCTGGCATGACGATTCCCGAAAACGTATTCAGGCCGCAGGATCGCTGACGGCTTCCTTGATGACCTTGTCGAGTGCCGGTCCCTGCATGCGCGCGATATCGTCCTGATACTTCAGCAGCGCACCAAGCGTATCGCCTACCACCTGCGGCGTCAGCGACCGCGCATCGAGTTCGGTCAGCGCCGTCGCCCAGTCGATGGTCTCGGCTACGCCGGGCACCTTGAACAGATCCTGCTCGCGCAGCGCCTGCACGAAGCCAACCACCTGCTCCGACAGTTTGGCGCCGATGTTCGGCACGCGCGACTTGACGATGGCAAGCTCGCGCTCGGCGGAGGGATAATCAACCCAGTGATAGAGGCAGCGGCGTTTCAGCGCGTCGTGGATTTCACGCGTGCGATTCGATGTCACGATCACGATCGGCGGCTGCGGCGCCTTCACGGTGCCGAATTCCGGAATCGTGACCTGAAAGTCGCTGAGAATTTCCAATAGATACGCCTCGAAGGCTTCGTCCGCGCGGTCGAGTTCGTCGATCAGCAGCACAGGCGGCCCGGCAACGTCCGGCTCCAAGGCCTGAAGCAGCGGCCGCTTGATCAGATACTTTTCCGCAAACACGTCCGAGGACAACTGCTCGCGGTCGGTTTCGCCGCTGGCCTCAGCCAGACGAATGGCGATCATCTGCGCGGCGCTGTTCCACTCATAGACCGCGGATGCGACGTCGAGGCCCTCATAACATTGCAAGCGGATCAGCTTGCGGCCGAGAGCGGCACTGAGAACCTTCGCGATCTCGGTCTTGCCGACGCCGGCCTCACCTTCAAGAAACAGCGGCCGGCCCATCTTGAGCGACAAATAGACCACCGTCGCGAGCGAGCGCTCCGCGAGATAGCCACGGCTGGTGAGCAGATCGAGCGTTGCATCGACGGACGCCGGGATCTTGCTCATATCTAGTGTCCCGAATCCGAAGTTCGCTTCATTTTGCGGTGCCTTCCGAACGAACTTCGGATTCGAAGGACACTAGAAAAATATGATTCCAGTGTAGTTTTGGTCCGCAAGCCCGCAAAAGGGGCGCTGTAGAAATCATGCGGGCTTGCGGACCACCACACTGCACAGACTCCAAATTCAGCTTTTCGCGGTCGCGGCTTCCACGGCGCGGCGCGCAAGCACGCCGATCAGATGCGCGCGATATTCGGCGCTGCCGTGAATGTCGCTGTTGAGGCCATCGGCAGACACCGTCAGCCCGTCAAGTGACTTCGGTGAGAACCGCTTCTTCAGCGCCTCTTCAAACTCCGTGACGCGGAATACACCATCACTGCCTGCGCCGGTTACGGCAACGCGCACGTCCGACGGGCGCCGCGCGACGAACACGCCGACCAGCGCGTAGCGCGAGGCCTGATTGCGGAATTTCTGATACGCGGCCTTCTTCGGCAGCGGAAACATCACGCGGGTAATGATCTCGTCCGGCTCCAGCGCAGTGGTGAACAGGCCCTGGAAGAATTCCTCCGGCTTCAGCCGGCGCTTGTTGGTGACGATGGTCGCGCCCAGCGCGGTGACGGCAGCGGGATAATCCGCGGTCGGGTCGTTATTGGCGAGTGAGCCGCCGATGGTGCCTTTGTGGCGAACGGCGGGATCGCCGATCAGACCCGCGAGTTCGGCAAGCGCCGGGATCGCTTCGCCGACGACAGCGGAGTTCGCGACTTCCGCGTGGGTCGCGGTCGCGCCGATCACCAGATTGCGGCCTTTCATCTCGATGCCGTTGAGACCTTCAATGTGGCTGAGATCGACCAGATGCGGCGGGCTGGCGAGCCGCTGCTTCATGACCGGCACCAATGTATGTCCACCGGCGATCAGCTTGGCGTCCTCGTTCTTGACGAGAAGATTGGCGGCCTGCCGCACAGTCCCCGGACGATGATATTTGAAGTCGTACATGAGCAGTCCTTCGGGAACGGCGCCGGTTACGCGAGATCGGATTTGGCCATCGCCTTGGCACCGGCTGAGATCGACGAAACGATGTTTTGATAACCGGTGCAGCGGCACAAATTACCTTCGAGCTCCTCGCGGATGACGTCATCGCTCAGGTCATGTCCCTTGCGATGCACGAGATCAACCGCGGTCATGATCATGCCCGGCGTGCAAAAACCGCACTGCAATCCGTGATGCTCGCGGAAAGCTTCCTGCATCGGGTGCAGCGGCGCGCCGTCAGCGGCAAGCCCTTCGATGGTCTTGACCTCATGCCCATCCGCCATCACCGCCAGCGTTGTGCAGGACTTCACGGCCTTGCCGTCGAGATGAACGACACAGGCGCCGCATTGCGAGGTATCGCAACCCACGTGGGTCCCCGTCAGCCGCAGATGCTCCCGCAGAAACTGGACGAGCAGCGTGCGTGAATCGACTTTGCCCGTCACGGGATTGCCGTTCACGATCAGTGAAATCTTGGCCATCAACACTCTCTAGTTTTCGGCTTGGCGCCCAAGTTTGGGACTCAAGTGTGCAGCACCGCATGGCGCGGCGCAAAACGCATTTAAAATGGTTCCAAACTCATAATATGAGCCAATGCGGCAATGAGCAACCTCAGGGCACGCCGCTTCCGGACAAGAAGGCTTGATTTGTTCGGGAGGCTGATATGCCCAAACGGCCTTAGCCCGTCTTCACCGCCTCTGCGAACTTTGCAAAGAATTCATCGGCCAGCTTCTTGGCCGCGCCGTTGATCAGCCGCTGACCAAGCTGCGCGAGCTTTCCGCCGATCTGGGCCTCCACATTATAGCTCAGCAGCGTGCCGCCATCCTTCTCGGCCAGCGCCACCGTCGCGCCGCCCTTGGCGAATCCGGCGACGCCGCCCTCACCTTCGCCGGAAATCTTGTAGCTGCTCGGCGGATCGAAATCGCTGAGCGTGACCCTGCCCTTGAAGCGCGCGGACACCGGCCCGACCTTCATCTTGGCAACGGCCTGAAACTGGTTATCGCCCGATTTTTCCAATTCCTCGCAGCCCGGAATGCAGGCCTTCAGAATCGCCGGATCGTTGAGCTTGTCCCACACCACTTCGCGGGAAGCAGGAAGCTGCACCTCGCCCGTCATCGTCATCGCCATGCGCAAGCCTCCTCGTTCGTTAACCGCGTCCCGCGGCATAGTGGTCCGATTCTAACATTCGCATTCCGTTTCAACAGCGATCTTTTGCGAATGTTAGAATCAAAGGACCACTAGAAAATATAAACTTCTAGTGGAGTCTTGGATTTGACATTCGCGTTGCGAACCCTCTGCAAATGGGTCGCGAATGTCAAATCCACTCCACTAGCCGGTGTCAGTTAGGATACAGCGTCCGCAAAGAAAAGGGTATCGTGCGGGACGGAGCGTTGCAAAAACTTGCGCAGCGCACCCGGCGTAATGCTGCGGCGCTTCCGGCAATGGGGACCGAGCTATTGGCACGCATCCGCCCCTTGGATAGGGTCCGCGCATCATGAGCTCCTCCCTGCCCCCCCTGCTCGCACCTCTGCTGTCGAGCGCCGCCATGCGCACCGTGTGCGACGATGAAGTCTATTTGCAGCATATGCTGGATTTCGAGCATGCCCTTGCGCGCGCTGAAGCCGCGGTCGGCATCATTCCAGCCAGCGCCGTCGTCAGTATCGCGAAGGCCTGTCATGCCGAGTCGTTCGACCGCGCCGCGCTTGCCGAGGCTGCGGTACAAGCCGGGAATCTCGCCATTCCGCTGGTAAAAATGCTGATCGCGAAGGTCGCCGACACGGACCCATCCGCCGCGCGATATGTCCATTGGGGCGCGACCAGCCAGGATGTGATCGATACCGCCACGATGCTGGGCCTGCGCGCCGCCATCAACGCCCTGATAACGGATATCGACCGTGCCACTGCGGGGTTTGCCCGGATGGCCTTGCAGCATCGCGGGACGGCGGTGGTCGCACGCACATGGTTGCAGCATGCCCTGCCGATGCCGTTCGGATTGAAGCTGGCAGAATACGCGGCTGCGCTGCATCGTTCGCGCGAGCGGTTGAGGCGGCTGCGCCGCGAAACCCTCGCCCTGCAATTTGGCGGCGCCGCCGGAACGCTCGCGGCGTTGGGCGATAATGGCCTCAGGGTCGCCGAACAGCTCGCCCAGGAATTGGCGCTGCCGCTGCCGGATGCCCCGTGGCATACGCATCGCGACCGAATCGTGGACGTGGCGTCGGCGCTGGCCATTCTCACCGGCACCTGCGGCAAGATCGCGCGCGACGTCTCGCTGATGATGCAGACCGATGTCGCGGAAGCCTTCGAGCCTGCGGGCGAAGGCCGCGGCGGCTCGTCGACGATGCCGCACAAGCGCAACCCGGTGGCGGCTGCGAGGGTATTGGCGGCCGCGACAATGGCGCCGAATCTCGCGGCGACGATCATGGCCGCACAGGTCCAGGATCACGAACGCAGCGCCGGCCCCTGGCATGCCGAATGGCCGACACTGCCGACGCTGCAACTGGTCACATCGGGAGCGATCGAGGCGATTGCGGAGATCGCCGAGGGACTCGAAGTCGATCCCGAGCGAATGCGCGCCAATCTCGATATGACCCAGGGCCTCGTGATGGCCGAGGCCGTATCGATGGCGCTGGCGGAAAAGGTCGGCAAAAGCGAAGCACATCACATCGTCGAAGCCGCGAGCCGCAGTGCGATCGAGGCCCGGCGGCATCTGCGCGACGTTCTTGCGGAAGATACGCGCGTCACCACTCATATCAGCACCGACACACTCAAAGGCCTGTTCGATCCGATGGCCTACCAGGGCGTCGCGCAAACGCTGATCGACCGGCTTCTGGCATCGCTGGCCAGCGAATAACAACAAGAACCCACGGAGACTGCAAATGCCTATGATCGATGCCGACGGATGCCTGCTCAATGTTTCGGTGGAGGGGCGCGACGGCGGACCTACGATCATGCTGTCGAATTCGCTCGGTGCGACGATGCAGATGTGGGAGCCGCAAATGGCGGCGCTGACGAAGCTGTATCGCGTCGTCCGCTACGATCGGCGCGGACATGGCAAGTCCGGCGTTGCGCCAGGGCCATATTCGATGGAGCGCTTCGGCAAGGATGTGCTGGCGATTCTCGACGATCTCAATGTTGAAAAGATTCACTGGTGCGGACTATCGATGGGCGGGATGGTCGGCCAGTGGCTCGGCGCCAACGCGCCGGAGCGGATCGAGAAGCTGATTCTCGCCAATACGTCCTGTTACTATCCCGATCCGACGAACTGGCTGAACCGCATCAAGGCGGTGAACGAAGGCGGGATCGCATCCATTGCCGACGCCGTCATCGCCGCATGGCTGACGGCGGATTATCGCGAGCGCGAGCCGCAGATCGCCGCGCGCATGAAGGCGATGCTGGTCGCTACGCCCGTACAGGGCTATATCGCGTGCTGTGAGGCGCTGAGCCGTCTCGACCAGCGTGATCTGCTGCCCCGCATCACCGCGCCGACACTGGTCATCGCAGGACGTCGCGACGTCTCAACGCCGGTGGAGGCTGGCGAATTCATCCGCAGCCGGATACCCGGCGCGAGCATGACCCTGCTCGACGCGGCGCACATCTCCAACGTCGAACAATCGCACAATTTCACCGAGGCCGTGGTCGGCTTCCTGACCCAACGCTGAGAGAAGCCATGGACGACAATCAACGCCGCGATCAGGGAACGGCAAAACGCCGCAAAGTGCTTGGCAACGCCTGGGTCGATAAATCCGCGGCGGGCAAGAACTCATTCAATGCGGACTTCCTCGATCTCATCACACGCTATGCGTGGGGCGATATCTGGACGCGGCCGCATTTCGACGAGCGCACCCGCCGCGTACTCGTGATCGGCACGATGGTGGCGCTCGGGCAATGGGATGAATTTCGCCTGCACGTCCGCGCGGCCTTGAGCGAAGGCGGATTCACACCGGACGACATCAAGGAAATCCTGCTGCAACAGGCGATCTATTGCGGCGTCCCCGCCGCCAACCATGCGGTCAAGGAAGCCGCCGGAGTGATTCAGGAATTGGGGCTGCTCGATAAATAGCTGTGATGCGGCTCCGCTGAGGCCGCCTCCTTGCCGGATGGCACAGTTGCCTGATCGGTATCGACGATCAGCAGAATCGCTGCGCCGATCAGCAGCAGCGATTCACTGGCATGAAGCCGCAGTGCGGCAAGTTCGCCGACTTTTGACGCCGCGATCAGGCTCGCCATGCTGATGAAAGAGCCAAGTCCGAGCGCGAAAGCCAGCGCCTCATCGGCCCCGCCCTTGTTGCGGATCGCCGCGCGGATCACCAGCAACAAAAACACGAAGAAGAATGCGGCGACGATCACTTTGGAAAGCGCGAGCAACCATGCGACGCGGATGGTTCCCATCGCCGAAAGGCTCATAAAGTCGCTGATATACATCGCGGCGGCGATATTGGTGCGATCGTAAAAGCCGCGGATCGGCGAGACCCAGATTTTCATCGCCGAAATCACCCATGACGGGATGAAGTAGCACGCCAGAAGCACGCCATTGAACGTGCTGATCCGCCAATCCTTCGGCATGCCGCCTCGCCCTGATCTGAGGGCATGGCGCTTTAAAACTGGCGCTTCGATCATGCCCGGCCAAAGCAGCGCCCTTTTTGGACACCGCAATGATGATCGGCGGAGCTAACGCCTCTCAAAGGCGAGCGGCAATTTAAACCCTTTCTTAACCTTAACGGCGCGCCCGCCCCTGTGGACAACTACCGGGAACAAGCCGCCAACGGAAAATCCCGCCTTTCGGCGGGATTTTCCTCAGACTGTCCGAACGGAACAATCAAGGCATGACGATCATGCCCGAAAATTCAGTGTCCGCCCTTCTGCTGACCCTGCTGACCGGGCTTCTGGCTTGGATCCTGCTGCTGCTGGTCCGGCTTTTGGCCGCCGCCCTGCTGCTGCTGACCCGGCTTCTGGCTGGGGTTCTGGCTCTGCTGGCCTGGGTTCTGGTTCGGATTGTTCTGGTTGCCCATGTTGGCTCTCCTTCGTTGAACACGGACCCAACCGCCGGTATCTCCATTGGTTTCAAAGGAACCTTAAGTTCCGGCGTGACCTTTTCGCGGCAACGCAAACATCGTGGACGACGCCCCTACGGCGCACCCGGTACGGTTGCCGCACCCAGTTCCCGCTGTTAGAAAATGAGACGACGCGACGATCCGGCTGCCGGGGCCTTCGACGTGTCGCTCGCTTCGCTCGAACACGGCAGCCCATGGATTATTTCGCCCAGCAACTCATCAACGGACTGGTGCTCGGCTCGATCTACGGCCTGATCGCGATCGGTTACACGATGGTGTACGGCATCGTCGGCATGATCAATTTCGCCCATGGCGACATTTTCATGATCGGCGGATTCATCGCCCTCATCACATTCCTGATCCTGGTCTCGATCGGCCTCACGGCCATTCCCGTCATCCTGCTGCTGGTGCTGCTGGTGGCGATGGCCATCACCGCGCTGTACGGCTGGACCGTGGAGCGGATCGCCTATCGCCCGCTGCGGCAATCGTTTCGCCTCGCGCCGATGCTGTCCGCCATCGGCATGTCGTTCGTCCTGACCAACTATGCGCAGGTGTCACAGGGCGCGCGCGTCAAGCCGGTGCCTCCTGTCATCACCGGCGGCTATACGCTGTTCGAGAACGATGGCTTCGTGGTGCGGCTGTCCAACATTCAGATCATCGTCGTCATCACCACCGTCATTCTGCTGGCGATCTTCTCCTGGCTGGTGGCGCGTACACGGTTAGGGCGCGACATGCGCGCGTGCGAACAGGACCAGACCATGGCGGCGCTGCTCGGCGTGGACGTCGATCGCACCATCTCGATGACCTTCGTGATCGGCGCGGCGCTCGCAGCGGTCGCTGGCATGATGTACCTGCTCTACTACGGCGTGGTCGATTTCTTCATGGGCTTCGTCGCCGGCATCAAGGCATTCACCGCTGCGGTGCTCGGGGGCATCGGCTCCCTGCCCGGTGCGATGCTCGGCGGTCTCCTCATCGGCCTCATTGAGACTTTCTGGTCCGCCTACTTCTCGTCCGAGTACAAGGATGTCGCGGCGTTCTCGATCCTGATCGTCGTCCTGATCTTTCTTCCGACCGGCCTGTTGGGTCGTCCGGAAATTGAAAAAGTCTGAGAGGCAGCGTGGCGCGCCCGACCAATCACGCCGCCCGCGCGCCCAAAGCCGCCGCGGCTCCGCACGGCATCGCTTTCATTCTGAAAAAATCCCTCATCAGCGCCCTTGTGGCGCTGGTTCTGTTTTCACTGATGATCGGCATCCGCACCGAGGCCGGACCGGAAGGACAGTTGATCTACTGGACGCGGTTCGGCGATCTCGCAGCGCTCGTGGCCGCGGTATTTTTCGGAAGCATCGTCGTCGAGTTGCTGCGACAGTGGATCGGCCCATCCAAAAGCATCGCGCTGATTCCAGAGTCCGCCAAAAGTTCGATCAATACCCTTGGCCGCTTCCTCGCTCCGGCGCTTCTCGTTTTCGCCGTGCTGGTGCCGGTGATCTTTTACGACCAGCGCTACATCCTCGACCTCGGCATTCTCGTACTGACCTACGTCATGCTGGGATGGGGCCTGAACATCGTCGTAGGTCTCGCCGGCCTGCTCGATCTCGGCTACGTCGCGTTCTATGCTGTCGGCGCCTATTCCTACGCGCTGCTGGCGACGACCTTCGGCCTGTCATTCTGGGCCTGCCTGCCGCTGGCGGGTATTCTTGCCGCATTCTGGGGCGTGCTGCTCGGTTTCCCGGTACTGCGGCTGCGCGGCGATTATCTGGCCATCGTAACGCTCGCTTTCGGCGAGATCATCCGCCTCATCTTGCTCAACTGGCAGCATGTCACTGGCGGCCCGAACGGCATCACCGGCATTCCGCGCCCCTCGTTCTTCGGTATTCCGCTGACCAACACCGACGACGGGCTCGCCGCCCGGCTCGGCATCGAATTCTCCACCACGCATCGCGTGGTGTTCCTGTTCTATCTGATCCTCGCACTCGCGCTGCTGACCAACTGGGTCACCATCCGCCTGCGCCGCCTGCCGATCGGGCGCGCATGGGAAGCGCTGCGCGAAGACGAAGTCGCGTGCCGTTCGCTCGGCATCAACACCACGACGACGAAGCTGACGGCCTTCGCGACCGGCGCGATGTTCGGCGGCTTTGCCGGCGCATTCTTCGCCACACGTCAGGGCTTCATCAGCCCCGAATCGTTCACATTTCACGAATCCGCGCTCGTGCTCGCCATTGTCGTACTCGGCGGCATGGGGTCACAGCTCGGCGTCGCCCTCGCCGCGCTTGCAATGATCGGCGGTTTTGAACTGTTCAGAGGACTGGAACAGTTCCGCATGCTGGTGTTCGGCTCGGCCATGGTGTTGCTGATGATCTGGCGTCCGCGCGGCCTGATCGGCCATCGCGCGCCCTCGGTATTTCTGGAAAAGCCGACGCAAATCTCATCCTCCATGGTCAAGGAAGGCCACGGCTGATGACGGGAACTGGCGACAACATTCTTCACGTCGATCACCTGTCGATGCGCTTCGGCGGTATCGTTGCCGTCAACGATCTGTCGTTCACCGCGAAGCGCGGCGACATCACCGCGCTGATCGGCCCGAACGGCGCCGGCAAGACGACCGTATTCAACTGCATCACCGGGTTCTACAAGCCGACCACCGGCATGATGCGTCTCATTCATGAAGACCGCCGCGAATTCCTGCTGGAGCGGCTATTCGACTATCGCATTTCCAAGGTCGCGAAGGTCGCTCGCACGTTCCAGAACATCCGGCTGTTCGCGGGCATGACCGCGCTGGAAAATCTGATGGTGGCGCAGCACAACCCGCTGATGCTGGCATCGGGCTACACATTTCTCGGTCTTGTCGGCGCGCCGGGTTTTCGCCGCGCCGAGAACAAGGCCATCGATCTCTCGCGCTATTGGCTCGACCGCATCGGCCTGACCTCTCGTGCCGACGACGCCGCTGGCAATCTGCCCTATGGCGACCAGCGCCGGCTCGAGATCGCGCGGGCCATGTGCTCCGAACCGGCGCTCCTCTGTCTCGACGAGCCCGCCGCTGGGCTGAATGCACACGAGAGCGACGAATTGAGCGAACTGCTCCGCGCGATCCGCAAGGATCACGGCACCTCGATCCTGCTGATCGAACACGACATGTCGGTGGTGATGGAAATCTCCGACTGCATCTTCGTACTCGACCACGGCATCAAGATCGCTGCCGGCACCCCGCGCGAAATCCGCGACGATCCGAAGGTCATCGCCGCGTATCTCGGCGCGGACGAAAAGACCGCAATTGAAGTCATGGATGGCGGAACATGAGTGCGCCACTCCTTTCCATTCGCGGTCTCGTCGCGGCCTACGGCAATATCGAGGCACTGAAGGGCGTCGACCTCGACATCAATGCCGGCGAGATCGTGGCACTGATCGGCGCCAACGGCGCCGGCAAGTCCACACTGATGATGTCGGTGTTCGGCCGACCCCGCGCCCGCGCCGGCACCATCGAATTCGACGGCCGGGACATCACCTTTGAGCCGACCCATCATATCGCGCGGCTGCGCATCGCGCAGTCCCCCGAGGGACGGCGCATCTTCCCGCGCATGACGGTCGCGGAAAACCTGCGCATGGGCGCGGATGCCGCCGCGGAGAGTACCGAAGCCGAGCGCAGCGAAAATCTTGAACGTGTCTTTGCGCTGTTTCCGCGCCTCAAGGAACGCATTGAGCAACGCGGCGGCACGTTGTCCGGCGGCGAGCAGCAGATGCTGGCGATCGGCCGCGCGCTGATGAGCCGTCCACGCCTGCTGATGCTCGATGAACCATCGCTCGGCCTCGCTCCGCTGATCGCACGGCAGATATTCGACGCCGTCCGCACGCTGAACCGTCAGGACGGCCTGACCGTTCTGATCGTCGAGCAGAACGCCAATCACGCACTAAAACTGGCGACCCGCGGCTACGTGATGGTCAACGGCCTCATCACGCTCAGCGGAACCGGTGAGGAACTGCTGGCACGGCCGGAGATCAGGGCAGCTTATCTTGAAGGTGGGCGGCGCTGATGCAGCAGTTTTATTCCAACGAATCCGTTTTTCAGGTGCTGTTCATCAGCCTGGTACTCGGCGGCGGCTGCGCCCTGCTCGCCGGCCGCGCGATTGCGCTGACGTGGCGAAGCATCTGGATTGCGGCCATTGCCATGATTCCGATGGGACTGGCGGTGCGTTTCGTGCATTTCGCGCTGTTCAACGAAGTCCTGTGGCAGCCGCAAACCTATCTGCTCGAAACTGCCATCCTTATGGTTGTCTCGTGCCTGGCGTTCCAGCGAACACGCACCTTGCAAATGGTCCGGCAATATTACTGGCTGTACGAACCGAGCGGCCTCCTCGGCTGGCGGCTGCGGCAAGATGCGCCATCCACCCCCTGAGCAAGCGCGAAAATTGCCGATGACTTGGCGGTAAAATCAGCCGACAATGCGCGGGATTTGTTCGCCCGGCGGGCCGACTGGCCACGCTCCTTCGAGACCTTCATGAGGACTGTCCTATGAAACCGATCCACATCCTTGGCCTCGCACTCGGCGCGTCGATTGCCATGTCGACTGCTGCGTTTGCGCAAGACATTTCCGTCGCCGTCGCCGGCCCGATGACGGGCAGCGAGTCCGCGTTCGGCCGCCAGATGAAGAACGGCGCGGATCTTGCCGTAGCCGATCTCAATGCCGCGGGCGGTGTCAACGGCAAGAAGCTGGCCCTGCAAATCGGTGACGACGCATGTGACCCCAAGCAGGCACGTTCGGTGGCCGAAAAGCTTGCGAGCTCGAAAATCCAGTTCGTCGCCGGTCACTTCTGTTCATCGTCGTCGATCCCGGCATCGGAAGCCTATGCCGAAGGCAACGTGTTGCAGATCACACCAGCCTCGACAAATCCGGTGTTCACCGAACGCAAGCTGTGGAATGTGCTCCGCGTCTGCGGCCGTGACGACCAGCAGGGTCTTGTCGCCGCGCAATACATCATCAAGGCTTTTGCTGGTAAGAACGTCGCCATCCTCAACGACAAGACCACTTACGGAAAGGGTCTTGCGGATGAGACCAAGAAGGCCCTGAACGCCGCAGGATTCAAGGAGAAGCTGTTCGAGTCCTACAACAAGGGTGACAAGGACTTTAACTCCATCGTCTCGCGCCTGAAGCGCGACAACATCGATCTGGTCTATGTCGGCGGCTATCATCAGGAAGCCGGCCTAATCCTGCGCCAGATGCGCGATCAGGGCTTGAAGACGATCCTGATGGCCGGCGATGCCATGAACGACAAGGAATTCGCCTCGATCACTGGCGCCGCCGCGGATGGCACGCTGTTCACCTTCGGTCCCGATCCGCGCAACAAGCCGACCGCGAAGGCCATCGTCGAGAAGTTCAAGTCGAAGGGCATCGATCCTGAAGGCTACACGCTTTACACCTACGCCTCGTTCCAGGTCTGGTCGCAGGCCGTGAACAAGATCAAGAGCACCGATCCGAAGAAGGTCATCGAGGCCATCAAGGGCGGCGAGTGGGACACCGTGCTGGGCAAGCTGTCGTTCGATGCCAAGGGCGACATCAAGCTGCTCGACTACGTCGTCTACAAATGGGATTCCAAGGGTAACTACGCCGAGTTGAACAAGGGATCGTAAGGCACAACTGCCTTGGTTCAGTTGTCATCACCGGGCTTGTCCCGGTGATCTCGGCTGATTGAGTACCATACCTGACTTATCGGGATGCCCGGGACAGACCCGGGCACAACCTTTAAGTTTGCGATCACCCGAAATTCTGCAACGCCGGGAATGTCTCCAGCAGCCAGATGCTGACATCCGAGACCGCGCCGGTGAGAAATCCGATTCCCACCAGGATCATCAGCACGCCCATTGTACGTTCCACCGTCGCGAGGTGTTTTTTCATCCGTGCGAGTACTGACGAAAATTGCTCAACCATGAATGCCGCGACCAGGAACGGAATGCCGAGGCCGGCGGAGTAGACCGCGAGCAGCCCTGCCCCCTTCGTGACCGTGGTTTCCGACGCCGCGACCGATAGAATTGCCGCGAGTATCGGCCCGATGCATGGTGTCCAGCCAAACGCGAAGGCGAGCCCCATCACATAGGCCCCCCATAGTCCGACCGGCTCGGGAATCGGCAGACGCCCCTCGCGCATCAAAAATCCGATCCGCGTCAGGCCCAGAAAATGCAGCCCCATCAGAATGATTGCGATGCCCGCAATGATCGACAGTTGCGCTGACCAGGCCCGGATCAGGCCGCCGATCAGGCTGGCGCTGGCGCCGAGCGCGACGAACACCGTCGAAAACCCAAGCACGAAGATCAGCGCCGACAGCATCACTGCCCGCTTCGAAGCCGTCTGCTCCTCGTCGTTGGCGACATGCTCGATGGTCGCGCCCGTCAGATAGATCAGATACGGGGGCACCAGCGGCAGCACGCATGGCGAGAGAAAGCTGATGACACCGGCGGCGAGCGCGGCGGGAATGGAAACGTCCTGGATCATGCCGCTTATTGCACTGTCGTCCATGTGCTATGCAAGCGCCAGTCCGACGCTTCCGCGTGTTGTGATCGGGATGTGACCGGAAAGAGAAGAGATATGAAGAACCTGCTGACCGACATCCCCGGCGTCCGCGTCGGCCACGCCCACGATGCAACGGTCGCATCCGGTGTGACCGCAGTGATCTTCGACAAGGCCGCCGTCACTTCCGCCGATGTTCGCGGTGGCGGACCGGGAATCCGGGATGGCGCTTTGCTTGAACCCGTCAATACGGTCGAACGCATCGATGCAATCGCGCTCTCGGGAGGCTCCGCCTTTGGGTTAGAGGCTGGCGGCGGCGTGCAGGCGTGGCTGGCAGAGCAAGGGCGAGGCTTTGCCGTGGGCAACGCCCTCATTCCCATCGTCCCCGGCGCTGTGATGTTCGACATGCTGAACGGCGGCGACAAGAAATGGGGCCGCTTCCCGCCCTATCGCGATCTCGGTTACACGGCGGCAGCCGCGGCAACCGATGGCGCGTTCGCGCTCGGCAGCGTCGGCGCGGGATTTGGCGCGACCACCGCCAATTTCAAAGGCGGACTTGGCTCAGCTTCCGCCGTGATGACAAACGGTGTGCGCGTCGCGGCCATCGCTTCGGTCAACGCCGTCGGCAGCGTCAATGTCGGCGATGGACCGTGGTTCTGGGCCGCGCCTTTCGAACAGAACAATGAATTCGGCGGACGTGGCCTGCCGCCCGCGTTCACCGCGGACATGCTCGCGATGCGGCTCAAGGGCGGCCCTGCCGCGACGGCCATCGAAAACACCACGCTGGCCGTGGTCGTTACCGACGCCATTCTCTCCAAGCCGCAGGCCCAGCGGCTTGCAATGATCGCGCAGACCGGATTCGCGCGCGCGATCTACCCGGTACATGCGCCGCTCGACGGCGACATCGTGTTCGCGGCGGCAACCGGCGAGACAGCCATCGACCCGCTCCACGGCCTCACCGAACTCGGTGCGGTTGCCGCGAACGTCGTCGCGCGCGCCATCGCACGCGGCGTGTACGAAGCGAAAGCGCTGCCGTTCGCTGGCGCGTTGCCGTCGTGGAAAATGCGGTTTGAGAAACAGTGACAGATTTTGCCGTGCTGCCGCTTACGTATTTGTCCGTAAGTAGACACGCATCATGCTGTCGCAAAATGCAGAAAACCCCTGCCGTTTAAGGTTATCTTTCCCTTTCGATTGCAGCCGGCATTCTCCGCAATACGGTCCGCGGCGTGCATAACGTCGTGCATGTAACAGTGGAGAAAACGTCATGAAGAAAATGCTGTGCCTGGCCGTTGTCGCGACGGCGTTCATCAGTGCTCCCGCCCTCGCCGGAGGCGGCGGCGGTGGCAAAGGCCTGAACGTCGGAGCGAATGTGCTTACCGGGAAGGGCGGTGTCCTCGGCCTGCTTGATGGCCGGGGCGCTCTCGTCGTCAACGCCGCGGTCACCACCGGCAAAGGCGGGGTCCTCGGCGCCGTGCTCGGCAAGGGCGGCGCCCTTGGCGGTCTGCTCGGAGGCGGCTGCGGCTGCGGGCACTGACGTGTAAGCCACTGCAAGACCGCGAATGAGTTCCCCTCATCCCAAGCCTCATTCGCGCGGCAGCCTGGTCCTGCATCCCCCCTGTAGGGTCAGGCTGCCACCTAGCTCCTGGTCACAGCCGGCTTATCTCTCAATGCTTCTTTCTTCTCGTCTTTTGCGAAAGGCGAAAACTTCTTCGTCAGCGATGAACTGATGACGATCGCGTTGGCTTGCTCCCCCGAAATCAACGTTCCTTGCGCCCGCGTGAGATCCAGACCGACGGCATAGCCGTTTCCGAGATTGTGCGAGGCTCCGATGCCATAGGTCAGCGTCCGCGCACTGAAGCGCGAATCCAGATAATCCGTAGTGGCGTAACCGACCGCCGCTGTGAGCGTCAGCTTGGGCTCGACCAGCCAGCTCGCCTTCGCCGTATAGGCCGTATCGATTGTAATCGGCGAGATCGGGAATGTGGTCTCGCTGGCGCGGCGATAGGCGGCAAGATCGATCGTAAACGGCGCAATACGCCAGGACAGGCTCGCATCGAACAGGGTCGTGTTGACGTTGGTGAAGTCGACGTCGTGAAACGTGGCGTATAACTGCGAGATCGAACCGAACACCGTGATGTCCTTGTCCTGGTATCTGGCGAACAGGAACGGCTGGACGCGCTCATTGTCGCGGCGATAGCCGAAGTCGTCCAATTCCTTCTGATAACGGCGCACCGACAGGTTGACCGACGCGCCGATCTCGAACTTGTCACGCGCATAGGCAAGGCCTGGGATCAGGGTGCCCCGCAGATAGACCTGTGGGCTCGGCAAAAAATCCTGGAAGATCGCGTTGGTCTGGTTCAGCGTCGAGCGCGCGCCTTCGGTGGTCAAGAAAATCTTGATTGCACCAAATTTTGCCTCGCCCTTGAGCGACTGCACGAGGTCGGACGAGCGGAGATTGTAGGTGCTGGTGTCGGCGATGGTCGTGGTGGCCGCGATGTTGGCATCGTCACCGCCGTATGTCCCGCGCAGGATGACCTTTCCGTTCAACGCAGGCACCGCCAGCGGATTGGCATATTGCGTGGTGCTCGCTTCCGCGGCGACGCCGTAGCTATGCTCTTTCTCCTTGGTGCCGGCAGCAAGCGCGGTGTCCGTTCCGATGAAGGCGCTACCGCCGATCCCGCTGCCGGTCGAGAATTGTGGGTTGCTGTCGAAACCACCGCGCAGACGAAGCGACGCAACGAAGTCGTCCTCGGCATGTGAAGTGCTTGCAACGAGACAGATAACGCCAGCCCACACCATCAGTCTCAGCACAATGCTCACCCCGCAAGAATATCGCGTGGGTGCGATTAGCGATCCGGCGTGGTTAGCGACTGATGAAAATCGCGCTTTTGTGCGTGTTGCTACCGATGCAGACGGTATTTGCTACCGTCAAACCTTGACGGAGATGGACTGCCTCGCCGCGGCCGCAAGAGAGTCGGTCTGACGCTGCACCATCCGCTCGACGAGATTGTATTGCGACGAAGCGCTGCCCGACGTGCTGGAAGCCGCAGGCTGGCTGATCGTGATCTTCGATCCGTCGGCATAGGTCAGCGTGGTGGTGATCGATCCGTCGCTGTTCGTTGTCGAAGAGCTTGAAGCGCCTTGCAGAGCCTGCATCAGTGCATCGGCGCCATCGCCGGCCTGATGCGCATGGGAATGACCTCGGCCCTTGCCCTTCAGGGCGGCCGCCATCTCGTCGAGGCTGACCGAGCCATCGCCGTCGGCATCCATCTTGCTGAAGACATTGTCAGCGGCTGCGACGTTGGTGCCGCCCGCGCCGAGCTTGTCCTCGAATTCGGCTTTGGTGATCTTGCCGTCGCCGTTGGTGTCGATCTGAGTGAACAAATCCTTCAACGCAGCCGACGGGCTGGCTTTGCCATTTGAATCCTGTGCCGACAGCAGCGCATTGAATGTCGAGGGAGACAGGGCTCCGGTCTGCGTTGGGCTGCTTGAAGTGATGATCGACGTATTCGTCGCACTGGTGGCCGAGCCCAAATCGAACAGCGAATTCGTCTGTTTGACGCCCGTCGTCGAACCCGATTTGCCAGGCGTCAGCGATGACAGCAAATCCAGGGCCGTGCCTGCGGCGGCAGCGGCAGCTCCAACGGCACCAGCGGCAAAAAACATCGCGATACTCCCCAAAGCCGCTAACGGCGGCCCAGATCATCCCGCCAGGTACCCAGCAATTGCCGTGCCGCAGCGGAAACCCCAATAAATACGATGATTTTCGCCGCAGAATGGGATGTCCAGCAGGGCAATTTCTGCCGCTGCGGGCAGGATTTGCCGGTTCGAGCGCGGTTCCTGTGTAAGTCCCCCGCCTCGCGTTGCCCGCGCGCAGGCGGCGTGTTAGGCGAAACCAAGACCATCGCTGGAACGCCTGATCCTCACTGCGCCAAGGGCAACACCGGAAGCCATCATGTCCCAACCCTTCGCACCTCGTCCGCTGGTCATCGCGCCGTCGATCCTGGCGTCGGACTTCTCCAGGCTCGGCGAAGAAGTCCGTTCCGTCGATCAGGCCGGTGCCGACTGGATTCATCTCGACGTGATGGACGGCCACTTCGTTCCGAACATTTCCTACGGTCCCGACGTCATCAAGGCGATGCGCCCGCACTCGAAGAAGATCTTCGACACGCATCTGATGATCGCACCGTGCGATCCCTATCTCGAGGCCTTCGCCAAGGCCGGTTCGGACATCATCACCGTGCATGCCGAAGCCGGTCCGCATCTGCATCGCTCGTTGCAGGCGATCCGCGCGCTCGGCAAGAAGGCCGGCGTGTCGCTCAATCCGGCGACACCCGCTAGCGCCATCGAGTATGTGATCGACATGATCGATCTCGTGCTGGTGATGTCGGTCAATCCCGGCTTTGGCGGCCAGTCGTTCATTCCCGCCGTGCTGGAAAAGATCTCGCAGGTCCGTGCGATGTGCGCCGGGCGCCCCATCGACATCGAAGTCGATGGCGGCGTGACGGCAGACAACGCCGCCAAGGTCGCCGCCGCCGGGGCCAACGCTCTGGTCGCCGGGTCTGCTGTTTTCAAGGGCGGCACGATGGACAGCTACAAGGCCAACATCGCCGCGATCCGCAGCGCAGCCGCCCACGCGCGCGGCGAAGCGATTTAGGCCAAAAAGGCCCGATTCTCCGCGCAGAAACGCACCTCAAGGGTGGCCTCGCGGGATACGATCTGCTAAAGCGCGGCGTAATCCCCAAGCTCAAGAGTTCGCGATGATTCCCCGTTATTCCCGCCCCGAAATGGTCTCCATTTGGGAGCCACAGACGCGTTTCAAGATCTGGTTCGAGATCGAGGCGCATGCCGCTGATGCGCTGGCCGAGCTGGGCGTCATTCCGAAGGAAGCCGCCAAAACCATCTGGGCCAGGGCCAAGGACGCGATCTTCAATGTCGAGCGCATCGACGAGATCGAGCGCGAAACCAAACACGACGTCATCGCCTTCCTGACGCATCTGGCCGAAATCGTCGGACCCGAAGCACGCTTTGTGCATCAGGGTATGACCTCGTCGGACGTGCTCGACACCTGCCTCAATGTGCAGCTCGCGCGCGCCGCCGACATCCTGATCGCCGATACCGACAAGGTACTCGTCGCGCTCAAGACCCGCGCTTTCGAGCACAAGATGACTCCGACCATCGGCCGCTCTCATGGCATTCACGCCGAGCCGGTCACCTTCGGCCTCAAGCTCGCCTATGCCTATGCGGAATTCACCCGCGCGAAGGAACGCCTCATCGCCGCGCGCAAGGAGATCGCGACCTGCGCCATTTCCGGCGCCGTTGGCACCTTCGCCCAGATCGATCCCCGCGTCGAAGCCCATGTCGCCAAGGCCATGGGCCTCTCGGTCGAGCCGATCTCGACGCAGGTGATCCCGCGCGACCGCCACGCGATGTTCTTTGCAACCCTCGGTGTCGTCGCCTCTTCGGTCGAACGCCTTGCCACCGAGATCCGCCACATGCAGCGCACCGAAGTGCTGGAAGCCGAAGAATTCTTCTCCGAAGGCCAGAAGGGCTCGTCGGCGATGCCGCACAAGCGCAATCCGGTGCTGACCGAAAACCTCACCGGCCTTGCACGCATCGTCCGTTCCGCCGTGACGCCCGCGCTGGAAAACGTGGTTCTCTGGCACGAGCGCGACATCTCGCATTCCTCGGTCGAGCGCATGATCGGCCCCGACGCGACGGTGACGCTGGACTTCGCACTCAACCGCCTCGCTGGCGTCGTCGAAAAGCTGCTGGTCTATCCGGCCAACATGCAGAAGAACCTCGATCGCCTCGGCGGCCTCGTCCATTCGCAGCGGCTGCTGATCGCGCTGACGCAAAAGGGCGCATCGCGCGAGGATGCCTACAGGCTGGTCCAGCGCAACGCGATGCCGGTCTGGCGCGGCGAAGGCGACTTCCAGTCACTTCTGAAGAAGGATGCCGACGTGAAGAAATATCTGTCGGACAAGGAGATCGAGGAGCAATTTGATCTCGCGTATCACTTCAAGCACGTCGATACGATCTTCAAGCGGGTCTTCGGGGCATGATTCCGAAAAGTGGACACCGGTTTTCGGATAAAATCATCCCCACTATTAAAGAAGCGTCCTGAGACGATGGGTGCCGTCACCGCGGTAAGCCTTCGCAAAGGCCATCATTTCAGCAAGACGAACTCACTGAGCATCCGCCTTTTGAAGGGGCTCGGCGTCGACGGGGACGCACATATGGGCGAGACGGTGAAACACCGCTCGCGTGTCGCGAAGGACCCGACGCTGCCGAATCTGCGTCAGGTCCATCTGATCCACGAAGAGCTGTTCGACGAACTCGCTCCGAAAAGCTTCATCGTCCGCCCCGGCGAGATGGGCGAGAATGTCACCACCCGCGGCATCGACCTGCTCGCGCTGCCAACCGGCACGCGGCTGCACCTCGGTGGCAGCGCCGTGGTCGAGGTCACTGGCCTGCGCAATCCCTGCATCCAGATCGACCGCTTCCAGCAAGGCCTGATGGCGGCGACTCTGGACAAGGACGCCGATGGCAACCTGATCCGCAAGGCCGGGGTCATGAGCATCGTGCTGACTGGCGGAGACGTTCGCCCCGGCGATGCGGTCCGGGTCGTGCTGCCGGAGGGGCCACACCGCCCTCTTCAGCCGGTGTGATAGTGGAGTGGATTTGACATTCGCTCCCCTGCCAGCAACGAGCCCGTAAAGCGAATGTCAAATCCAAACTCCACTAAAAACCTATATTTGCTAGTGGTCTTTCGATTCTAACATTCGCAGGAAATGCCTGCTGGAACGCTAGGCGAATGTTAGAATCGGACCACTAGCCCCTCAATTACAACAAAGTGGTAACCGCAGATCGGCTATCATGTCCTTTGTGTCCCACGTGCCCACGATCCTTGTTTTCGACTCCGGCCTCGGCGGTCTCACCGTGTTCCGCGAGATCGTGAAACTGCGGCCGGGCGCGCGTTATGTCTATGTCGCGGACGATGCCTATTTCCCCTACGGCCAGCACACCGAGGATGAGATCGTCGCCCGTGTCGTGCCGCTGGCCGGCGACCTGATCGCCGAGCACAAGCCCGACCTTGTCGTCATCGCCTGCAACACGGCCTCCACGCTGGTGATGACGCATCTGCGCGAGGCATACAGCGTGCCGTTCGTCGGCACGGTTCCCGCCATCAAGCCAGCCTGCGCGTCTTCAAAAACAAAGCGCGTGTCCGTACTCGGCACGCGCGGCACCGTGAAACGCGAATACACCAAGAAACTGATCGCGGACTTCGCTCAGGGTTGCGATGTGACGCTGGTCGGCGCGGAAAATCTCGCGAGCCTCGCTGAAGCAGCGCTGCGCGGCGAGCGCGTCAGCGACGACGCCATCGCTGCCGAGATCGCGCCTTGCTTCCTCAATGGCGATGCGCGAACCGACACCATAGTGCTGGCCTGCACGCACTATCCTCTGCTGATCGATCAGATGCTTGCGCTGGCGCCATGGGGCGTGGACTGGATCGACCCCGCACCCGCTATCGCGCGGCGGGTCAGCGACCTGCTCGGCCCCGCGAACGGCGCTGGTGAAGCGCCCGGTGCGCGTATCCTCTTCACGTCGGGACATGCACCCTCGCCGGTTCTTGCCAAAGCTCTCATGCCGTTCTTCGGCGCCAGCCTCGTGAGCTGAGAACCGCCCTTCCGCCGGTATCATTCGGCTGATAGCCTCCCGCGCGATCTGTTCCGAAAGAGAACAGTGAAAGGGAGATACACATGCTCAAGAAGACAGTGCTTTGCGTTTCTGTTCTCGCGCTCGCCGGCATTGGCGCGGCCCTCGCCCAGCAGCCGCCCGCGGGCATCAAGCGGACTCCGCTCCAGACCATCGCCTTTCCAGAGGGCTACAATACGATCACCGGCCTTGCCGAACTTGCTCCGGGGACGAGGGCCGGACGCCACACCCATCCGGGCGCCGAAACGGGGTATGTCCTGGAAGGTGAACTGGTCCTGTCCATCGACGGGCAGCCCGATAAGACGCTGAAAGCCGGAGAATCTTACCAGATCCCGGCGGGGGCGGTGCATGATGCCGCTGTTCATGGCGATAAGCCTATGAAAGTGCTGGGAGTTTACGTGGTGGACAAGACCAAGCCGCTGGCCTCTCCAGCCCCGGCAAAATAGCCGAACTGTTTGACTTATCGGCCTTTTCTACCTATGAACACGTTGCTCGCGGGCCGGTTTCGGCCCGCGTTGCGTTTCGCGACCCGTGGTCCTCCCCATCAAGCTTATGAGGCGGACCTGTCAGCACCGGGATAACACCCGCTGCACAGGAGGGCGCGATCCTCAAAACCAAACACGCATGATCCCGAAAAGTGGACACCGGTTTTCGGACCAGATCATGCGCAAACACGAAAGAGGACGCGATGACTAAGCGTAGTGAGGCGAAGTATAAAATCGATCGCCGTATGGGCCAGAACATCTGGGGTCGCCCGAAGAGCCCCGTCAACAAGCGCGAATACGGCCCCGGCCAGCACGGCCAGCGACGCAAGGGCAAGCTCTCCGACTTCGGCACGCAGCTCCGCGCCAAGCAGAAGCTCAAGGGCTATTACGCCAACATTTCCGAGCGTCAGTTCCACGCGATCTACGTCGAAGCCAGCCGCCTGAAGGGCGACTCGGGTGAGAACCTGATCGGCCTGCTGGAGCGCCGCCTCGACACCGTGGTGTACCGCGCAAAGTTCGTGGCCACCATGTTCGCTGCCCGCCAGTTCATCAACCACGGCCACATCAAGGTGAACGGCAAGCGCGTCAACATCGCCAGCTACAAGGTCAAGGTCGGCGACGTCATCGAGATCAAGGAAGCGTCCAAGCAGCTTGCCTTCGTACTTGAAGCCAACCAGCTTCCGGAGCGGGACACCCCCGACTATCTCGAAGTCGATCACGGCAAGCAGACCGCCAAGGTCGCGCGCGTTCCGGGCCTCTCGGAAGTGCCGTTCCCGGTTCAGATGGAGCCGCACCTCATCATCGAATTCTATTCGCGCTGATACCTTCAGCGACGGATTACAGAAATGCGAAAGGCCGCCCACCGGGCGGCCTTTTTCCTTGGCTGATGGATTATGACGCTGGTGATGCGGGATTGGGTTCAGCCAACGCGAAATCCCGCAACAAGCGAACTGCGATCCGCACCACCTCCGCCTGTGTCCTGGCTCCAGTCCGCGACAGCGCACTCCGCAGATGGAATCGCGCCGTGTGAATTGTGACGCCCTCGCTTTCGGCAAAGGTCTTGAGATCGTGATCAGCCGCCAAAGCCGCGACCAGCCGCGCGGCTCCCTTCGACAGCCCGAGCCCCTGCTCCAGGATTTCGGACGTATTGGCAGATCCGGAGTCCGGATCGTGTACGACCACGATCGCGCCGCGAGGCCCGCCGCGCTCCCAGTCGGATTGCGCGGATGACGCCGGGGAAGGCGCGACCAGGACAGCATAGTCCCGCCCCTCGTTACGAGGCACGGCAACCACGCCGCCGGAACCGCCGCCACCGACATTGATCAAAAGCGCATCGAACCGGCGACGCGCCTCTGTATTGGTCACCAGGGGTTGGCCCCTGCGGCCGAATATGAAGCCATCATTTTGCTGAGCGAGAGCCTGCATTGCCGCGTTGACGAACAGCACCTCTCCGTCAGCCGCCAGCAGGACGAGTCCAGCCTGAAGGCGGTCAAGCGTTGCCTGCAATCCGACATTTCTTGAATCGATCCGAAAGAACGTGCGGCGCAATTGCAGCGCACGGGTGATGTGCGGCATGAGTTGCTCGAGGTGCGCCACTTCCTGCTCGTTGAAGGGCGCACGATCATCGCCACGCATCAGCGCGATCATCGCGAAGTTGCCGTCGTTGGAATAGAGCGGTCCGCCGAGCGTCTCGATCAGGCCGATCGGTTTGAAGAACTCGTTATAAAAGGGATCGACGGCACGCTCTTCGGGCGTGAACATCCGGTTGGTGGTCATGGCCTGGCCGGCAGGCAGAGCGAGAAAGCGGGCCGGCGCGGGATCGATCTGGGCATATTTCTCGACATAAAGCTGCAAGCTCTGATGCAGCGTGCCTGATGTCTCGACAAAATTCGCCGTCGGATCGCGTGCGTCGACCATCACCAGGACGGCACTACGGCAACCGAACATGTTCTGGATCAACTCCAGCGCGAGAGTGAGTTGGCCACTATCGGAAACCCCTTGATAAAGCGCGTCCAGAAACCTGCCTTCGGCCTCGCTCACGACCACCCCGCCGCTACCCGCTGTGGAAAGCTAAGATGACACACCAATTTAAAACTAACCCTATTCATTTGAATAGTGCGTGACGTATCTGCCTTTGGCACCGTCTGGCCGTTGTTCTGGGGAATACGGGGCGGCTGGTGGCAAAATTATTTGGCGGGGCGCGGGGCGCGGGGCAAACCGCGCCAGCGCTGAGGTTTTATGCTGTAATTTTTGGCTCGATGACTGCGTTGCGGCCTTGCATTGAGAGGCGGCAGATAACGCTCCGCCAGCATGTCGTATGGATGTGCGCCGCCGGTGTGATGGCGTTGTCGATTCCGCAAATCTTTTCACCTCCCCCGGCTCAGGCCGCCGATGTCGAAATCACCGCGAACACGCCGAGCGTCAATCTCGATACATTCTCCGGAACGACTGCGCATATCGCCACCGGAGTCACCGTGGGATCGGCAAGCCCCGCCCTTAGCGCCACGTTGCAGGCGTGGTCCATTACAAACGACGGCGCCGTGACCGGCGGCAACACTGTAAAACTTGACCAGGGCGGCACCTTCACCAACACGGCCGGGGCGACCGTTACCGGCACCGCGACGGCAATCACCTTCGGCTACAAGCCGTTCGGCCTGCCTCCAGCCGGCGGCCCGGGCACGCTGAACAACTACGGCACGATTACTGGCGGTGTCGAAGGGGTCACAATGTGGCTCGGTGGAACGGTCAACAACTATTCCAGCGGCCTGATCAAGACCGACACGGGCGTCAACGCAGTGTCAATCGGGCAAGGTACGTCGCGCACGTTGTTCAACGCAGGAACCATCCAGTCGAACAAGACAACCGGCTTCAGCACCGGCGTACTCATTCAAGGTGGTCCCTCGACATTTACGAACACCAGCACCGGCGTGATCTTCGGCGACTATAACGGCGTCTATGGCAGCGCCAGCGCGGTGTGGACCTCGTTCAGCAACGCTGGCTCGATTACCTCGAATCGCGGCGCGGCGGTCGAGGCAACCGGCGGCGGAACCATCACGAATAGCGGCACCATATCGAACTCCGGGAGCGCCGGAACGGCCGCCGACTGGAACGGCATTCTGGTTCGCAACGTCGCAACCGCAGAGATCATCAACAGCGGCACAATCTCCGGCAAGACAAATGCGATCACATTCGCCGCCAACGCAGGTGTTCCAGCAGGCGCCACTCACACACTTCGGCTTCAAACCGGCTCCGTCCTTAACGGCAATGTGCTCGGCGGCACCGGCACCGACAACCTGATCCTGGAAGGTACCGGCATCGAAGGCATCGCGAAGTTTTCCAACTTCGAAACTTTGACGATGAATGGCGTGGACTGGACCCTGACCGGAAACGGGATGTTTTCCACCGCCACAACCGTGCAAGCCGGTACGCTGCGGATCAGCGGACAGCTCACGAGTCCCGCAGTCGGCATCCAGAACGGCGGCACCCTGACCGGCAATGGCACCGTGATCGGCAATGTTACGAACGCAAGCGGGGGCAACGTGCAGGTCGACAGCGGCACGCTGGCATTCAATGGCAACTACATTCACCAGATGGGCGCGTTCTTCACCGTCGGCGTCACCCCCTCCGCCAACGGCCTGCTTGCGATCACCGGAGCCGGCCACACCGCCACCATCAACGGCGGCACCGTGCGCGTGATGGCCGGCGTCGGCAGCTACGCCCCCACCACACAATATACGATCCTGACGGCCACCGGCGGCCGCAGCGGCACGTTCAGCGGCGTGACATCGAACTTCGCGTTCCTCGATCCCTCGCTGATCTACGATGTCAACAATGTTTATCTCACGCTGGTCCGCAACAGCATCGACTTCGCCAGCGTCGGGATCACGCCGAACCAGATCTCGGCGGGCGGCGGCCTCGCAGCCCTCGGCATGGCCAATCCAATTGTCAGCGCGGCGCTCGTACTCACGCCGGATCAGGCCCGTGCCGCGTTCGACAGCGTGTCGGGCGAAATTCATCCGAGCCTGCATTCGCTGATGCTCGATGAAAGCTCTCTGGTCCGCGACGCCATTCTCGGCCGGCAGCGGCAAGACCCCGCGACCGGCTCACAGGCAACCGGATTTGCAGATGAAGAGGAATCCGCACTCGCCTATGCGAAGAAGATGCGCAAGGCCAAAGGCGGGCCCAAATGGCCGATCAAGGCGCCCCCGCCGGTCATCGCTCCGGTCTACGGCGCGTGGGTGCAGGGCTACGGCAACTGGATCCGGCTCAACAGCGACGGCAATGCCGCGACGCTGCGCGCGACCAATGGCGGCGCCATCGGCGGTGTCGATGTGACGCTCAACAGCACCTGGCGTCTGGGCGTCGCGACCGGCGGCGGGCGCACCGATGCCCGCGTCGATGCACGAACGTCATCCGGCACCATCGATACCTTCCATCTCGCGGCCTATGGCGGCGGACGGATCGGCGACTTTGCGCTGCGCACAGGTGCCGCCTACTCACATCACGACATCTCGACAACGCGCACCAGCGCCCTCCCCGGCTTCGCCGATATGGCAACTGCAAGCTACAACGCCGGCACGGCGCAGGTCTTCGGTGAAGCCGCCTATGGCATCGTCAGGAGCTGGGTGAATACTGAAGCCTTCGCGAACCTCGCCTACGCAAACGTGCGCAGTGACGGCTTCACGGAAACAGGCGGGCCTGCGGCGCTCAGGGTGGCACAGGCCACCACGTCTGCGACCTATTCAACGCTCGGGCTGCGCGCGCAGGCGCCGATCCCGGCGATCGGTCCCTGGGCCATGACCGGGCGCGGATCGCTCGGATGGCAGCATGCCTACGATGGCGCCGTGCCTGTCTCGCTGATGGCGTTTGCGGCAAGCCCGTCGCCGTTCGCCATCGCGGGCGTTCCGATCGCAGCCGATACGCTGCTGGTCGAAGCCGGGCTGGATGCGCTTGTTCACCGAAATGCGGTACTGACGCTGCTATATGTCGGGCGTCTCGCGGCAGATGCCAGCGCTCATTCCGTCAGGGCAAACCTCGCCGTCAGGTTCTGATTATTTCATCGCGCCGTAGACAAGGCTTCTGAACGCCGACTGGATGCGTCCGCGCTGCGAGGGCGACTGGATCATCAGGATCGCGAACATGTTTTCCTTTGGATCGGCCAGGAAGTAAGTCCCGCTGCCCCCGCTCCACTCGTATTCACCGACAGAACCGGCCCAGTGGCTGACGCCGGCATCGGTTCGCACGGCGACACCGAGGCCGAAGCCAAATCCGGCACCGGGAAAATAGTAGACCCATGGTTTGATGCCCGTTCCCTCGCCGATATGGTTCGACGTCATCAGGTCCACGGTCTTGCGCGCCAGAATGCGCGTGCCGTTGAGTTCACCGCGATTCAGCAGCATCTGCACAAATCGCGCATAGTCGGCCATCGACGACACCATGCCGCCACCGCCGGATTCCCATTTGGTGACCACGCGTGGATCGCGATCGAGCTTGTCGTATTTGGTCGGAAATGAATCGGCGAGCAGCGCCTGCCTCGCCGGATCTGTGACAAAGAAGCCCGTATTCGACATGCCGAGCGGGTCGAGCAGGTTCTCTTTCTCGAACTGGTAGAGCGATTTTCCCGTAATCACTTCAATCACCCGCCCAAGTACGTCGGTGGCGTGACCATAGGTCCAGTACTCACCGGGCTGGCCGATCAGCGGCAGCGCGGCAATCTTGTCCGCGACTTCCGCGTTGGTGAACTTTCCCGACATCAGGTCGGCGTCCTCATAAGGCTTCTTCACCACGCCGTAGGCCAGCGATGCATATGGAATGCCCGCTGACTGCCGCAGCAGATCGTGAATCTGGATCGCGCGGCGTGGCGCGACGAGATCGAGTTCGGGCTTGCCGTCAGGGCCGGGTTTCTCCGCACCGACCTTGATGTTGTAGAATCCCTTGATGTATTTTCCGACCTCGTCGTCGAGCGCCAGCTTGCCCTGCTCCACCAGCATCAGCGCCGCCACGGAGGTGATCGGCTTGGTCATGGAAAACAGCGTGAAGATGGTGTCGGGCGTCATCGGCGCCTTCGTCGCAGGATTGCGCACGCCGAAAGCTTCGTAATATGCGGGCTGGCCGTGGCGCTGGATCAGCACGATCGCGCCAGGAATCTTCCTCGTTGCGACTTCGTTGTTGAAATACTCGGTAATGCGCGCGAGCCGCTCCGGGAAGAAGCCGGCCTTGTCCGGGTTGGTCCGCCCGAGGCTTTCCGCGAAAGCCTGCGGTGACTGCGATATGACTGCGGCAGAGATGGATGTGACAAGCAAGGCAGCGCCAACGCGCCGGGCGATATTTGAATAAAACAACACCGATCTCCGCAAAATCCGGTCAATGAGCCGGACTTTAGCGGTTAGCTGCCATCGTGCAAGGAAACGAAACGGATCAGCCCGGCGCGCGTACCGGGCTGATCCAACCCGCATTATTTCTCGAACGACCCGTAGACGAGGTTCTTGAGCGCGACGCGATGGCGCCCACGGTGCTGGACGGTCTGGGACATAAAGACCACGAACATGTCCTCCTTCGGATCGACCCAGAACGTGGTGCCACCCACGCCCGACCAGTTCATCTCGCCGACGCTGCCCTCCATCACGCTGACACCCGGCTCGGTGCGCACCGCGAATCCGAGGCCGAAACCGAAGCCCGGCCCGGGCAAATAGTAGGGACCGTTCACCACGCCCGATGCCGGGCCGACATGGTTCGATCCCATATAGGCGATGGTTTTCGGGCTCAGATAGCGCTTCCCATCGAGCGTGCCGCCGTTCAGCAGCATTTTCGTGAAGCGCGCATAATCGCCGATGGTCGAGACCATGCCGCCACCACCGGACTCCCACTTGCGCGCGATGCGCGGATCGTTCATCTCGGCGTCATTGCCGATCTTGCGGTCGTTCGGAAACGGCTCTGCGATCAGCGGCTGCCTGGCCTTGTCGGTGACATAGAAGCTGGTGTCCTTCATGCCGAGCGGATCGAGAATGCGCTCCTTCTCGAACTGATACAGCGACTTGCCGGACACCACTTCGACCACCCGGCCGAGAATGTCGGTAGAGTGACTGTAGTCCCAGGTCGATCCCGGCTGATAGGCCAGCGGCAGCCTGGCGATGCGGTCGGCAAAGCCGGCGTTGTCGACATCTTCCGAAAAGATTTTCGCCTCGGCATAGGCCTTCTTGACGAGCCCCTCGCCGAAGAAGCCGTAGGTAATGCCCGAGGTGTGGCGCATCAGATCCTGCACCGTCATGGGGCGGCGGGATGGCACGAGATCGAGCGTCATGTTTCCGTCATCGCCCTTCTTCTCGACGCCGACTTTCACGTCCTTGAAGGCGGGAATGAACTTCGCAACGGGGTCGCCGAGTTGCAGCTTGCCCTCCTCCACCAGCATCATCGCCGCCACCGTCGTGACAGGCTTCGACATCGAATAGATCCGGAAGATGGTGTCCGCCGTCATCGGCGCCTTGGTGGCCGGATCGCGGACACCGAAGGTCTCGTAATAGGCGACCTGGCCGCGCCGCTGGATCATCACCACAGCACCGGGAATCTTGTTGGTAGCGATTTCGTTCTTGATGTAGGCGCCGATCCGCGCGAGCCCTGCGGGCGAAAGCCCCGCCTCGGCGGGCCGGGTACGGACAACACTGTCGGCAAACGCGGTGCTGGCAACGGCAAGCGTCAGGGCAATAAACAGCGGCGCCCTGATGTGGCGAGACACGAACATAGAAATTCCTCCCAAGTCTTTTCAGACGAACGCCCGGATCGTTTGTGTCCGGGCTTGGGAGGAAGTGTATCGGTCAGGAAGAGTGATTCACAAGCGAGACGGCTGAAGCCGTCTCGCAAAATGCGTAGTCCCGAAAGGTGGAAACCGGTTTTCGGATCAGATCATGCCCAGTAAACATCAGCCAACGGGCTGTTGAACCGCGACACCCTTGTCGGCGAGCAACTGCTGCAATTCACCGGCCTGGAACATTTCGCGGATGATGTCGCAACCACCGACGAATTCGCCCTTGACGTAAAGCTGCGGAATGGTCGGCCAGTTCGAATAGATCTTGATGCCGTCGCGCAGCTCGCCCGACTCAAGCACGTTCAGGCCCTTGTAGGCGACGCCGACGTGATCGAGAATCTGGACCACCTGGCCCGAAAATCCGCACTGCGGAAACTGCGGCGTACCCTTCATGAACAGCACGACGTCGTTGGACTTCACTTCATTGTCGATGAATTGGTCGATGCTCATAATCGCGTCCTTAAAACTGGCTCTGCCCAAGCCGGAATCGGTCACCGGCCTCTTTCTCTAAGCATATATGTAGCGTGAAACGGCGTCGCAGCCCAATCAAATCGCCGAAAGGGTGCCATGCCGTCCTAAAAAGGGGCAATGCGGGGCTGCCATGCTCGGCCCGCTGTAACAGCGCCATAGCCGGCGCGTATCCACTTCATGGCTGACGGTGCCTTTTATCTCCGGCAGGGGCCCCTATGTAGAGCATCCGTTCTGCGGAACCGTTCCGGAGAAGCATCGTTCTCCCCTCAACCGGAGATTCTCGTGACGAAACCAGCATCCCAACCAGACGCCCGTGTCGCCACTTCCTCCGCATTTATGGCCAAATCCGGCCAGAAGTCACGCAATGAGCTGGCCGCGCGGCTGCTGGCGGCCTATCGCACCGTCCGGGACGAGACCGAGCGGCGGGCGGCCCCGCTGTCACCTGAGGACCAGTTGGTCCAGTCGATGCCGGATGCCAGCCCGGCCAAATGGCACCGCGCTCACGTGACCTGGTTCTGGGAGCAGTTCCTGCTGGGCGAGTATTCGCCGGGCTATACGCCCTACCATCCGGATTACGCGTACCTCTTCAATTCCTATTACGTCAGCGCCGGACCCCGTCACTCCCGCGCCCACCGAGGCGACCTCACCCGTCCCGGCGCGGACGAGGTGACGGCCTACCGCAAGCACGTCGATGCCGCAGTCGCGGCATTTTTCAGTTCGGCCGATGCGGACACCCTGACGAAGCTGGAGCCGCTGATCGAGGTCGGCCTCAATCACGAGCAGCAGCATCAGGAATTGCTGCTCACTGACATCCTGCACGCCTTCGCGCAGAATCCGCTCCCGCCCGCCTACGAACCCGGCTGGACATTCCCGGCCGCGACCCGCAGCGGCGACGCATGGGTCACGCTGATGGAGGGTATCCACACCATCGGGCATGCCGACGGGTCATTCCATTTCGACAATGAGAAGCCCGCGCACCGCGCTCTGGTCGGCCCTGTGAAGCTGGCGCGCAATCTCGTCACCAATGCCGAATGGCTCGCCTTCATGAAGGACGGCGGCTACACGACGCCGACGCTGTGGCTGATGGACGGCTTCGCGACCGCCGAGCGCGAGGAATGGCAGGCCCCGGGCCACTGGCGGAAGGTCAACGATGAATGGAAGATCATGACGCTCGGCGGTTTGCAGCCGATCGATCCGTCAGCACCAGTCTCCCATGTCAGTTACTACGAAGCCGACGCATTCGCGCGCTGGAGTGGAAAACACCTGCCGACGGAAATGGAATGGGAAGTCGCTGCCCGCGCCGGTCATCTGAACGACGCCTTCGGCATCGTCTGGCAGTGGACCCGCAGTTCGTATTCGCCTTATCCCGGTTATCGCGCCGTTGAGGGCGCGCTCGGAGAGTACAACGGCAAATTCATGATCAACCAATTGGTGCTGCGCGGCTCATCGCTGGCAACACCGGACAATCATAGCCGCATCACCTATCGCAATTTCTTCTATCCGCATCACCGCTGGCAGTTCACCGGACTGCGCCTCGCCGATTACGCCGTTTGAACCCCGAACACATGAGACCGTCATGAATGTGCATGTCAACGCGCGGGCCGATGCTCCGCCCCACGATCAAATTGACCGTTCCTTCGCTCAGGACGTGATCGCGGGGTTCTCGCAACAGCCGAAAAAGCTATTGCCCAAATATTTTTACGACGAGGCAGGCTCGAAGCTGTTCGAGCAGATCACGCTGCTGCCGGAATACTACCCCACCCGCACCGAACTGCGCATTCTGCGCGAGCGCGGCGCGGAGATCGGAGCGGCGATCCCGGCCAATGCGGCGCTGGTGGAATTCGGTGCCGGCGCGACGACCAAGGTGCGCCTGCTGCTCAAGCAGTGCGCGTTCAGGGCTTATGTGCCGGTGGACATCTCGGGTGATTTCCTCAACGGTCAGGCCAGCGCCTTGCGCGAAGACTTCCCCAATCTCGCGGTTCATCCGGTGACGGCCGATTTCACCAAGCCGTTCGAACTGCCGCCGGAAGTGGAAGACATGCCCAAGGTGGGCTTCTTTCCCGGCTCAACCATCGGAAACTTCGACCCGCATGAGGCTTCCGCCTTCCTGTGCAGTGCCCGCGCCATTCTCGGCGCAGGCGCGACGCTGATCGTCGGCGTCGATCTCGAGAAGGACGAGCGCGTGCTTCACGACGCCTATAACGACGCTGCGGGCGTCACCGGTCAGTTCAATCTCAACGTACTGGTACGCATCAACCGCGAACTCGGAGGCAATCTCGATCTCGATGGCTTCAGCCACAGTGCTATTTACAACCGCGAACGCCATCGCATCGAGATGCATCTGATCAGCCGCAAGCCGCAAACCGTGCGGGTGCTGGATCATACGGCGACGTTCCGCACCGGAGAAACGATCCACACCGAGAGCAGCTATAAATACAGCATCGAGCGTTTCACGGCGCTGGCGCGCGATTCGGGATGGACCCCGCGCGTCTCATGGACCGACCCTGACGGGATGTTCTCGGTTCATGCGCTGGTAGCGTAAGACAATCCCCGGAAATCGAGAGCAAATCTCGATCAACCGACTGGCTTGCGGGTGTTGACCGCCAACTGAGCGGCGAAAGCCCGCTGGTAGGCGGGCCGCGCTTCGCCGCGAGCGACATAGGCGGCAAGGTTCGGGTATTCGTTCAGAATGCCCGATGGTTTCACCCTGAGCAGCACCGACGCCATCATCAGGTCGCCCGCGCTGAACGCACCGTCGAGCCAGTCGGCACCGCCCAAGCGGGCGGATAATTGCTTCAGCCGGTCGCGCACGCGATCCATGACCAGCGGCATGCGCTCCCCGGCCCAGGGCTTGTCGCCTTCAACTATCTTCGCGGTGACAAGTTCAAGGATCGGCGGCTCCACGGTGTTGACCGCGGCGAACATCCAGGTGATCGCACGCGCCCGTGCGTTGGCGTCGTCCGGCAGCAGGCCCGCATGGCGCTCGGCGATATGGAAGACGATCGATCCTGTCTCGAACAGCGCAAGGTCGCCTTCCTCATAGGTCGGAATCTGCCCGAAAGGATGCAGCGCCATATGCGCTGGCTCCTTCATCGCATGGAATGAAACAAGACGAACCTCGTAGCGTTGGCCCGCTTCCTCAAGCGCCCACCGAACGCGCGTATCTCGCGCCAGCCCCTTGCCGCCGTCGGGTGAGCTTTCAAAGGCAGTAATGATGATGGTCATCGTGAGGCTCTAAACCTCCTTGGGCTCGTCGCGGTGGGTACCCAGCGAAATCGCTTCCCAGGCCGCGACGATCAGCATGATTGCAGTCGTCGCCGCCGACAGCGAAAGCGGCGACAGATCATGCGCGAACGGGATCAGCGCGGCCAGCAGACCGATGCCGACAAGGTGCGAGAGCTGAAAGATGCCGCGGATGCTCCGCTTGAACAGAATAGTACCGATCAGGAACAGCAGCGGCCCGCCAATCATGCTGAGAATGGTTTTGATATCGGTGTGACCGTCCGGATGCGCCAGCAGCAACTCGTCGCCGACTGCCGATACTACGATCCCCGCGACAATCGGCAGGTGCAGATAGGTGTAGGCGAGCCGCGCCAGCTTGCCGGTCTCTTCGGAATGCGAAATGTGTTCCGCCCCCGCTTCGGCGCCGATGTGGAAATACACCCACCACATTGCGATGCTGCCGACCAACGCGACAATGAAGCCGATGATCGTCGGTGCGGTCCATGCGGCTGACGCGAAGGTCGCGCCGGTGACCACGATGGATTCCCCGAGCGCGATGATGATGAACAATGCGCAGCGCTCAGCCATGTGGCCGCCTTCGACTTCCCAGTCCGCGAGCGGTGTCGCGCCCAGGCCCGGAAACCAGAAACGCGTCACCGGGCCGCAATATTCGATTGCTACCGCCACGACCCAAAGAAGAAGCCGCGCCTGCCCCTCCGCGAGCCCGCCCGCGATCCAGAACACACCGCTGCATGCGAGCCACAGGGTGATGCGCAACAGGTTCATACGCCAGCCAGGCTGGGACTTCGGTATCGAAAGGAACGTGAAGGCCGATCGCCCGACCTGCATGACGACAAAGGCCAGCGCGAACGCCAGTCCCCGGCTTTCGAAAGCCTTGGGAATGGACGTGGACAGCAGCAGGCCGGCGATCATCAGCCCGAACAGCATCACGCGAACCGGCGTGCGCTCCGGGTCGAGCCAGTTGGTGATCCAGGATGTGAAAATCCAGACCCACCAGACCGCCAGAAACAGGATCGTGGTTTGCAGAACGCCGAGCGGCGTGAAATGCGCCAGCAGGGTGTGGGAAATCTGGGTGATGGCGAAAACGAACACCAGATCGAAGAACAGCTCGACGTAGGTGACGCGATGATGCTGGTGCGGCGCGCGCGCCCGCAGCAAGGTTTTTGTTGTCGACACGGTTGCCCCCGCTTCCGTCGATCAGGCGTCGGGCACACCCGTCTGCAACGCCAGCGCGTGAAGAACGCCGCCCATCTGTCCCTTCAGTGACTGATAGACGATCTGGTGTTGCTGCACCCGCGACTTGCCGCGGAAGGATTCCGAGATGACGGTGGCCGCGTAGTGATCGCCGTCCCCGGCAAGATCGCGGATGGTGACCTGCGCGTCAGGCAAGGCAGCCTTGATCATCGTTTCGATGTCCCGCGCGTCCATTGGCATGTCTTTGAATCTCCTGATCTTGAGCCTTCCCGGCCAAGGCAATGCACGAAATATGCCTGATTCTAGCCCGTACAACCCGCGCCGTCACGCGAGCATTGCCCAGGATGGCCCCTATATTGTGACCTTAACAGGGAGCTCAGCATGAATGTTCGCATCAAGATTCCAGGCCCGGACCACCCGATCACCATCGCGCCAAACCCCAAACGGGTCCGCGTCAGCGTCGGCGGCGATGTCATCGCCGAAACCAGCCACGCCCTGACACTCAAGGAAGCGCGCTACCCGGCCGTCCAGTACATTCCCCGCGCCGACGCCAATGCCGGCAAGCTGAAACGGACCGAACACAGCACGTATTGCCCCTACAAGGGCGACGCGAACTATTTCAGCATCGTCTCCGGCGGCAAGACGCTGGAAAACGCCATCTGGACCTATGAAACGCCCTACGAGGCGGTGAGGGAAATCGCCGGACACCTGGCGTTCTACCCGGACAAGGTCACGATCGAGGAGGTTTAGGGACATCGTCTCATCAGCCAGAGTTCGTCATGGCCGGGCGTCGTCCCGGCCATCCACGTCTTTCTTGACGACTGCCGCAAAGACGTGGATGCCCGGCACAAGGCCGGGCATGACGGAAAGTCCCAAAAGACAGCGGCCGCAATCAGCCCTTGCCGGCCATGTAGGCCGGAAGCCAGTTCTCGTAGCCCGCCTTGAGCGAGGCAATCGACACCGGAGCCTCGCCCTCGATTGCAATGGCCTCACCGCCGGTCTTGCCGATGACATGACACGGCACGCCCACGGCCTTGAGCTTGCTCAGCACCATCAGCAAGTGTTCCTCCTGCACGGTGACGACATAGCGCGCCTGATCCTCGCCGAACCACCACGCATACGGCACGATCTCATCCGGCGGCGCATCGAGGATCGCACCGATACCGCTGGCCATCGCCATCTCGGTCAGCGCCACCAGCAGGCCGCCGTCGGAGACGTCATGCACGGCGGTCGCGGTTCCGCCCTTGATCATGCCGCGCACCACGTCGCCGTTGCGCTTCTCGATGTTGAGGTCGACCGGCGGCGGTGCGCCCTCTTCCCTGCCGCAGATGTCGCGCAGATACACCGACTGGCCGAGCCAGCCCTGGGTATCGCCGATCAGCAGGATCGCTTCGTCCGCGGCCTTGAACGCCAGCGTGGCGGACTTGGTGAAATCGTCCAGCAGGCCCACGCCACCGATCGACGGCGTCGGCAGAATGCCGCGGCCGTTGGTTTCGTTGTAGAGCGAGACGTTGCCCGACACGACCGGGAAATCCAGCGCGGTACAGGCCGCCGCGATGCCCTTCAGGCAGCCGACGAACTGGCCCATGATCTCGGGCCGCTCGGGATTGCCGAAATTCAGATTGTCGGTGATGGCGAGAGGCTTGCCGCCAACCGCCGTGATGTTGCGCCAGGCTTCCGCCACCGCCTGCTTGCCGCCCTCGAACGGATCGGCTTCGCAATAGCGCGGCGTCACATCGCAGGTCAGCGCGAGCCCCTTCGGCCCGTCCTGCACGCGCACCACCGCCGCGTCGCCGCCGGGACGCTGCAGCGTGTTGCCGCCGATGACGTGATCGTACTGCTCCCAGACCCAGCGTTTCGAACACAGCTCAGGCGTGGCAATCAGCCTGGACAGCGCATCCGAAACCGAAACCGGCGGGGTGACGTCGCGCGCATGGATTAACGGCAACTGCGGCGACGGCACATGCGGACGATCGTAAAGCGGCGCTTCCGATTCCAGTTCCTTGATCGGCAGATCGGCCATCACGTCGCCGCCATGCTTCACGACAAAACGCTGCGTCGGCGTCGTGTAGCCGACGATGGCGAAGTCCAGCCCCCACTTCTTGAAGATCGCTTCAGCCTGCTTTTCCTTCTCGGGCTTCAGCACCATCAGCATGCGCTCTTGCGATTCCGAGAGCATCATCTCGTAGGCGCTCATGCCGGTTTCGCGCGTCGGCACCGAATCCAGATCGAGTTCAACACCGAGATCGCCCTTCGCGCCCATCTCGACCGCGGAGCAGGTGAGACCCGCAGCGCCCATGTCCTGAATCGCAATGACGCAATCCGCTTCCATGATTTCGAGACATGCCTCGAGCAGCAGCTTCTCCGCGAACGGATCGCCGACCTGCACGGTCGGACGCTTCTCGGCGGAGTCATCGTCGAACTCGGCCGACGCCATGGTCGCGCCATGGATGCCGTCGCGGCCGGTCTTGGAGCCGAGATAGACGATCGGCATGTTCACGCCGCTCGCGGCGGCATAGAAAATCTTGTCGGTTTCAGCGAGGCCCACCGCCATCGCGTTGACGAGGATGTTGCCGTCATAGCGCGTGTGAAAACGCGTCTGCCCGCCAACCGTCGGCACGCCGAACGAATTGCCGTAGCCGCCGACACCCGCGACGACGCCCGATACGAGATGGCGCGTCTTCGGATGGCTCGGATCGCCGAAGCTCAGCGCATTAAGGCAGGCGATCGGCCGTGCGCCCATGGTGAACACGTCGCGCAGAATGCCGCCGACGCCCGTGGTCGCCCCCTGATAGGGCTCGATGTAGCTCGGGTGATTGTGGCTCTCCATCTTGAAGACCACCGCGAGGCCATCGCCGATGTCGATGACGCCCGCGTTCTCCCCCGGCCCCTGAATGACCCATGGCGCCTTGGTCGGCAGGCCGCGCAGATGGATGCGCGAGGACTTGTAGGAACAATGCTCGTTCCACATCGCCGAGAAGATGCCGAGTTCCGTGAACGTCGGTACCCGCCCGATCAGCTTCAGGATGCGCTCGTATTCGTCCGGCTTAAGCCCGTGGCTGGCGACGAGATCGGGGGTGATCTGGGGTTCGTTCCTGATCGTCAAGGCGACGGCGCTCCGGGTCAAATGCTTCGGCATCCCTCCGGGCGACCGGAGGTGCGGGATGGACGGAATATGCTTGATTCCGGACCTCTTTGTGCATGGCAGTCCGGCCTGCGGCAAGCATCAGATAGGGAGAAATCCCGGCTAAAAAACCCCCTGTCGCGGGCCCGCGCCACAGGCTCCGTGAGGGCCCACCGAGCCTCTTTTCAGAACTCGGACGGCTCTGCGCCAAAAACTCCGCGCTCGCCCCCAAAACCCGGCCGCGAACACCCACAGCCAGCCGGCAGGCGAACGAAAAGCGATTGAAATCATGTCGTTACGCGGCGGCGCCCCATGATATTTAGACCGCATTAACCAAATCTCCGTAGCGTAGCCAAGCCAGCGCGCTTTAAACGCGCCCGGTTATCTCCGTCACATCGGACTGCGTAATCCGCTGCCTGCATCCGCAAGCGGTATACGCGCCGCTACGCTCAAGTCAGGCTCAGACACCATGAACCCTTCCGACACTCTCGCCGCCCGCATGGCCTTCATCGGAATCGACGACACGACCCGCACTCTGCTGCGCGAGGTCCGCCCCATGGCAATGGCGGCGCTGCCAGCGATCCTCGACGGGTTCTACCGGACCATCGCGAAGTTTCCGGACGTCGAGAAAATGTTTCCGCGCCCCGAGATCGTCGCTCACGCGAAGGCCGCGCAGCTTACCCACTGGGACATGATCCTGTCCGCGCGTTTCGACGCCGACTATGTCCGCTCCGTCACGCGGATCGGCGAGACCCATCACCGTCTCGGCCTCGAACCGCGCTGGTACATCGGCGGCTACAAACAGCTCATCAGCGGCCTTGTCGCCGCGATCGAAACCGGCGTCACGGCGCGTTTCGGCGGCCGGACCTTGCGCGAAAAGAAAGCCGCGATCATCGACGCAGTGGTCGGAGCTGCGATGCTGGACATGGATTTCGCCACCTCGGTCTATCTGGACGCCGGCATGCGCGAAAGGCGCGACGTTCTCGAACGGCTGGCGGGGCAGTTCGAACAAACCATCTCGCAGATCGTGGGGCGTGTCGGCACGACATCGCAAAATCTCAATGCCGCGGCCGATACATTGAAATCCACCGCCGACCAGACACGGACCCTCTCGAGCTCCGTTGCATCGGCTTCCGAACAGGCTTCGCAAAGCGTGCAGTCCGTGGCGGCTGGCGCGGAGGAAATGAGCGCTTCCGTCTCCGAGATATCGCGGCAGGTTCAGGAATCGCTGCGGATCGCAAACGACGCGGTCAAGCAGGCCGAAGGCGCCAGCGGCCGGGTGGCCGGCCTCAGCGAAGCCGCAGCGCGCATCGGCGATGTCATCAAGATGATCAATGCCATCGCGGAGCAAACCAACCTGCTCGCGCTCAACGCGACCATCGAGGCAGCGCGCGCGGGCGAGGCCGGCAAGGGATTCGCCGTCGTGGCACAGGAGGTCAAGGCGCTCGCCTCACAGACCGCAAAGGCGACGGACGAAATCAGCACCCAGATCGTGGGGATGCAGGCATCGACCAGCGAAACCGTTGGCGCCATCACCGAAATCAGCGGCACGATCAGTTCGATATCCCGGATCGCGGGGGCGATCTTCGAAGCTGTCGATCAGCAGAACGCGGCCACGCGCGAAGTCACCAGCGGCATCCAGGTCGCGGCGACAGGATCGTCGAATGTGGCTGCCAACATCATCGCGGTCAGCAAGGGCGCCGAGGACACCGGACACGCGGCGGCGGACGTCTATTCGTCAGCAAGCTCGCTGACGGCGGAAAATCAGCAGTTGCGGACCCAGGTCGATCATTTCCTGGCGACGCTGCGAAGCGCTTGATGCAAAAAAATATCGCGGCTCCCCGGGGCCGCGATTTTCCTTCTGTTCAATGATCTTGCCGCACGCGCGGATAACGTCTCAGGCCGCGTTTTCCAGATGCGCAACGAGGCCCGCGAACAATCCGCGGCCGTCGGTGTTGCCCATGATGTCTTCGACGTGATTTTCGGGGTGCGGCATCATGCCAAGCACGTTGCCCTTGTCGCTGACAATGCCGGCGATCGAGGCCGCCGCGCCGTTGATGTTGTGCGTATCGCCGACTTCGCCTGACGCGCTGCAATAGCGATAGAGCACCCGGCCCTCGCCTTCGAGACGGCGGATGGTCTCTTCATCGGCGGCATAGTTGCCCTCGCCATGCGCCACCGGCACGCGGATCACCTGCCCGGCATTGTAGCCGCGCGTGAACGGCGTATCGGAACGCTCGACGCGCAAATGCACGTCGCGGCAGATGAACTTGAGCTGCGCGTTGCGCATCAGCACGCCGGGCAGCAGGCCCGACTCGCAGAGAATCTGGAAACCATTGCAGACACCCAGCACGAGGCCGCCAGCGGCGGCATGAGCGCGGACCGCATCCATGATCGGCGCGCGGGCGGCAATCGCCCCGCAGCGCAGATAGTCGCCATAGGAAAACCCACCGGGCACCACGACGAGATCCGTGCCCTTCGGCAAGGCGGTGTCGGCGTGCCACACCATCGCCGCGTCATTGCCGGACGCGAGCTTGAGCGCGCGCGCCATGTCGCGTTCGCGGTTGATGCCGGGGAAGACGAGAACGGCTGATTTCATTGCAATTCCGGACACAGAGGACAGATTCAGCGATTCATTGCCGCCGGGGCCAGACATACCCATTTGGCCGCCACTTTTCCAGTGTCGCCCCTCTTGAGGAGCCCTGACGTCCACGCAGGACACGGTCACCTGGAGCGGGAACCTCTGTGGAAATCACAGATTTAGCCGCATCCCCCGGAATTCAATGGACGTGCGCATAATCGCCCAAGCGAGCGGAACGAGCTTGCGTCGATCTTTCGGCCAACGGGCACAGGCCCATCGTTACTACTGGATCGGAGTATCCTCGACTTCCATCGCTTGTGTGAACAGATTTCGATTTCGCCGGGCCACATCGAGAGAGCCGGAGTAAGATGAAAAGGTGACGAGAGCCGACTTTACGAACAAAATCACCCGGCTCACATAGACCGGTTCCTTTTCGCTGACGATACGCGCTTCCCCGAAGACTGCCGGATATCCGCGAATGGTGCTTGTGCCATTGGATATCCGCTCCACCTTGCGGCCCAATGCACGCGCTTTCTCGTTATCCCGCGACATTTCATTCGGAATATTTCCGGCAAGCTTCGCCAACGCTTGCCGGTCAGGATTTCGCGTCGGGCTGGTTGAAATGTTCGCCGTCACCGTTGACGGCGCGGGGCAAGCCAACGGCCGGCAAACAAATTCGCCATTGCTGTTGCTGAAAAAGTTGCTCTTGCCGGCCCATTTGGCGGGATCAGGATTCTTTATCTTGACCCTTGTGGTCCCCGGCGCTTGAGCAAGAGCCTGCCATGAACTGAACGAACAAAAGACCGCGAGCAAACCAACAAACAGCAATCGCATCACATCCCCCAAATCAGAAGATAACCGGAAATTTCAATGATTTTCACCGCGCTTGCGGCGAGTAGTCTTCGACCTCGATCAGAGCGACAAAGTCGGCGCTGTTTCGCCGCGCGACATCGAGACTGAGCGACGAAGAAATGACGTCCACCGTGCCGTTGCCCGCGAATACCAGCTTGCGGACGACGTACACTGACTTGTCGCCAAGCTGTCCGCGATATTCCCAGTGAACGGCGGGAAAATCCTTCGCTTTCGTGACAATTGAGGTCAGCAGGTTGAGGTCCTGCAATCGTCCCGAGCTTGCCGACGGCGAGGCTTCTTCAACTACGGCCATCTGACGGGCCGCATCGTCCTGGGCAAACTTCTGGAGCGCCTGCGGGTCCGGGCTGCGCGTCGGACTAACGCCAAGCTTGATATGGACCATGGAATTTTCAGGACACGCCAGCGGTCGACAGCGGAAGACCGACCTGTAATCGAAGCTGCGCTGCCCCACCCACTTGTCGGGGTCGGGCGGCCTATAGCGAACCTTCGTCCCGGGATTATCTGGCCCAACAGGCTTCGTTACGCATCCCGCAAGCACAAACACAGTCGCGGCTATGGCCGCGACCCGAACAAAAATCGAAAACGCCACCCAAGCCCCCGCCCGTAACGCTGACCTTTAGGCCAATATTTCCACCCTATAATTCTCGATCACAGTATTCGCGAGCAGCTTGTCGGCCGCGGCCTTCAGTGCGGCCTCGGCCTTCGCCTTGTCGCTGCCTGCGACTTCGATGTCGAACACCTTGCCCTGCCGCACGCTGGCAATGCCATCGACACCGAGCGATTTCAGCGCTCCTTCGATAGCCTTGCCCTGCGGGTCGAGAATGCCGTTCTTCAATGTGACGGTGACGCGCGCCTTCATTTTATCCTCGTCATTCCGGACGAGCCGCGCAGCGGGTCGATCCGGAATCTCGCAAACAATTTCTGGATTCCGGGTTCGCTCGTAAAGCACGAGCGCCCCGGAATGACGTGGCCGAATTCAGCTCTTCACAAGCACCGGGCCGGAGCCTGCGGGACGGTCGTTCTCGATCAGGATGCCGAGACGCTTGGCGACTTCGGTGTAGGCCTCGAGCAGCCCACCGAGATCGCGGCGGAAGCGGTCCTTGTCCATCTTCTCGTTCGACTTGATGTCCCACAGCCGGCACGAGTCCGGCGAGATTTCATCGGCGACGATGATGCGCATCATGTCGTTCTCGAACAGCCTTCCGCATTCCATCTTGAAATCCACAAGACGGATGCCGACGCCCAGAAACAGCCCGGTGAGGAAGTCGTTGACGCGAATGGCAAGCGCCATCATGTCGTCAATCTCCTGCGGCGTGGCCCAGCCGAACGCGGTGATATGCTCTTCGGAAACCATCGGGTCGCCGAGTTGGTCGTTCTTGTAGTAGAACTCGATGATCGAGCGCGGCAGTTGGGTGCCTTCCTCGATGCCAAGGCGCTGCGACAGCGATCCGGCGGCGACATTGCGCACCACGACCTCGAGCGGCACGATCTCGACCTCGCGGATCAACTGCTCGCGCATGTTGAGCCGTTTGATGAAATGCGTCGGCACGCCGATGTCGTTCAGATGCTGGAAGACATACTCCGAGATCCGGTTGTTGAGGACGCCCTTGCCCTCAATGATCTGGTGTTTCTTGGCATTGAACGCGGTGGCGTCGTCCTTGAAATGCTGAATCAGGGTTCCAGGCTCGGGCCCTTCGTAAAGGGTCTTGCCCTTGCCTTCGTAAATGCGACGCCGACGGCTCATAGGGATGTACCGTGTTCTGTTGAAGTCCATGAATGGGGTGCTCCGGATGATTTACGCGACCCACGACGGAGCTGCCGTGAAGCCCGGAATCGTGAAACAAACCGCGAACCGGACTCATCGGCAAACTAACCGATTGATCCGGCCGATACAATGTAAGGGCGCGCGTTTTACCGGCTCCTTTTAGGCTTCCTGCGACCTCTCGGACATTGCTTTGAGGGGAGCTGACCCCCTATATGCTGGGCCTCCGCCGCCGGCAGAGCGCGATCAGCAAAAGTGGGAACCGGTTTTGCGTCCGATCGCGCTCTAACTTCTTAGAAGCGCATGATCTTTTCGCCAAACCGCGCACACTTTGGCGGATCATGCGCGGCAAATCCCAAATTCAGCTTACGGAACAGATATATGTCGACTTTTGACAAGCGCGAGGAAGGCTTCGAGAAAAAGTTTGCCCTCGACGAGGAACAGAAGTTCAAGGCGGAAGCCCGCCGGAACAAGTTGCTGGGTCTTTGGGCCGCCGAAAAACTGGGCAAAACCGGCGACGACGCCGTGGCCTACTCCAAGGAGGTCGTCGCGGCCGATTTCGAGGAATCTGGCGATGCCGACGTGCTGCGCAAGGTCGCAGCCGACCTCGCCGGCAAGGGTGTGTCGGAAGCCGATGTCCGCAAGAAGATGGACGAACTGGTGGCGGTCGCCGTCGGCCAGATCAAGGCCGGGCAGTAAGAGCAACACGTTGAACAAAAAAAGCGCCGCGCGATCCGATTGCGCGGCGTTTTTTGTTACGGAGACCTGCTAGCTGACCGCAGCCAGCCGGTCGAGCTGCGCCTCGAGGTCGGTTTCCACATCCGCCGCGTTGATCAGGCACACGCGATACCCCCGCGCCTCAAGCCATTCACGCCGTACCGCACGATCCCGTGCGATCACATCGGTCTCATTGGCGTTGACGAGTTCGATCGCCAGCCGCTTCGTGAACGACACGAAGTCCGGAATATGACGCCCCACCGGCGTCTGCCGCTTGAAGTGAGACGCGAAACGGCGGTCTGTCCTCAGGGACTGCCACAGGATGCGCTCCGCATCGGTGGGATTGCGCCGCAGCAGCCGCGCAAGCCCCCTCACCGTGCTGCTGTCGGATGCCGTCCGGCCTTCGGAATGTTCCGCCAGCAGCGCGCGCAGCCGCGTCGCCTCGTTGCCGTCGAGGACTCCGCCTTTCGCAGGGCCTTTCCGGCCTTCCGCGATGGCCATGACCACGCCGTGCAGAGTGTGCATGTCCTGCTTGGTCGGCTCCATCCGGGTAAAGATATTCCGCATGTTCACCAGCATGGTGTCGCGCTTTTCCGGCGGACGCAGGAATTCGACCTTGTCGAGTTCACTCACGAGGTTGTCGAAAAACGCCTGGATCTGATGGTTCGAGGCCCGTTCGGAGCGTTCCGGCATGTCGAACGGCAGTGTATTGGCGGTGGCGAGCTTGAACCATTCATAGCCCATCAGCAGCACCGCTTGGGCAAGGTTCAGCGACGCGAAACCCGGATTGACCGGAAAGGTCACGATCCGGTTGGCGAGCGCGACCTCATCGTTCTGCAAGCCGTAGCGCTCACGCCCGAACATGATCGCCGCCGTGCCGCTCGCCGCGGTTTCCCCGACCATCTGGCGGGCGGCCTCCTCCGGCCCGACCACCGGCTTGGCCTGATCGTGCGCTCGCGCCGTGGTGGCGAACAGCAGCGAGCAGTCAGCCACCGCTGCCTCCACCGTATCGAACAGTTCGACTTTATCGAGAATATGGTCGGCGCCTGCGGCAGCGCGCTGGGCGGCCATATTGGGCCAGCCGTCGCGCGGATTGACGATGCGCAGCCGCGTCAGGCCGAAATTGCCCATGGCGCGCGCGCACATGCCGATGTTTTCGCCGAGCTGCGGTTCGACCAGGACCACCACGGGCCCGGCCAACTCCTTTCGCGCCTTGGTTTTGTCGGTGCCTGAACCGGTCATCGGGGCTCACTCTCTGAGTCAACAACTGGAGGTCCCGATTCAAACGCTGAACGCGTTGAATCAAGTGCTGACCATCCTGATTCAACGTCTGAAGGTTTTGATTCAGCCGCCGGGGGGATCGTGAATCAGCTTGTGAAGGTTCTGATTCAACCTGTGAAGACATTGAATCAAGAACCGAAGAGGCTGATTCAAGTCCGCCCGAGGATTTATGAAATTATCCTTATAAATCAACGGGATTGCCAAATGGTTTGAATCTCGCGCGAAACGCGAGGTGGGAGTCCGGCCCCCGATCGCGCCACCCTGCGGCGCCCCGAATCGCGTCCAGGGAAGTGCCGAAGGGTTTTGGCACTGCACGGTTTCCGCAAGCGGCGGCAAAGCACAGGCCGCTTCAAAATCTACCGGCTAAATGGCTCCGGATTGCCCCGCCGGAGCGCCTGTCCAAGCCCGACATGCCAGAAAGTCTCAGGTGCGTTGCCTTCCAGCCCGCGAAGGCGGGTGCTATAGCCTCGCTACGGAACCGTTGCGGTTCTCTCGCCCTCTCCGCCCCCAATTTAAGGCCCGATCCCCCATGGCAAAAATCAAGGTGACCAACCCCGTCGTCGAACTCGATGGCGACGAGATGACCCGGATCATCTGGCAGTACATCAAGGACAAGCTGATCAACCCCTTCCTCGATGTGAATCTTGAGTACTACGACCTTGGGATGGAGTACCGCGACAAGACCAACGATCAGGTCACCATCGACGCAGCGAACGCGATCAAGAAGCACGGCGTCGGCGTCAAGTGCGCCACCATCACGCCGGACGAAGCCCGCGTGAAGGAATTCGGCCTCAAGGAAATGTGGAAGTCGCCGAACGGCACCATCCGCAACATCCTCGGCGGCGTGATCTTCCGTGAGCCGATCATCTGCAAGAACGTGCCCCGTCTGGTTCCCGGATGGACCAAGCCGATCATCATCGGACGCCACGCTTTCGGCGACCAGTACCGTGCTACCGACTTCAAGTTCCCCGGCAAGGGCGTGCTGACAATGAAGTTCGTCGGCGAGGACGGCACGGTGATCGAGCGCGAGGTGTTCAAGTCCCCGAACGCCGGTGTCGCCATGGGCATGTACAACCTGGACGATTCCATCCGCGACTTTGCACGCGCCTCAATGAACTACGGCCTGTCGCGCGGCTATCCGGTGTACCTGTCGACCAAGAACACCATCCTCAAGGTCTACGACGGACGCTTCAAGGACATTTTCCAGGAAATCTACGATACCGAATTCAAGAAGGACTTCGAAGCCAAGCACCTCACCTACGAACATCGCCTGATCGATGACATGGTCGCCTCGGCGCTGAAGTGGTCGGGCGGCTATGTGTGGGCCTGCAAGAACTACGACGGCGACGTGCAGTCCGACACCGTGGCGCAGGGTTACGGCTCACTCGGCCTGATGACCTCGGTGCTGCTGACGCCAGACGGCAAGGTCGTGGAAGCCGAAGCCGCGCATGGCACGGTGACGCGTCACTACCGCGAACACCAGAAGGGCAAGGAAACCTCGACCAACTCGATCGCGTCGATCTTCGCCTGGACGCAGGGCCTCGCCCACCGCGCCAAGCTCGACAACAACGCGGAACTGGCGAAGTTCGCCAAGACGCTGGAGAAGGTCTGCGTCGATACGGTCGAGTCCGGCTACATGACCAAGGACCTCGCGCTCCTCGTCGGCGCCGACCAGAAGTGGCTCTCGACCACGGGCTTCCTCGACAAGGTGGCGGAGAACCTCACCAAGGCGATGGCTCCTGCTGCTTAAGACTTAACAAGCCGCATCTCTTGTCCTTCAACGGCGCAGACATTGTCTGCGCCGTTTGCTTGTGAACTTCAAAAAGAAGCGGAACGCCTGACATGACGTGCGATCAATCCACGCATCGCCCCGCCCCGATCACACCGGAGATCCGCAACCTGATCGCGTCACGCGAAAAACATCTTGCATCGTGACCGGCAGCGGCCAGCGCTCAGGCGCTGGCAAAACCGATCTGCGCAATCATCGCCTTGGCGATTTCCTGCTCGCCCATGATCACAAAATTCGCGCCATGATGCCTGAGATGCGCGATCTCCTCTTCCGAATGCGCCCGCGCGATGATCGGCAGCGTCGCGCTGATCGCGCGGGCCTTGGCGACGATCTGCCCGCCCTCGAACGCATCGGGTATCGCAACCAGCAGGCCCCGCGCCGCGCCGACATTGGCTGCCTGAAGCATATCGGGCGCGGCCGCGTTGCCGGTGATGACCTCAATGCCCTCCTGCCGCAGCTTCTCGATGCTGCCGGGACTGTCCTCGATCACGAGGATCGGAATTCCGGCTTGCCGCAAGGCCGTGCTGACGACGCTGCCGACGCGGCCATGACCGACCAGCACAACATGGTTTGACAATTTCGACGCCTCGAGCGGGACGCGCGGCGCGGCAGGTTCAGCCGGCTTTGCCGGTGTTGCCGCCTCTTCCTTCGCCGCCAGCATCCGGTCGAGCAGCACAAAGAACAGCGGGTTCAGCATGATCGAGATGATCGCACCGGCCAGCACCAGATCGCGGCCGCGATCCGGCAGCAGGGCAAGACTGACGCCGAGACTGACGAGAATGAAGGAGAACTCGCCGATCTGGGCGAGGCTCGCCGAAATCGTCAGCGCGGTCGATGCCGGATAACCGAACATCCGCACGATGCCGAACGCCGCGACGGACTTTCCGAAGATGATGATGAAGACTGTGGCAAGCAGCGGCAGCGGCTCGCGCACGATGATTGCCGGATCGACCAGCATACCGACCGACACGAAGAACAGCACCGCGAATGCATCGCGCAGCGGCAGGGTTTCGTTCGCGGCGCGCTGGCTGAGCTCGGATTCGCTCAGGATCATGCCGGCGAAGAACGCGCCGAGCGCGAACGACACATCGAACAGGACCGCCGCGCCGAATGCGACACCGAGCGAAATCGCAAACACCGCGAGGCGAAACAGTTCACGCGAGCCGGTATGCGCGACGTAATGCAGGACCCACGGGATCACGCGGCGGCCGACCACCAGCATGAAGATGACGAATGCCGCCACCTTGCCGAGCGTAATGAGGACCGGCTGCGCCATCGCATAGGCGCTGAGACCACCTCCGCCCTCGCCCCTCAGCAATCCGGCCAGCGCCGGCAGCAGCACCAGCGTCAGCACCATCGCGAGATCCTCGACAATCAGCCAGCCGACCGCGATCCGCCCGCGCTCGGTGTCGACCAGCCGCCGCTCCTGCAATGCGCGCAAAAGCACGACCGTACTCGCCACCGACAGCGCGAGGCCGAACACCAGCCCGCCGCCGACCGGCCAGCCAAGCAGCCAGCCGAGCCCCATGCCGAGCAGCGTCGCCACTGCGATCTGCGCCACCGCGCCGGGGACGGCGATGGCGCGCACCGACAGCAAATCCTTCAACGAGAAGTGCAGACCGACGCCGAACATCAGAAGGATGATGCCGATCTCGGCGAGTTCATTGGCGATATTCTGATCCGCCACATAGCCGGGCGTGAACGGGCCCATCGCCACGCCGGCGAGGAGATAGCCGACAAGCGGAGAAATGCGGACGCGCTGCGCGAGCGCGCCGAGTACAAAGGCCAGCACGAGGCCTACGACGACCGTGGAAATCAAGGGGGTGTTATGATTCATACCGCATTTTGCGGCGCGCGCATCAGCGAGGCCAGCCACTCATTCGTGACTCATCGCCGCACTTGAATCGCGGCATACCGAACACGTCATAACGTCATCGTATTTCGAGGCTCACAAGAGCTCACACATCAGGATGACGAACTCTCAGCCCGACAACCGGACAATAGCAACCTCGAACGTCATTCCGGACATCGCGCCTTTCGCGCGATGATCCGGAATCCAGAAGAGTTCATCGGAAGCAATCCTGGATTCCGGGTTCGCTCGCAAGCGGCTCGCGCCCCGGAATGACGGAGGGTGTATGACGGCGCATGTATGCCTGCGCGTGAATGACAATGCCCGCGTCGTCACGCACCCATCGCAGCTTCAATGGCTTTGAGCGCAGCATCAGCCTTCGCGCCATCGGGACCACCCGCCTGCGCCATGTCGGGACGGCCACCGCCGCCCTTGCCGCCCAGCGCTTCGGACGCGATCTTCACCAGATCGACGGCGCTGAAACGCGAGGTCAGGTCCGCCGTGACGCCGACAACCGCGCCGGCCTTCCCGTCCTCGCCGACATTGATGATCGCCACCACGCCGGAGCCAAGCTGCTTCTTGCCGTCGTCGGCAAGGCTCTTGAGATCCTTCATCTCAATGCCCTGCACCGCGCGGCCGAGGAATTTCACATCGCCGATGGTGCGAATGTCGGCGGACGCGCCCGCACCGCTGCCGGCCGCGGCACCGCCGCCCATGGCGAGCTTCTTGCGCGCGTCGGACAGATCGCGCTCGAGCTTCTTGCGCTCCTCGATCAGCGCCGCGACACGCGCCGGCAGATCGTCGAGCGTGGTTTTCAGCTCCGCAGCCGCGGCTTTCGCGGTGTGAATGGTCGCGTTCACTGCGTGACGGGCATTGTTCCCGGTCAGCGCCTCGATACGCCGCACGCCGGAGGCCACAGCACTTTCGCCGCTGATGGAGATCAGGCCGATGTCGCCGGTCCGCCGCACATGCGTGCCGCCGCACAGCTCAACCGACCAGCCGAGCGCATTACCCTGCCCCGCGCCCATCGACACCACGCGGACCTCGTCGCCGTATTTTTCACCGAACAGCGCCCGCGCGCCGGAATCCCGCGCGTCGTCCACGGCCATCGAGCGGGTAACGACCTCCCCGTTCTCGAGCACGACACCGTTGGCAATGTCCTCGATGCGGCGCAGTTCGTCCGCCGAAATCGGCTTGTTGTGCGCGAAGTCAAAGCGCAGCCGCTCCGGCGCGACCAGTGAGCCGCGCTGCGCAATGTGATCGCCCAGCACCTGACGCAAAGCTTCATGCAACAGATGTGTCGCCGAGTGATTGGCGCGGATCGCGGTGCGCCGCGCGTGATCGACCTCAAGTTGCAGAGGCAAATCGAGCTTTACCGTACCCTGCTCGACGGTGCCGAGATGCACATAAAGGTCGCCGGCTTTCTTCTGGGTGTCGGTGATGCGCACGCGCACGCCGTCCCCGCTCAGAACGCCGGTGTCGCCGACCTGACCGCCGGACTCCGCGTAGAACGGCGTCTGGTTCATGATAATCGCAACGGTGTCGCCAGCTTTGGCGCCATCGATTTCCTTGCCGTCCTTCACCAGCGCGGTGACGACGCCTTCAGCGATCTCGGTGTCGTAGCCGAGGAATTCCGTGGCGCCGAGCTTCTCGCGCAGCGGAAACCAGACGGTCTCCGCCGCGGTATCGCCGGACCCTGCCCACGAGGCGCGCGCTTTCGCGCGCTGGCGGTCCATCGCATCGGTGAATGACGCAATGTCGACGCCGATACCGCGGTTGCGCAGCGCGTCCTGCGTCAGGTCGAGCGGGAAGCCATAGGTGTCGTACAGCGTGAACGCGGTCTCGCCGTCGAACATGTCGCCCTTCTTCAGCGACGCGCTTTTCTCGTCCAGAATTGTGAGACCGCGATCCAGCGTCTTGCGGAAACGGGTTTCCTCAAGCTTCAGCGTTTCCTCGATCAGGTCTTCCGCGCGCACCAGTTCGGGATAGGCCTGGCCCATCTCGCGCACCAGCGCCCACACAAGGCGATACATCAGCGGGTCTTTGGCCCCGAGCAACTGCCCGTGGCGCATCGCGCGGCGCATGATCCGGCGCAGCACATAGCCACGTCCCTCGTTCGAGGGCAGCACGCCGTCGGCGATCAGGAACGACGACGCTCGCAGATGGTCGGCGATGACGCGCAGCGAACCCTTTTGTTCGCCATGCGGATCGGCTCCGGTCAGGTCGGCAATGGCGCGGATCAGGGCGACGAACAGGTCGATCTCGTAGTTGTCGTGCTTGCCCTGAAGCACGGCGGCGATGCGCTCCAGGCCCATGCCGGTGTCGATCGACGGCTTCGGCAGCGCGACGCGGTTGCCCGGCGCGATCTGGTCGAACTGCATGAACACCAGGTTCCAGATCTCGATGAAGCGGTCACCGTCTTCATCGGGCGAACCCGGAGGGCCGCCGGGAATCTTGTCGCCATGGTCGTAGAAGATTTCCGAGCATGGGCCGCAGGGGCCGGTGTCGCCCATCTGCCAGAAATTGTCCGACGTCGCGATTCGGATGATTTTCGATTCGGGCAGGCCCGCGATCTTTTTCCAGAGGCCGAACGCCTCGTCGTCCTCGGAATAGACCGTGACCAGCAGCTTGTCCTTCGGGAGCCCGTACTCCCTGGTGATCAAATTCCAGGCAAGCTCGATGGCTCGGTCCTTGAAATAGTCGCCGAACGAGAAGTTCCCGAGCATCTCGAAGAAGGTGTGATGCCGCGCGGTGTAGCCGACATTGTCGAGGTCGTTGTGCTTGCCGCCGGCACGGACGCATTTCTGCGACGACGTGGCGCGCTGATACGGGCGCTTTTCAAGACCCGTGAACACGTTCTTGAACTGCACCATGCCCGCATTGGTGAACATCAATGTCGGGTCATTGCGCGGAACCAGCGGCGACGACGGCACGATCTCGTGGCCGTTCTTCGCGAAATAATTCAGATACGCCGACCTGATCTCGTTAACGCCGCTCATGCTCGTCCAATCGCGCCCAAAAAGCTTTCAGAAAGCCTTGAATGTTCTGATGCATTTTCGTCATGCAAAACGCACTCCGTTTCGCCCGAAAACGCCCTGTTTTGCTGCTCGCCTTCAATGACGCGTGCAGCGCAATTTGTCCCGCCCTGTTTCTAGACGGAACGGGCTAGGGATGTCCAGAAAGTGTGCAAAAGATCAGCGGCTTGCAAGCAGTCTCAGAACCGCCGCGAAGCCCGTTGATAATCTCGCAGCTGCGTTGACAGGGCCTCGAAAGGCGTGTTTCCCTGCCTATGTAAGCTGTATTACAAGCGAACAAGTCACGTCGGGAGAGACCGGCTTTATGCCGGCGCCGAAGGAGCAACCGCCCCGGAAACTCTCAGGCAAACGGACCGTGTGACTGACTGAAATCTGGAAAGAGATGCGGCCGGACGATCCGGCGCGGCATCCGCCGACGGGATAATACTCTCAGGCACAGCGACAGATGGGGCTTCGACAAGGTTTCGGGAACCGTCCCGGAATCCGTCAGGAGCCCGACATGCCTGCCACTGAGCGAAAACCAGACTCCGCCGAAAATACGCTGAAGCGCGTTCCGCTGCACGGCCTGCATGTGGCGCGCGGCGGCAAGATCGTGCCGTTCGCCGGTTACGAGATGCCGGTGCAATACGCGGCCGGCGTGCTGAAAGAGCATCTCCACACTCGCGCCTCCGCCGGTCTGTTCGATGTGTCCCACATGGGCCAGATCGTACTGCGACCGAAATCCGGCAAGGTCGAAGACGCCGCGCGCGCGCTCGAGCGGCTGGTGCCGCAGGACATTCTCGCTGTTCCGCTCGGCCGCCAGCGCTATGCGCAGTTCACCGGCGAGGATGGCGGCATTCTCGACGATTTGATGGTGGCGAATTTCGGCGATCACCTGTTCCTGGTGGTCAACGCCGCCTGCAAGACCGAGGACGAAGCGCATCTGCGCAAACATCTGTCCGACGCCTGCATCATCGAGCCGCTGCCGGATCGCGCGCTGATCGCGCTTCAAGGGCCAAAGGCCGCCGAGGTTCTCGGCAAACATGCGCCGGCCGTCGCGGCGATGAAGTTCATGGATACCGGACCTCACAAGGTGCAAATCTCTGGTCAAGCCATCGATTGCTTCGTCTCGCGCTCGGGCTACACCGGCGAGGACGGCTTCGAGATTTCAGTACCCGCCAAGGACGCCGAACGGCTCGCGACCACCCTGCTCGCCGATCCGGCCGTGCTGCCGATCGGCCTTGGCGCACGCGACAGCCTGCGGCTGGAGGCAGGTCTCTGTCTCTACGGTCACGACATCGACACCACGACGACGCCGGTCGAAGGCGCGCTGGAATGGTCCGTACAAAAAAGCCGCCGCACCGGCGGGACACGCGCGGGAGGCTTCCCCGGCGCGAATGTTATCCTGAAGCAGTTCGAGACCGGCGCATCGCGCCGCCGTGTCGGCCTGCGCGCTGAAGGCCGCGCGCCGGTGCGTGAAAACGCGGTACTCTACGCCAGCGAAACATCACCGGACAAAATCGGCACCGTCACCTCCGGCGGTTTCGGCCCGACGCTCAATGCGCCGGTCGCCATGGGTTATGTGCCGACCGCTCTTTCCGCCGAAGGCACCGTCGTCTTTGCCGATGTGCGCGGACAGCGCCTGCCGCTGCGCGTATCGGCGATGCCGTTCGTGCCCAATGGATACAAACGATAGCAATCAACAGGCTGAGGATTTCATGACCACACTGTACACGCCCGATCACGAATGGCTCCGCATCGAGGGAGATGTCGCCACCATCGGCATCACCGACTACGCCCAGACCCAGCTCGGCGACGTGGTGTTTGTCGAACTGCCGAAGGTCGGCCGCACACTGAAGAAGGCGGAAGCCGCCGCCGTGGTCGAGAGCGTCAAGGCGGCGTCCGACGTCTACGCCCCGGTCGCGGGCGATGTGGTCGAAGTCAATGACGCGCTGACCGCCGATCCAGCGCTGATCAATTCCGATCCCGGCAAGGCCGCATGGTTCTTCAAGCTGCGTATCGCCAACAAGGGCGATCTCGACGGCCTGATGGATGAAGCAGCCTACAAGGCCCATACGGCCTAGGAAAACAGATGTTGCAACTGCTCGAAAGTGAAGCAAGGCATGATGGTTCACCATCGTCATGCCCGGCCTTGTGCCGGGCATCCACGTCTTCCTTCTTTCGCGTGAGCAATAGATCAAAACGTGGATGGCCGGGACGAGCCCGGCCATGATGAAATGAAATAACTCTGGCGCCTCGAGGATAGCTACATGACCGCGCATCGTTCGCCTGCCGCTGAACCCGCCGTCGATTTCGTCCGCCGGCATATTGGTCCCTCGCCGCGTGACATCAACGCGATGTTGCAGACTGTCGGGGTGTCCAGCCTGAGCGCGCTGATGGATCAGACGCTGCCTGCTTCCATCCGCCTGAAGACGCCGCTCGATCTTGGCAAGCCCCTGAGCGAAATCGACGCGCTGACGCACATGCGCGGTATCGCGGCACGCAACCAGGTGTTCACCTCGCTGATCGGCCAAGGCTACTCGGGCACGATCCTGCCCGCAGTGATCCAGCGCAACATTTTCGAAAATCCCGCATGGTACACGGCCTACACGCCGTATCAGCCCGAGATCAGCCAGGGACGACTGGAGGCGCTGTTCAATTTCCAGACCGTGATCTGCGACCTCACCGGGCTCGACATCGCCAATGCGTCGCTGCTCGATGAAGGCACGGCGGCGGCTGAAGCCATGGCGCTGGCGGAGCGCTCGTCATCCGTGAAGGCCAAGGCATTCTTTGTCGATCATGAGGTGCATCCGCAGACGCTCGCGGTGCTGCGCACCCGCGCCGAACCGCTCGGCTGGTCGCTGATTGTCGGCGATCCGGCGCGCGACCTCGACAAGGCCGACGTCTTCGGCGCGCTGTTCCAGTATCCCGGCACGCATGGCGGGCTGAATGATCCTCGCGCGGCCATCACGGCGTTGAAGGCGAAAGGCGCCATCGCCGTCGTTGCCGCCGATCCGCTGGCGCTGACGCTGGTGGCTTCGCCCGGCGATCTCGGCACGGATATTGCGATCGGCTCGACCCAGCGTTTCGGCGTACCGATGGGCTACGGCGGACCGCACGCCGCCTACATGGCGGTGAAGGATGCGCTGAAGCGCTCGCTGCCCGGCCGCATCGTCGGCCTGTCGGTGGATTCGCGCGGAGCGCCAGCCTATCGCCTCGCGCTGCAGACGCGCGAGCAGCATATCCGGCGCGAGAAGGCGACGTCGAACATCTGCACCGCGCAGGTGCTGCTTGCGGTGATCGCGTCGATGTACGCGATCTATCACGGTCCCGAAGGGCTGACGCACATCGCGCGCACCGTGCATCGCCGCACCGCGGTGCTGGCGGCAGGATTGCGCAAGCTCGGCTTCGCGCCGCTGAACGACAGCTATTTCGATACGGTCACAGTCGCTGTGAACGGCCAGCGGCAGGCGATCATCTCCCATGCCGCCCATGAGCAGATCAATCTGCGGCTGAATGAGGCGACTGTCAGCATCGCGCTGGACGAGACCACGACGCCCGCGATCGTCGAGAGCGTGTGGCGCACCTTCGGCGGCAATCTTGTTTACGCCGACATCGAAAAGGAGGCGCGCGACGCGCTGCCGTCCGTCCTTGCACGCACCAGCAAGTTCCTGACCCATCCGGTGTTCCATGAGCATCGCTCGGAGACTGAACTGCTACGCTACATGCGCAAACTCTCCGACCGCGATCTCGCGCTCGACCGCGCCATGATCCCGCTCGGCTCCTGCACCATGAAGCTCAACGCCACCACCGAAATGATCCCGGTGACCTGGCCGGAATTCGGCGGATTGCATCCCTTCGCGCCATCGGCGCAGGCCGCCGGCTACCACGCCATGTTTGCCACACTCGAGAAATGGCTGGCGGACATCACCGGCTATGACGCGGTGTCGCTACAGCCGAATTCCGGCGCACAGGGCGAATATGCCGGGCTGCTGGCGATCCGCGCCTATCATCGCTCGCGCGGCGAAGCACACCGCAAGGTGTGCCTCATTCCCTCCTCGGCCCATGGCACCAATCCGGCCTCCGCCAGCATGGTCGGCATGGACGTGGTGGTGGTCGCCTGCGACGCGCGCGGCGACGTCGATGTGGAAGACCTGCGCAAGAAGGCCGCGCAGCATGCGAACGATCTCGCCGCGGTGATGATCACATACCCGTCGACCCACGGTGTGTTCGAAGAACACATCCGCGAGATCTGCGACATCGTCCACGGCCACGGCGGACAGGTCTATCTCGACGGGGCGAATCTCAATGCGCAGGTCGGCCTTGCACGGCCCGGCGATTACGGCGCGGATGTGAGCCATCTCAACCTGCACAAGACCTTCTGCATTCCGCATGGCGGCGGCGGCCCGGGCATGGGCCCGATCGGCGTGAAGAAGCACCTGGCACCGTTCCTGCCGGGCCACGAGTCCGGCGGCAAGGTCGCGGTCGAGGCAGTGTCGGCGGCGCCCTACGGCTCCGCGTCGATCCTCGTCATCTCCTACATCTATATCCTGATGATGGGTGGCGACGGCCTGACCCGCGCCACGGAAATGGCGATCCTGAACGCGAACTACATTGCCAAGCGGCTCGATCCGCACTTCCCGGTGCTCTATCGCAACCACAACGGCCGCGTCGCGCACGAATGCATCGTCGATCCGCGCGGGCTGAAGGCGGGATCGGGTGTGACCGTGGACGACATCGCCAAGCGGCTGATCGACTACGGCTTCCATGCGCCGACCATGAGCTTCCCGGTGCCGGGCACGCTGATGATCGAACCGACGGAATCCGAATCGAAGGCGGAACTGGACCGCTTCTGCGACGCCATGATCGCGATCCGCCGCGAGATCGCGGACGTCGAGGCCGGGCGATGGCCGATCGAAGCGTCGCCGCTGCGCCATGCGCCGCATACGGTTCACGACATCGCCGACGATCACTGGCAGCGGCCTTATTCGCGCGCGGAAGGCTGCTTCCCGGCCGGCACCTCGCGCAGCGACAAGTACTGGTCCCCCGTGGGGCGCGTGGACAATGTCCACGGCGACCGCAATCTGATCTGCTCGTGTCCGCCGGTCGCCGATTACGCACAGGCGGCGGAGTAAGCGCACGCGGTTTCCAAACCGGTCATCCCCGCGAAAGCGGGGATCCACCTTCCTCTTTCTCATCTGAAGAGAACTACGCACCTGCCCCACATCCCACGGCATCGATAGCCCAGGGAGTATGGGTCCCCGCTTTCGCGGGGACGACGCGGAGAGAGAACAGCCGCTCGTCGCTTAAAAACAAATCGGGCGCTGGGGATGTCGGCAACTCAACATCCACAACGCCCGTTTGCTTTCCGAAGGTACGATGGATGCCCGAAAAGGATTCCCGTCTTTTCGGATCGCACCTGAACCCGGACGTTTAGATCCGGGCCGGAAATGGAATTTTCAAGTGGTCGCGCTTTCCTGACGCGAACCGTATCCGCCCCCGGTCAGGCACGAGGACACGCCTCGCCGAAAACGCTCCCTTAATCGTCCTGCGGCTCCTCGCCGTCGGCATCGCGCTCAGGCGACCCTGCCAGAATCTGCTCGGCGATCAGACCCGAGTTCTGCCGGATCGAGGCTTCGATCTTCGCCGTGATCTCAGGGTTTGCCTTGAGGAACGCCTTTGAATTTTCGCGGCCCTGCCCGAGGCGCTGGCTGTCGTAGGAAAACCAGGCGCCGGACTTCTCGACAATGCCGGCTTTGACGCCGAGATCGAGAATTTCGCCCATCTTCGAGACGCCTTCGCCGTACATGATGTCGAATTCGACCTGCTTGAACGGCGGCGCCAGCTTGTTCTTCACCACCTTGACCCGGGTCGAGTTGCCGACGACTTCGTCGCGTTCCTTGATCTGGCCGATGCGGCGGATATCGAGGCGCACGGAGGCATAGAATTTCAGCGCGTTGCCGCCGGTGGTGGTTTCGGGCGAGCCGTACATCACGCCGATCTTCATGCGGATCTGGTTGATGAAGATCACCATGGTGTGGGACTTGTTGATCGAGGCGGTCAGCTTGCGCAGCGCCTGCGACATCAACCGCGCCTGCAATCCCGGCAGCGCGTCGCCCATCTCGCCCTCGAGTTCGGCGCGCGGCACCAGCGCGGCCACCGAATCCACGATCAGCACATCGACCGCGCCGGAGCGCACCAGCGTGTCGGCGATTTCCAGCGCCTGTTCGCCGTGATCGGGCTGCGAAATCAGAAGCTCATCGACATTGACGCCGAGCTTGCGGGCATAGACCGGATCGAGCGCGTGTTCGGCGTCGATGAAGGCGCAGATGCCGCCCTTCTTCTGGGCTTCGGCCACGCAGTGCAGCGCCAGCGTGGTCTTGCCGGAGGATTCCGGCCCATAGATCTCGACCACCCGCCCCTTCGGCAGACCGCCGACGCCGAGCGCGATATCCAGCCCGAGCGAGCCCGAGGAAATCACCTCGATGTCCATCGACCGGTCGTTCTTGCCGAGCTTCATGACGGAGCCCTTGCCGAACTGGCGCTCGATCTGGGAAAGCGCGGCCGACAGAGCCTTGGTCTTGTCCATGGACGATCCTTCAACGATACGCAGGGCGGCGGGGGCCATAGTGGTGCTCCTTATGAACGGGATTCGCCAGCCGGACAAACAGGCTGGCAGGCCTGTCACCCTCGCGGCGGACCGGAATCAGGATCGATCCGATGGAATAGAATGTACCCTGTTTGTTCCAAGTTCGCAATATGTTCTTTTGCGGGGACGGGTGCTGTCCGTATTTAACCCTCGGTGTCCTAAGTTGAATTTGGCAGTGGCCTAATTTGAACGGAACGTAACCTCAACGCAGGGATTGTCTTGCATTGCCCCTTCGTTGGGATTCCCCTGCTAAGGCCGCAAAGGAGGCTGCGCGCTATGGAAAAGGAGCCGCGCGAGGAAAGGCGACCTTCTTGTCTTGATCAATTTCACAGAGATGACGACCGGGCGCGGGCCGCTCTTAAAAAAGAGAACATCCAATTGAGAAAACTCGTGGTCCGGCTTTCTGAAATGGTCATCAGAACCGTAACCCGCAAAAAGTGAGTAAGGCCGCCTCAGTTGGCGGCCTCTTTGTTCAACCCTCAACAAGGGATACTCGCCTGTTTCGCCCTCTATTGCCTACTTTGAGGCGCGGCCGAGGGAAAAGAACTCGTCGTTCGGACGAAGGCTGGTGAAGTTTGCCAGACGGTTGGACATTCCGAAGAACGCGGAGATGGACGCGATATCCCAGATGTCATCGTCGCTGAATCCGTGTGCCCGCAGATCCACGCTGTCGTCTTCGCTCACCTCATAGGCCCGCTGCGAAATCTTCATGGCGAAATCGATCATGGCCCGCTGCCGGGGCGAAATATCCGCCTTGCGATAGTTGCCTGCCACCTGGTCGGCAATCAGCGGGTTTTTGGCTCGAACGCGAAGGATCGCGCCATGCGCGATGATGCAATACTGGCACTGATTCACCGCCGACGTTGCGACCACGATCATCTCGCGCTCGGCTTGGGTCAGGCCGCCCGGTTTATCCATCAACGCATCATGGTAGGCCAGAAACGCCCGGAACTCGTCGGGCCGGTAGGCCAGCATCAGGAAAACATTGGGGACGAACCCGGCCTTCTCCTGCACCTTGAGAATACGCTCCCGAATGTCATCGGGCATCGCGTCGAGCGAGGGCACAGGGTAACGGCTGATCGGGTTTGCGGACATGAAGGCTCCAATGCAGGTCACATGTAAACATGCTAATATGTATACATTGGCAAACCCACCCCCGCGTGACCAGTGCTAATTGAGCAGGCTGCCTCAGCGGGGCGGCTTCCTTCGTTGCAGGCACCTGCAAATCCTTCCTGCAAATCCTTCCTGCAAACCCTTGGCGGCATGCCGGCGTCTTCCGGCCGTAACCCGAAGTGATAGGCCGAGCCGAACTTTTGCCACGGCTATGCTTTCTCTTGTGACAGTTTCCTGACGGGAGTGATGGCGATGAGCCCTGAACAGATCGCCAAATCGGCGCACGACCGGTTCATGCAGGTGGTTCAGAAAGAACTGGAGGCGTTTGAAAAACGCGAGAAAGCGTTTCTGGCGCGGGACCGCCAGGAGCGCGCCGACAAGTTCAAGCTTGCTGAGCAGGAACCCGCGCGCATTTATTAAAATCCTCTTCAGTTCGCGCTTCGCCGCGCCCGCGCATTCCAAACAGCCTCTACCTCCCTCGAAGGAAGTAGGCGTGTTCTAATTTTGCCGCAGCGATTTCTCGTGCAGCGAAAACCGGAACCCGCTAGGCTTGTCCGATCACCGTCCGACTGTGGCATCACCGGTGACTGAGAGTTTTGTGCTCCCGCCTCGTCCACGCGGAGCGACTCATGAACTCGCCCGATCCTTTGGTTTGTCCCGTCTGCGGGCAACGGATGACCTTGGTCTTCAGGAACAGGCACAAACAGTATCTGTGCGAAACCTGCGACGATATTGATCCGCTCAAATCGCCGAAGCTGGACAAGCTTCTCCACGCGGTGCGGCCGCCCGAAGAAAAGTAAGGCCCCGCATACGTCACGCGCCAGAGCCATCGGTCGTGTCCGCCGCCGGTGTGTCGGTTCGCGTGGAGGGTTCCCCGTCTCTTTCGAGCAGCCGGACCAGGTCGGCCATGCTCGACGAATCTCCGGCCTGTGCCGGGAGTTCGGCCGCCGCTGGCCATAGCCAACCCTGGATGAACCGGATCAGGCTGAACATTGTCCCCGCTCGACATATTTCGAACAGGACAGACGAATGCGGTGCGGATTTCGTTCCACCGCAAAGCAAAAAAATCCCGCGATTCGGCGGTTCCCGGGGAGGATCATTTCGGCCAACCGCTGGTTGAACCAGTCCAGGACGCCGGGATGAACCGGCTGCTCACCCCTGACAGCAGGAAAACGCCATCCATGGCCCGGACGAACCCGATTTCGATTGAAGAGAAATGGCAAAAGATCGCGGACGACACGCGAAGCGAGGCGAGCGCGATGCCGCCCTGCCAGAAACGTGATGATCTTTTGAAGAAGGCCCGCCAGCTCGATGTCGCCGTCAACCTGAACAGCTGGCTTTCAGCAGACCCTAAAACCGCGAAGTAGCCGGCCTCGCGACGATCACTTCGCGGTGGACTTCGATTTCGCCGGCTTGGCCGCGGGCTCGGTGCGAACGGTCGCCCATGGATCGCTGCTCGCCTTGGCATCGGGGATCTTGGAGCGCGCGGCCTTGGCCGCATCCTCGTTGGCCTTGTTCCGCGCCTTTTCCTCTTCGGAGAGCTCCTTGCCCTCGTTCAGCCTGAAGCCGGGAGTGAACTGGGCAAACGCCGGGACAGAGACCGAAACCGCCAGTGCTCCGACCAGCATCGCAACCCGAAACACCCGCATCGAAACTCTCCCAGACCGGTCCACTTTTGAGGTTGTTCATCGCCGCCCGTCCGGCGGCGGCGCACCGTTCTACTCCACCACGAAACGATGGCCAAGAACGATAGCCAAGAACGATAGCCAAGAACGATAGCCAAGGACGATAGCCAAGGACGATGGCAAGAACGATGGCCAAGACGGGGCAAGCACGTGGCAAAGACCGGAATCGGCGGTTTCACAGTCATTTCATCCGTTCGTACAGCGTGGCCGCCCGGCGCGGCCGATGTCGTGAATCAATCCTGAACGCGAGCGCGCCTGGTAACGGGCATCGGTTTAAAGGCTGGCAACCGTCTCCAACTAGCCTGCGGCCATGATCCGGAGGGTCACGGCCATGACGAAAGCACCGTTGGCGGAGAGACGGTCGGAAACGCGCCGCCGCGTCTTCAAGGGCGGCATCATCACATTCGGTGGCGCGGGAGTAGATTGCACCGTGCGCAATATCTCGGGCGGCGGCGCTGCTGTCGATGTCGCCAACGCTGCGGTCATTCCGCCGACGTTCCGGCTCGCGATCAGGGCGGATGATTTCCTCGCCCGGTGCCGTGTGGTCTGGAGCAACGGCCGGCGCTTCGGCATCGCGTTCGACTGAATGCATCCGGCGGCAAATTACTAGAACGAAACCCCGAGACGCGAGCCGTCTACCCATACGACGCGGCATTTCTTTTTGGAGCCGGCGTAGAGCAACTCAAATCGTTGCGGCAGCGCCATGCGAGGCATGACCTCGAGACACGCCCCGCCCGCGGAATAGTCCACGACATTGCAGCCGATCACCGGAGATTTCGGATCGACGATGATCTTGCCCGATCGGGAGAGACTTCCCGACGGCTTCACGCGACTAAAGCGGCGCTCTTGAGACATGGGAACACCCGTGAATGGTTTTGCGGATTTAAAGTCAGGCCACCCCTTGCACCGGCGCTCGTCTTGCCGACGGCGAGGCCGTTTTTTTCCTGGTCGTATCGGGTTTCAGGAAGATCACGCCAATCTGGTCGCCGTTCACGCGCACCATCTTGCACCGCCTGTAAGCAAGCCCCGTCGAGGACAGCAGCAGGAAAAATTCCTTCAGGTCCAGATTTCCGACGGAGCCTTCGACCCTCAGCAGGGCGCCGCCCTCGGACACGTCCAGCATCTTGCATGGGCGGCGCCAGGTGCCGTCGATTCCCATGATCTGAACATCGATACCGCGCTCAAAATCGATGCGCTGGCTCTTACGAAGTTCTTTGCTCATTGCGACCTCCTTCAGAGGTTGCTTGTGAAAATGTATTTCCAGAATTTCGGTTGCAAAAACTGTCGTCTTAAACGGCGCCGCTATGAAAATCCTGCGCCGGTAGTGTCATAATAGTTTGACATTACGCGCAATTGCTTAAACTTCCTTAAGCGTATGGCCTCTTTCCCACCGGATGATACCGCCAGCGGTGTTGCGCTATCGTCCGCGCGCGGCGGCATCGTTAACGGGCGATGAAAAAAGCACCGTGCATTTAACCCGAACCCCACATCCGATTTTGATGTTTCGCGCATAGCGTCGAACACCAGGGACGCACAACAAAACTGCGCGACGCATCAAAAGCTGCGCGCTCAAAAAAACGCGTGAACAGGGACTGGGACGTGGTCGAGATTGCCAATGCAGCACAGGCCGCCGCCGCGCACCGCGCGGTGGGCTTTGCCCGCGAGCGAGCGGACGAGAGCGGCCGCTCCGCCGCCGGAGCATCGGGCGCGCCTGCGCCGCTTGATACGATTTCCGCGGAACGCTGGCGACGCCTGAGCGACAACGCGATCGAGCCTAACGGCTATTACCTGCCCGAATGGGAACTGGCGGTGAACGCCTCCGCGCAGGCGCGCACCAACGTCAGCGCCCTCGCCGCCGCCGATGCCGTTGCTGCCAATGACACGCCGCGCCTGATCGGCCTGCTGCCGGTGATTTCCGCCTGGCGCGCCTTTGGCCTTCCCTTGCCCGCGCTGGTCAGCGCCGATCCTTACGGAACGCTGGCGACGCCGCTGCTCGACCGCGACCGCGCAGACGCCGCGGCGGAAGAATTGATGCAGCGGGCGCGCAATGCCGGCGCGCATGCGCTGATCCTGCGCGACATCCCGCTCGACGGCCCGGCGATGACGGCGTTCACCCGCGCCCTCGCAGGCAATGGATTAAAGCCACGCATCCTGCAAAGCCACGCCCGCGCCAGCCTCGACGCCACGCGCAATGCCGACGATCTGCTGCGTGACGCGCTCGGCCCGAAGAAGCTGAAAGAACTCCGCCGCCAGCGCAACCGGCTCGCCGAGCACGGCGAGGTGATCTTCACCATCGCGACGACGCCGAGCGAGATCAAACGCGACCTTGGAATTTTCCTCACCCTCGAAGCCAGCGGCTGGAAAGCCAGGCGCGGCACCGCACTGGCGCAGAATGAAGGCGACGCGACCTTTGTCCGGCGGGCTGTGTTCGATGCAGCCGCGCGCGGCAACTGCGAGATCGTGACGCTGCATGCGGGCGAAACGCCGGTCGCATCCGCCATCGTGCTGCGGCATCTCGACCGCGCCTTCTACTTCAAGCTCGGCGTCGACGAGCGTTTCGCCAAATGCTCCCCCGGCGTACAATTGACGCTCGACCTGACGCGCCACATGTGCGCCGACGACGCCATCGCGATGGTCGACTCCACCGCGATCCCCGGCCATCCCATGATCGATCCGATCTGGCGCGGACGCCTCGCCATCGGCGACGTCCTGATCCCGCTCAATCGCCGCGACCCGTTCGTGCCGGTCATCCGGCTCGGCCTCGCCTTGCGCACGCTCGTTCGCGAGCCCGCACGCCGCCTCGTTCATTTTATCAGAAAATTCCGGGAGACACGCTCATGAACGTCGCCTCAAGCATTTCGCCGGTCATCACCGCCGACAATGAATCGCTGAAGCGGGATTTTCCGCTCAAGCCGTTCGCGATCCGTCACAAGCTCTCGGGTCATCCGCTGCTGACACTGCCCCGCATCGCGCAGCTCGCTTCCGACATGCCCCGCGACCTGATCGAGTACAATTCCGGCGACGCCGCGATCAGTCAGGATCCCGACAAGGTGAAAAGCGTCGATCTCGATCCGGTCGAGGTGGTCAACCGCATTCAGACCGCCGGCGCATGGATGGTGCTCAAGCGCATCGAGAAGTCGCCAGAATATCGCCAATTGCTCGAAGACGCGCTGACATCGGTCGCCCGCGCGCGCGGCTTCAAGAGCATCGAGGACGCGGGCTTCTCGCAGATCGAGGGTTTCCTGTTCGTGTCGTCGCCGAACTCGACGACGCCGTTCCACATGGACGCGGAAGATAACTTCTTCGTGCAGATCCACGGCGAGAAGGTGTTCGCGGTCTACGACAACCGCGACGGCAAGATCGCCGACGACGCGCAGGTCGAGCATTCCACCGTCAAGCACCGCAACGTGCCGTTCCACGAGAGCTTCCGGCCGCGCGGCATCGAATTCAATCTCGACGCCGGTGACGGCTGCTACATCCCCTATCAGTGGCCGCACTGGGTGAAGACCAGGGGATCGCATTCGATCTCGATGGCGATCACCTGGAAGACCGAAGACGTGCGCCGCCTGAACGACCTGCATCGCTTCAACTCAATGCTGCGCGGCCTCGGCCTGCCGCAGGCGGCACCGGGCAGGAATCCGGCGCTCGACGGCGTGAAGCTCGGCCTTTACCGCACCGCCGCCGCGATCATCGAGCCGCTGCGCGGATCGGAGACCATGCGCCGCATCATCCGCCGCATCGCGCTCGGCAGAGGCGCGAATTATTATCTGAAGGCGTGAGGGCATTCCAGCCGGCTAGGTGAAGCTTGTTACCGCCTACGACGCCCGCTAAGCTCATGCGGGGAGCAGGTCGTGAAGGTCAAAGATGCCATCGCAATGCTGGAGGAGGACGGCTGGTTTCTTGTGACTACTCGTGGTTCGCACCGCCAATATAAGCATCCAGTGAAGTCAGGCCGGGTGACCGTAGCAGGAAAACCTTCCGACGATCTTGCGTCGGGCACGTTCAACAGTATCTTGAAGCAGTCTGGCCTTAAGGAAATCCGCTAATGCGCTACGCTGTGGTGATCGAAAAAGCCTCGGAAAACTATTCTGCATTCGTACCTGATTTGCCGGGTTGCGTTGCTACAGGGGCAACGGTCGCCGACGTCGAGACTGAAATTCGGGAAGCGATCCGGTTTCATATCGAAGGCATGAAGGCTGACGGTCTTGACGTCCCCACCCCTACAAGTTTGGCCAAATACGTGGAGATGTAAGTTCTTCCAAGAACTGACATCACGTTTTCTTCGGCGAAGCCAGCGTATCACCCCTCCCCCTCAACGAACTTGGCGGCTGGCCCATCGCCTTGCGGAACGCCGCCGCGAACGCGCTCGAGCTGCGATAGCCGTTGCGCTCCGCGACGCGCGCGATCGGCTCGCCGGCGACGATGGCCTCCAGCGCGTTGTGAAACCGCACCCGCTGCCGCCACGCGGCGAAGCTCAATCCCAGTTCAGCCTCGAACAGCCGCGCGAGCGTCCGCGTCGAGGCGCCTGCCGTATCGACCCAGCTTTCAAGCGTGAGGCGGCTTGCCGGATCGGCCAGCAGCGCGTTGCAGACGCGCAGGAGACGCGGATCGCGCGGCATCGGGATCACCAGCGACAACCGCGGCGCTTTCGCGATCTCGCTCAGGATCAATAGCGCCACCGCGCCGCCGCGCCCCTGTTCGTCATAGACCACCGGCTCCTCGATCAGCGCCAGCACCAGTTCGCGCAACAAGGCCGAGACTTCCAGCACCGTCGGTTCGGCCGGAAGGTCGTCATGGGCATCGCGCGCGATGTACAGCGTGCGCATCTCGACGTGGCCCCGGATGCTGATGGAATGCACCTTGCCCGCCGGAAGGTAAACCGCGCGGTCGGGCGGGACGATCCACGCCTCGGTGGAGGTGCGCACGCGCATCACGCCGGTCACGGCATAGACGAACTGGTCGCGCGCATGACGATGCGGCTCGATCTCGAAACCGTCATCGAAGCTCTTCGACATCGCACCAAGCGGACGCGGCACGAACTGATAGTCGTTGGCATCGGTGCTGCGGCGTGAATGCGGGGACCTGGACATGAGACGGCACCAGAAGAAGACATCGTAGCGCGGACCGGACTTACCTCTCCCCGTTCTTACGGGGAGAGGTCGGATCGCTGCTGCGATCCGGGTGAGGGGCAGTCACCTTCAACAAGTGCCCCTCACCCCGCCCCTCTCCCGGCCTGCGGGGCGAGGGAGCAGTGGCAGATTCTCGACGAAAATTGGCATGACAGCGCCATCCTGCCAAGGGTACTTTTCAGCGAGAACCTGTTTTGAGCCTCCCATGACGCGCGACCGCATCCATTTCCTGTTCCTGAACATCGGCCACTATCTGGACCATCTGTTCACGCTGATCTTCGCAACGGTGGCGGCGCTCGCGCTCTCGCGCGAATGGGGTCTCAGCTACAGCGAGCTCCTGAAATATGCGACGCCGGGCTTCTTCGCGTTCGGGCTGTTTTCGCTGCCCGCCGGCTGGCTCGCGGACAAGTGGAGCCGCGAGGGCATGATCGTGGTGTTCTTCATCGGCATCGGCGTGTCGTCGATCGCAACCGCATTCGCGCAGACGCCGCTTCAGGTCGGCATCGGACTTTTCATCGTGGGCGTATTCGCCGCGATCTACCATCCGGTCGGGCTCGCCATCGTCACCCAGAAATGGAAGAACACCGGGATGCGCCTCGCCGTAAACGGCGTGTGGGGCAATCTCGGCGTCGCCAGCGCGGCGCTCATCACCGGCTATTTCATCGATCACGGCGGCTGGCGCACGGCCTTCGTGGTGCCGGGCATCTTCTCCATCATTGTCGGCGTGCTCTATGCCGCCCATCAGTGGAGCGAGGTTTCCACCGCGCATCAGAAGGCGCCGGCAGCCGCGGCCGCCGCGCCTGCGCAGTCCGCCGGCATGAAGGCGCTGTTGCTGCGCATCTCCGCCATCGTGTTTCTGACCACGGCGGTCTCCAGCCTGGTGTTTCAATCGACCACCTTCGCGCTGCCGAAGATTTTCGACGAGCGGCTGCAGGGCATCGCCACCGACATGACGCAATGGCTGTCGGCGAGCGGCGTGACGGCGGCGAAGGGCGACATCGCCACCATGGTCGGCGCATTCACCTTCATCGTGTTCGCGGTGGCCTCGATGGCGCAACTCGTGGTCGGCAGCCTGCTCGACAGGCTCGGGCCGCGCACGGTTTTCATGATTGTGGCCGCGATCCAGATCGTGTTCTTCGCGGCGATGCCCGGCCTGCGCGACGCATGGGCGCTGGCGGCGGCATTCGGCTTCATGCTCGGCGCATTCGGGCAGATCCCGATCAACGATTTCATGATCGGAAAGATGGCGAGCGGCGAAGCCCGCGCGCGGATCTACGGCGTGCGCTACGTCGTCAGTTTCACGGCACTCGCGCTGGCGCTGCCGATGATTTCGTTCGTCTACGGCAACTACGGCTTCGACACGCTGTTCCGGCTGATGGCCAGCGCGGCGGCGATCGTCTTCGCCGCCGTGGCCTGCCTTCCGGCGCGGCTGCCAACGCCGGCGGCGGCTGCGGCGGCGTAACCCACCCCCTCCGTCATTCCGGGGCGCAAGCTCAGCTTGCGAACCCGGAATCCATCCGTGAGATGGAAAGTGGATTCCGGGTCTGCGCCAAGAGGCGCATCCCGGAATGACGAGTCAAAATATTCGCGCAGACTCACGCCGCCTGATTGATTTCCGCAGAAATCTGCCGGATCGCGCGGGCGAGCTGATCGGCCGGCTGCGCGCCGGAGACCGCATACTTCTGCGCGAACACGAAGGTCGGCACGCCGGAGATGCCCTTCTCGGAAGCTTCCTGCGCCTGCCCTGAAATGCGGCCCACATCCTCGTCGGTGGCAAGGCGCTTGCGCACGCTGTCCGCGTCCAGACCGACGTCCGCCGCCGCCTGCACCAGCACATCGGTATCCGTAAGATCGCCGCCGTCGCGGAAATAAAGCTCCATCAGCCGCTGCTTCATTTGCGCCGCCTTGCCCTCAGCCGCGGCCCAGTGGATCAGACGATGGGAATCGATGGTGTTGGGCTGGCGCTTCACGCGATCCGAATTGTATTCGAGCCCCTCGTCCGCGGCCGCCGCAACGACACGGCCCGCGATGCCCTTGTAGGCCTCGGGCGAGCCGAATTTCGCGGTCAGGTATTCATCGCGCGAGATGCCTTCACGCGGCACCCACGGATTGAGGAAGAACGGCCGCCAGTTCACCTCGACCGGAACATCCGGCACCAGCGCCAGCGCATCTTCAATGCGCTTCTTGCCGATGTAGCACCACGGGCACACCACGTCGGACACGATATCGATCTTCAACGGCTTCAAAGTGCTCATGATGAAATCCTCAAGGCTGTTCCCTCGCCAACTGTGTGCCCGGAAGATAAGCCGATGAAACCTTGAGGCAAGGTCCGTCACGGCAATGCTCCCTATGGGCCACGACATAACCTCCGGGGTTATTGTGCATCGCCGCCCCGGCTCCTAGGACGATCCGGACATCGATCGAGGAGCCCGCCATGACCGCCATCTTCATTCCGGAAGGCCATTCGTTTCGCGCCACCGAACTGGCCGGAGGACCATGGTCGCCGGATATGCTTCAGGGCAGTGCCACCACCGCCTTGATGACGCGCGAGGTCGAGCGGCTGGCGGCGGCGTCGAATTTCGCGGTGCGCCGCCTCACCTTCGATCTGTGGCGGCCAGCGGGGCTGCGCGCGTTCAATGTGGTGTCCGAGCTGCTCCGCGATGGCCGCAAGGCCAAGACCATGCAGGTGCGCCTGATGGACGGGGACACCGAAATCGGCCGCTGCACGGCGCTCCTGACTGCACAAGGAAGCGAGTCGCCTACCGATCCGTTCTCAAAACCGATAGCCGTCGACGCAGCGCCGGAAACCGGCTCACCGCCTCCGGCCTTCGCGCAAAAATGGAGCCGCTATTTCCAGAACGTCTCCGTGCGGCTGATCGAAGGCGCGCTGGAAAAGCCCGGCCCCGCTGCGGCCTGGATGCGGCTCAACGCGCCGCTGGTTCAGGGCGAGGCCAACACACCGCTGGTGCAGGCCGTGCAGGCCGCGGACTTCTCCAGCGGAGTCGCGCAGATCGTGGACATGCGCGAATGGACCTTCGTCAATCCGGAGATTAGCCTGTATTTCTTCCGTGCGCCGGAAGACGAGTGGATCCTGATCCGCTCGCGCACGCGGGTCGGTGCCAACGGCGCGGGGTTGACGATGGCGACGCTCAGTGACCGGCACGGACCATTCGCCGAAGTGATGCAGGCGATGACGTTCGAGAGGCGTGAACAGGAAGCGTTTTCAGGCGAAGTAGGCACCGGTTCGCGTGAAGAAAACGCGATAATCAAAAAGGCTCAGGCATCCTGACCGGCGAATGCGATCAGCGCCGCTTCGGAGGCCGCATCCGCGGGCATGAACATCTCGACGCGCAGCTCCTGCAACGTCACGTCCTGCGGCGTGCCGAGCGTCAGCACCGCCCCGATCAGGCCGATGCATATATCACCTGAGCGCAGACGCACCTCGCACAGGGGACCCGGCGTTTCGCCTTCGTTGAGATTGGGCGCGGCGATGTCGGGCAGCTTGAGCAGATCGCGCCATGTCGCCTGCAAGGCCTGATCGAGCGGCGCCGCCATCGCCTCGTGGCGCGCCCGCGCCAGCAATGCGGCGGCGACATTCGGCCAGTTCTCGACGAACGGGCGAAGTTCATCGGGAGCAAGAAACATCCGCATGTGATTGAGCGGACGCTTCATGCGCTCGGGCCCGAGCAGCAGCCCCATCAATCGCTGCGCGGCGCGATTGGCCTGAACGACATTCCATTGCCGGTCGGTGACAATGGCCGGAAACGGCTCATGACGGTGCAGCAGCAGGTCGATGGCGCGCTTGGCATCGGCGACTTCCGGTGCCGACAGGTTGCGCTCGCCATACTGGCGTGCGTAACCGCCGGCCTCCAGCAGGGCGTTGCGGTCGCGCAGCGACAGGCCGAGCGCCGCGGACAATTGCATCAAGGCATCGCGGCTCGCAGCCGCCTTGCCGGTTTCGACGTAGCTCAGATGACGGATCGAGATTCCCGCCTCGAACGCGAGATCGGCCTGGCTCATGGCGCGGCGGGTGCGCCAGCCACGCAGCAATTCGCCGACTGGATGAGAATGTGGAGCCGTCAGTGTACGCGTTGTCATGCCCCGATTATGCGAACCGCACTTCGCGCTGTAAACAGCAAGCGTTATCGCGCTACGGGATCGGCTGGACCTGCTTCACGTAGGCTTCAATCGCCGCAAATCCGGCGGCCTTCGGCATGGCTTCGAGAACATCGCGCGGCGCGCACCAAGGATACGGCAAGCGGGACAGCCAGACCATCGTCGCCGAGAGTTCGGCGGCAGGAAACAGATTCATGACATCGATGGTGATCACGAGCTTTTCCACCAGACCGTCCAGACCGAACGTCCAGTCGTAGCGTCCGCAGCCGACCCGGACCTGGCCGTCGCTCTTGGCGGACATTCCGACCAGCCAGTGGCACGTAAAGTGACGGCGATCCGCGTCCGATGGACGCGAGAGGCAAACCGTGTAGACGTTTTCGTAATCAATGCCGAAACGATGAACCAGAACGTCCGCGATGGCCTTCACGCCCTTCGCCGTGCTTGGAAAGGAAATGGCGTCGGTCTTCACCACCATTTCAAGCTCGGCATTGGCGGCGAACGCGCGCTGCATCAGGAACGGCCGGTTGCCGTCCTTGGCGAGAATGTAGGTCTCAACGGCGTCGGCGGGGTTCATCATCATGTCCATCGATCCAGGCGGTGTTTTGCGCTTCTAGTGTCCTGAATCCGAAGTTCGCTTCATTTTTCAGCACCCGCCGGAGCGAACTTCGGATTCAAAAGGACACCGGCAACTAGGATTCTAGTGTGGCCTTGGTTCGCAAGTCCGAAAAAGAACCCGCCGCAGAATGATGCGGACTTGCGAACCGCCACACTAGGCGACGAACGAGAGAACCTGCAATCACCGCGGCTGCATTGCCCTCATGAACGCAGCGGTCTTCTCATCCGCCGGAAAGAAGGTCTCCAGCGCCAGTTCCGACAACGTGACGTCCACGGGCGTGCCGAAGATCATCGTGGTCGAGATGAAACTCAGCACTTCATTTCCGAACCGCATCTGGAAAGGGATCGCCACGGAATCGGCGAGGTTGGTGCGCGCCCCGCCCCGTGCCGGGATCGGATAGGTTTTCAGTTCTTCATAGAGTGCAACCAGCACAGGATCGGCGGTGGCCTCGCATTGGCGATGCAATCGCTCCAGCAGGTGCCCGCACCACTCAGCAAGATTGACCGTGAGCGGCGCGAGACCTTGCGGATGGAAGCTGAGGCGCATGACATTGAGCGGCGGCTCCAGCAATGAAGGCGCGACACCCGCGAGGAACGGCGTGATCATTGCGTTGGCCGACACCAGATTCCAGTGCCGGTCGACGGCCAGCGCCGGATACGGTTCGTGCGCCTTGAGTACAAGCTCCATCGCCTGACGCGCCGCCGCCAGCGCCGGATCGTCGAGCGAGCGCGCCGGAAACGCCGGCGCGAAACCCGCCGCCACCAACAACACGTTACGTTCGCGCAGCGGCACGTCGAGGCGTTCGGCAAGACGCAGCACCATGTCGCGCGACGGCGCGGCGCGGCCGGTCTCGACGAAACTCAAATGCCGCGCGGAAATCTCCGCATGGCCCGCGAGGTCGAGCTGGCTGAGATGGCGGCGCTGCCGCCATTCGCGCAAATGATCGCCGAAGTGGTTGGGCCCGGTCTTCGCTGAAGATTTAACGGCGCGGCGCGCCGAGGACTGTGCGTTCATCATGGCAAAAACCTACCATGATGAATTCACGCGTTCCATTACCTGCAAGGTAATCGATTTGGTCCCGCCAGCGGATCATCTTCCACGTCACGGGAGATGACTGATGACCACGTCGTTTCAGCCCGCCCGCCGCCGCAATCCCTGACCGGCCACCCGCCAACCCTCAAGGAGAATTGACATGATCCATGCGTCCGCCTTCCTTCGCCGCGCCCTTCAGATCGATACGATCTTCAGCGGAGCCGCCGCACTGATGCTGGTGTTCGGCGCCAGCTTCTTTGCCACGCTGCTGAATCTGCCCGAGGCGTTTCTGCGCAACACGGGCCTCGTGCTGGTGGTCTTCACCTTGGGTGTCGGCTACCTCGCCTCGCGCGGCATGATGTCGAAGACCGCGGTGTGGGCCGTGATCGTCATCAACGCGGTCTGGACCATCGACAGCATCGCACTGCTCGCCAGCAGCTGGCTCTCGCCCAATCTCCTCGGGCAGGCTTTCATCGTGATGCAGGCGATCGCCGTCGGCGTGTTCGCGGAACTGGAGTTCATCGGGCTGCGCAAGAGCGCAAGCACCGTTGCCGCCCGCTAACCCTCAACAATCCGAAGCGAAAAGCCGGGCCGGACATCCCGTCCGCGCCCGGCTTCTCCAATTCGATAAAAATTTAGAGATCCGCGTTCCGGCCATTTAATTCAAGTCGGCTAGCTTTGCTCTCTGTCGTTTATGGGAGCCGGACATGTCGGTTATCGAAGCGGAATTTGGAATGACCAGTGAGGACACGTTCGATCACCGCTTGCCGCTCGTTCTGCTGCGCGAACGCCGCCGCGAACTGGTGATGCAGATGGGCTCCGGGGCGCCTGCCCTTTCGAAGGCCCTGATTCAGGAAATCGCGGCCATTCAGCAGACCATCAAGGCCGTGGAAGCCGTTATCGCCGAGTAATCGTGACAGATCGGCGCTGACAGGTCCGCCGATCAGGTCGACGAGGCCTGGTTCGCACGGCCCGCGCTTTGCGCCTGGACGAGCCGTGAGAGCGGCCTGGTCCGCGCCGACTTGGTCTTGGTCGGCTTGCCGGTGCCCCGGGCATGCGGATTGGCCTTTACATTCGTCTTGGCGCCGCTGAACACGGTCTTGCGCTTCGGCGCGGCCTTTGATGTGGCCTTGGACTTCGCTGTCTTGACCACTTTCTTCAAGGACTTGTCCGCCTTCTTGCCGTCCTTGAGCGCCTTTTTGACGGCCTTCTTCTCCGCCTTCAGCTTCAGCCGCAGTTTTTCCGCGCGGGCTTCGGCGCGCTTCTTCGCCCGCTTCTTCTCGCAGTGGTCGCACTTGCAGCCGATGGGCTTGAGGAAAATCTTGAAATAGTCGGTGCCGTAATCGTAGTTGATTTCCTCGCCCGGATGGATGGTCTTGATGGCGCGGATCACGACCTTGCGCTTGCGCGAGTTGACGTCGGACTCGGCGTTCGGCCGGCACGCATGATTGATATAGCGGGCGGTGTTCTTGCGCACCGAGCCATCGATGGTCCAGCGATTGTTGATTTCAAACAGATACTTGTTGTCGATCGCGTCGTGCTTCTTGTTCTTCGAATCAAGCATCGGCCCGAAATAGCGGATGATCTTGGTGCCCTTCTTGATCTTCTGGGTGGCGAAGAGACCGAGGCCGGTCTTGGAGCGGCCGATGCGATAGGGCTTGTTCGAGGATATTTCGGGCATGGCTCACTGCAAAACGAACGAGGGACGACTGAACGAGGACACAAACGCGCTGGCGGTGTTCTAATGCGATTCCACGCAACATGACACGTTTTTCGCGCGGCGCACACGAACGATCCACACGCCGGCGCGGCCAACGGCGAGGCGTATGACACCACAGTCCTGCAAAACGGGCTTGCAAAACGGGTTCCAGGTCGCGCCGGCCACATTCCGCAGCATTTTCAGGATGACGCTTCTATCCGCGCGCGGTCGCAAGCACCGCAGCGGGGGCAACCGGCTTAAAATATCGGCAGTTGCTGGCTTGAAGTTAAACCGGCCGGTGGTCCGGCATCATCATCGCGGCCAGCAGCGATTCCTCGGTGGTGCCCGGCGGCAGGCCGTCCATGATCGCTTTCAGCCGGTCATCTAGATAGAGCATCGCAAACCCATGCACCATTGACCAGATCCGCGCGATATCGGCGGCTTGCGCCAGCGTCAGATGGTCGGGCACGACCTCTTCGTGACGGCGGGCAGCGACGATGCCGGCGAGATTGAGGAACGCGGATTCGGACGCTATACGCAGCGCGGGCCTGTCGTGATCGAGCCGTTCGCTGCGGAACATCAACTGGAACATGCAGGGGTTGTCGCGCGCAAAGGAGACATAAGCGCTGGCCTTGCGCGCGGCGATGGCCTCCGGATTGGTTTCGCTGCACATCGCAGACCCGAGCGCAGCCGAGAACTTCTCGAAGCCGATGGCCGCCAGTTCGCTTAAAAGCCCGGTGATGTCGCCGAAATGATGCGCCGGCGCGGCATGGGAGACGCCCGCCTCGCGCGCCACCGCGCGCAGCGTCAGCCCGTTGATCCCCTCACGTTCCGCGACCGTCTTGGCCGCCTTCAGCAGGGCTTCATGCAAATCGCCGTGATGATAGGGCTGCTCGCGCCCGGATTTGTGCGTGGATTTAGCCTGGGATGGAGAGTTTTTTTTCACAGACACGGGCCTGGACAACGGCTTTTTACCAGCCGCTGCGGCCTTGGGGAGTTTCTCCCGCCTTGCTGCGTTTTGAGTGCCCATGACCGCAATCTAGGTATGCATTTTGACGCTGTCAAGATTTTCCTTGACGGCTCTCCGGCGAGGGTCTAAATGCATCTTTACAACGTCAAGATTTTCCCAGGCAGGTCGCCATGGCTCTCTTTTTGATCCTCGCCCCGTTCGCCACCTTCGCCACGCTCATATTGCTGACGACGGTGAAGATCAGCCTTGCGGCCAGCGCTCTGGTCGCGCTCGGCGTGGTCCTGCGAGATATGATCGAGGGCCGTTCGATCAAGATGCTGACCATTGGCGCCCTTGTTATTTTCAGTTCGCTGGCCGGCTATCACTTTATCGCTGTAGCCGAACTCAGCCCGACCTCGGCGCGCCTCGCTGTCCATAGTAGCCTTTTAGCCATTGCGCTCGTTTCCATCGCAATCCGTCTGCCCTTCACGTTGCAACATTCGCGGGAAGTGGTCGATGCCGAAACCGCCAGGCTGCCGCATTTCCTGCGCACCAACTACATCCTGACCTGGGTCTGGAGCGCCGCTTTCGTCCTGATGCTCGTCGCCGACATTGTGGCGATCTATCTGCCCAGCACGCCGCTGTGGGTCTACGCCGCCACCGCGTTCGCCGCCCGCAACAGCGCCACCTATTTCACGCAATGGTACCCGAAGCACGTTCACGCCGGGATCACGGTCAGCGCCAATACGGCTGCCGCCTGATCCGGGCCACAGCGCAATCCGTTACAGACTCAAAGGAGCCGTCAATGGCCCGCACCACTCTCAAGGTTCTCCTCGGCTTTCTCTCGACCGCTGTCTTTTTCGCGGCCTTCGTTCTCGTCGGCGATGTCGTGCTGGCGGCCATCGCCGCTATCGCCGTGGTCGTCGCCCAGATCGTGTTCGGACGAACCACCAGCGCCAAGCCAAGCGTCGCGATCTGGGGCAGTCTCGCGATTGTCCTGACCCTCACAGGCGTTTCTCTCGCCGGCGACGATACGACAGCGCCGCCGGCCGCGCAGACCGACATCACCGGCTCGGTGGAAAACTGCGCCTGCAAGCCCGCAACCAAGGTGCGGGGCCTGCCGGTCCCGTTCCGCCAGACTCCGGGCACCCCGAAAGCTCTTGCTCCGCCGCCCGGCCCCGTGTGACAGTTGCGGCATGGCCGCGGTCTTTCGTCAGCTCTTCGTCGATTTCTTTTCCACCATCGTCTTCCTCGTGGTTTACGCCGCGACGGGAGACATCCTGATCGCAACCGGCGTCGCCATCGCGGGTGCGATCGGGCAATTCATCCGCGCGCGGATCAAACAGCAGAAGCTCGACATCATGACGTGGGCGAGCCTTGGGCTCGTCATCGTCCTCGGCAGCGCGACCCTGCTCACAAAAGACCCCCGCTTCGTCCTGATCAAACCCAGCATCGCGCATTTCGCCATCGGCGCGATCATGCTGCGCAAGAACTGGATGCTGCGTTACCTGCCGCCGATCGTGCAGGAGAACATCCCTCACCTCGCCACCATCGCGGGCTATGCTTGGGCCGTCCTGATGTTCGTCCTCGGCATTGGTGTCATTGTGTTTGCCATGATTGGCGATGTGAAGCTGTGGGCGTTTTACGTGACAGTGATCGCCATCGGCGCCAAGGTGCTGGCGTTCGCCATTCAGTATGTGGTGTTCCGGATCACCATCACGCGGAAGCTGCGGGCGGCGGCAGCCGCCGCGCCCCAGCCGGCGAACTGAACCGTCAGCGGACGCGTGACATCATCATGACGCGCCTTGCCATTGTCCTCACCGGTATCTTTATCATCACGCAAGCGGCGGCCCAGCCGGTCACGCCTCCACCTGCGCAGCCGGAATGGTTTGCGAGCGCCGTCACGTTCATGCCCGAAGGGTATGTGGCGGGCCTTGGTTTTGGGGCAGACAGCACCGATCCCACCGATAGCAAACCACTCACCGCCTACATCGCGGCGTATCCCAGAGGTGCGAGCGATCCGAAATCGCCTGCCAGCGCATTCGACGCCGGGCATGTGCTTGTGGTGACGCTCAATCGCATCGGCGGCAAGCTCAAGGCCGTCGCCGGCGAACTGCGCCCGCGCGACAAGGTGCTGACCGGCGACGTCGCGCGCGTAACCAGCGCCGCTCGCGACGAGACAGAATATGACACGCTCCACGCCGAACTTCTGGCGAAGGCGAAGACCCTCCCTGCCGGCACCATGCCCTGCGATATTCATGGCTGGTCCGAGGACAAGGATCCCAAAGGCTTGAATGTGCGCGCAGCTCCCGATGTCAAATCCAAAGTGCTCGGGACCTTGCCCCCGCCCTACAAGTTCAAGGCGAAAGATGGCAGCGAAAACACGCCGGAGGGCGGCTGGCTGACGGAATTTTCCATCATCGGCTACAGGGACGGCTGGTTTCTGATCGAGCGCGCGCAGCCGCCGGGCAAGGACTACGAGGGCGATGCTTATCCGCACAACGCTCCGAAGCCGTATGCCGGGCGCGGCTGGGTCGCTGCGAACAAGGTTGGCGCGCAATATGCCAACGGCGATACGCGGATGGGCGGCCTGTATCAGGCGCCGCATACCGATGCGAACTGGATGCCCGCGAAAAACGAAGGCGGCAGCGAAATCGGCGCCGATGGCGGCCCGAAGAAAGTCCTCGCCTGCAGCGGCTTCTGGGCGCTGGTGGAAAGCCACGACAAGGTGCGCGGCTGGTGGCGGCGGCTGTGTTCGAACCAGGTGACAAACTGCAGCTGATAAAATTCGCGTCTCCGCGGGGAAATGCGCTATATCGGCCAGTGCGTCCCGCTTCAGACCAATTCAGGCTTGCGGTGCGCGGAGAGAGGGAAACACATGGCAGTCGACGGGAACTGGAATATCACCTTGAGCACGCCGCTCGGCGATCGTGACGCGACGCTGACGCTGAAATCCGACGGCGGCTCGCTAACCGGCAAGCAGGCCGCGGACGGCAACGAAGCCGATATCGTCGACGGAACAGTCAACGGCAACGACGTGGCCTGGAAGGCCTCGATCACCAGTCCGATGCCGCTGACGCTGGCCTTCAGCGGCAAGGTCGACGGCGATTCCATCTCCGGCGATGTCAGCATCGGCCCGATGGGCTCATTCCCGTTCAAGGGAACGCGGGCTTAAAAGTACACACACCACATTACACAGGGTCGTCCCGGCGAAGGCCGGGACCCACGCTTTCTGAATGTGTGGCCGTGAACGGCTCAACACATTCCATCGTCATCACCGGGCATAGCCGTCTGAAGGACGGCGTCGCTTTGCTCGCCTATGACCCGGTGATCCACGCCTTTACTTCCACTCTTAAGAAAGAACGTGGATGGCCGGGGCAAGCCCGGCCATGACGACTTTGCGTGTTGAAGTCCCTCACTTCACCAAAAGGCGCGGTGAGACCTACACCCCCGGCATCCAGTTGCCGTGGAAGCCCTGCGGCACACGCGCCGGCAGGCCGATCCGCGCCACCGGCTTTGACTCGATCCGCTGCGCGTCGAGGATCAACAGATCGCTGGCGTTGCGCGCGCGGTCATAGACGAACCCCATCAGCCAGCCGTCATCCTCGCCCGTGCCGCCCTTGCCCGGAATATGGACGAACTCACTCGACACGCCGTTCTTGAAAACGTGTTCCGCGCTGTTGCCGGTCTTAAGATCGTATTTGCGGATTGAGCTGCGCCCCTCGCTGATAAGCGCTTCCGTGCCGGTGTCGACCGCATAGACAATGTCGTGGTGCAGACCCCCATGATCGTCGTTGACGCGCGGGAATTCAATCGACCGATCGTCGAATTGCTGCTCCTGCGCCTTGGTCGCGCCGGGTGGAATCCGCCAGCGCTTCAGGATTGCCTTGTCGAAGCTTGTCGCCGACGGCCCGCCTCGCCAGAGTTCGCTGTACCAGGCGACATCGATCACGATGCTGCCGTCGGCTTCCTCGAAGGCATTGGCGACATGGAAGACATAACACGGCTCGATCTCGACCCAGCGCAATGACTCGACGCCGGCGCCGCGCTTGAGAATTCCAAGCCGCGCGCCATAGCTATCGCTCCAGGCGAACGGCATGGTGCCGCGCTGCGCCATCGGCATATCGAACACCACCGGCAGGTCCATGAAGATGACGTGACCCGAGGTCATCGCGAAATCATGCACCATGGTCGGCGCGCGCGTGTTGACCGGAATGCTTCGGATCAGCGCGCCGCTCGCATCCGCGACATGATAGGTCAGGAACGGCGGCACGAAGCCATAACCGAAGAAATGCAATTCGCCGGTCGTCGGGCAGATCTTCGGGTGCGCGGTGAACGGCGTGTCGAGCTTGCCGCCGTAATCATGGAAGCCGACCGTATCGAGATCGCGGGTCATCATCATCGGCAGCGCGTTCTCGACCAGCGCCATGATTTTTCCGGCGTGGGCGATGACGTTGGTGTTGGCCGTGGAGGAGCGGATGTCGGGGACACCCGGCCGCCGCGGCGCGCCGTTGAAGCGCGGCGTGCGGACCCAGCGGTTGCGGTACCACTCGGCGCGGCCGTCCTTCAGCGAGACGCCGTGCAGCATGCCGTCGCCGATGAACCAGTGGCCGGAATGACCCTCGCGCGGGTTGGCGCCGTTGCGCGCATAAAGCCCGTTCAGTTCGGGCGGGATCGCGCCCTCCACCGGCAGATCGAACGCGGTCACCTCTTCGTGGACTGGCGCGAGGTTGCCCCGCTCCCAGAACGGCGTGTCGGTCGTGGTCTCCACCTGGCTCATTGCTTGTCCTCCCTGAATGCCTTTTGGCTTAAGTAAACAGTGCATACTTTACGACTCGGCCAAGCCAATGTAAACACCAGTTACATGAAGCCCGTAAAAAAAGACGCCTATCACCACGGCGACCTGCGCAGCGCGCTGGTGGCCCTTGCCATGGATCATGTCAGACGCGACGGCGCGGAGAGCTTCAGCCTGCGCGAAGCCGCGCGCGATGCCGGCGTCACGTCGGGCGCCGCCTACAAGCACTTCGCCGACAAGGATCAGTTGCTGGCGGCCGTGGCGGCGGAAGCGATGACGTTGCTGGCGAAGCGAACGCAAAAGGCGACAGCGGGACTGAAGGGCAAGGAGCGGCTGCGCGAGGCGGCAATGGCCTATATCGACTTTGCCTCCGCCGAGCCGCGGCTGTTTCGCCTGGCGTTCAGCCGCTTCGGCTCGGACAGCCGCGCCGAAGCCGACGGCATTCCCGATACATTCGAGCAATTGCGGATCGCGGTGGCCGGCGTTCAAGCCGACCCCGGCAAGCCCGTCGATACCGACACGCTGGCGCTGGCATGGGCCGTCGCCCATGGCATCGCATCCCTCATCAGCGACGGCATGTGGAAGAAGAACGATCCGCGCGTCGCGGCAGCGCTGCGGCTGTCGTTCAAGGGCATCGCGCCGGGGAAGTGACCCCACGTGTGAGGCAAGAGCTTCGCATCACATTGAGTCGTCATACGCGGGCTTGACCCGTGTATCCATCACTTCTGAAAGGTGGATGGCCGGGTCAAGCCCGGCCATGACGATTGAGGGTGTTGATACGTCTCGACCTGATCGGCCGACAACTCACCCCAGATTCAACTCCTTGAAGAAGTCGTTGCCCTTGTCATCCATGATGATGAAGGCCGGGAAGTTCTCGACCTCGATGCGCCAGATCGCTTCCATGCCCAACTCAGGATATTCGATCACCTCGACCTTTTTGATGCAGTGTTCGGCAAGGTTCGCCGCCGAGCCGCCGATCGAACCGAGATAGAACCCGCCGTACTTCTTGCAGGCGTCGCGCACCTGCGCCGAGCGGTTGCCCTTCGCCAGCATCACCATCGAGCCGCCCGCGGCCTGGAACTGATCGACGAACGAATCCATGCGCCCCGCCGTGGTCGGGCCGAACGAACCCGACGCGTAACCTTCCGGCGTCTTCGCCGGACCCGCGTAATAGACCGGATGGTTCTTGAAGTAATCCGGCAGCGGTTCGCCCTTCTCCAGCCGCTCGCGCAGCTTCGCATGCGCGGAGTCGCGCGCCACGATCATGGTGCCGGTGAGCGACAGCCGCGTCTTGGTCGGATACTGCGTCAGGGTGGCGAGAATATCCTTCATCGGCTTGTTGAGGTCGATCTGCACCACCTCGCCGCCGAGCCTGGCTTCGACTTCGGGCAGATACTTCGCCGGATTGTGCTCCAGCTCTTCGAGATACACGCCGTCCTTGGTGATCTTGCCGAGCACCTGACGGTCCGCCGAGCACGACACGCCGAGACCGATGGGAAGCGACGCGCCGTGACGCGGCAAGCGGATGACGCGCACATCGTGGCAGAAATACTTGCCGCCGAACTGCGCGCCGACGCCGAGCGACTGCGTCATCTTCAGGATTTCCTGCTCCATCTCGAGGTCGCGGAAGGCGTTGCCGTCCGGCGAGCCCTGCGTCGGCAACTCGTCGAGATAACGCGCCGACGCAAGCTTCACCGTCTTCATGCACAGTTCAGCCGAGGTGCCGCCGATGACGATGGCGAGGTGATACGGCGGACACGCGGCGGTGCCGAGCGTCAGCACCTTCTCCTTCAGGAACGCATGCAGGCGATCCTTGGTCAAAAGCGACGGCGTGCCCTGAAACAGGAAGCTCTTGTTGGCCGAACCGCCGCCCTTCGCCATGAACATGAACTTGTAGGCATCATCGCCCTCGGCGTAGATCTCGGTCTGCGCCGGCATGTTGTTGGCGGTGTTCTTCTCTTCAAACATGGAGAGCGGCGCGACCTGCGAATAGCGCAGGTTGCGGCGCAGATACGCGTCGCGCGCGCCTTCGCTCAGCGCAGCTTCGTCATCGCCCTCGGTGATGACCCGCGCGCCCTTCTTGCCCATGATGATCGCGGTGCCGGTGTCCTGGCACATCGGCAGGATGCCGCCAGCGGCGATGTTGGCGTTCTTGAGAAAATCGAACGCAACGAACTTGTCGTTGTCGCTGGCCTCGGTGTCGTCGAGGATCTTGCGGAGCTGCGCCAGGTGGCCCGGCCGCAGATAATGGTTGATGTCGCCGAAGGCTGCTTCGGAGAGCGCGCGCAGCGCCTCGCGCGACACCACCAGCATCTCCTTGCCCAGCACGGTCTCGACCCGGACGCCCTCGGTCGTGATCTTCCGGTAAGGCGTCTTGTCCGCACCCAGCGGAAACAGCGGGGTGTGCTTGTAGGGCGGGACGGCTTTGGGCGACGGGATGGCGGTCGGAGCGTTCATCAGGTATCTCGCGGGTTGGAAGGCGAAAAGCGCAGGACTTTCAAAGGCCCGGCTCGCGCCTCATCTTAGGTTTGAACCGTTCTAATCGCTTTTCCGACAAAGGGAAGATGGCCAAAAGCGTTGCAGGGCGGCTGTGCGCGGCCTGAGGACACGCTACGGTGCAGCCTTTCAGAGTGGATTTCGATCAGGACTTTCAGACATGATCCCCGCCACGCCGGTGATTGCCGATTCCGCCGCGCCCGAGCCCACATCCGTGCCCGCCCCGCGCCAGCTCGGCCTGCGCACTGCGCTCATCGTTATCGCCGTCATCGAAGCCTGGTTCGGGCTTTCAGATGTGCCGACGCTGTTTGGCGATATGTCGCATATCGGCTCCGGCATCGGCGCCGGCCTCATCAAGGCCCACCTCGCCGCGCATCCGGTGCTGGCGATTGCGGTCATCGTGTTCGCGGCCATCGGCCGCGTGCGGCACGCGATCGTCGCGCTCGGCACCATCATCATTATGGCGTGGCTGAGTGACATGCCGTCCGTGGTGGCGCACGGGCTTGAGTTCAGGAGCGCGTTTAGCGCCGTGGAAACCACCGCGAAGGTCATCGCCTTCCCGCTGATCGCCGCCTGCGCCATTGCTTACGCAGCCCACAACGAGCATCCGGGCCGCGCAACGTTCCTTGTCGCCGTCCCGACGCTGTTCAATGTCGTGCTTCTGGTCGGGTTTGCGATCAGCGTGATGATCCACGGGTTTTGACTCAGTTCACTGAACGCGCATCATCTTCGATGTCGTCCCCGCGCAAGCGGGGACCCATAACCACCGAACCATGCGCTGATAACCAAAAGACCGCTCCAGCATCTCCCTTAAAACGCGAGATCAGGGAGTATGGGTCCCCGCTTGCGCGGGGACGACCCGTAGAGAGATTAGCGCCCCTTGCACTCGCCGACCTTGCACAAAACAGCGCCGCACGCTTCAATGGCGCGGGGGAAACCATGACAAAATGCACCTCGTTCTTTAGACATTCCGCTTTCGCGGCGGCACTCGTTGCGGCCATCGCGGCGCTCGGCAGCACCCCTGCCCGCGCCGACCGCTGCGACGATCTCGCCAAGGATCTCACGAGGCAAATCCCCGACCTCAAGATCGGCAAGACTGTCGCGGGCGTGATCTATCTCGAACATCCTGCCGTAACGCAGGCGTCGCTCGGCTGTTCAAGCCGCAACCGCACCAACGACGTGTTCGCCTCCACCGACAAGAAGAAGCCGGCGGAAGCCTACTACGATTTCATCGGCACGGCGGCGGCGCTGGTGTTCACGATTCCGAAGCCGGATGCGGTCAAGGGCGCAAAGCGCTGCGTCAGCCGCACCAACATCATCCGCGGCTACAACATCGATTCACGCTACCGCAAGCTCGACATCCACTGCACCGTCGCCAAGACCGGCGTGCGCATCACGATGTCGCGCGAAAAGGGCGTGTAGTTCCTGCGCCGCTAATGCATGCGCTTAGCGAGTTCTTCTATCTCATGGCTGCGAGTTTGAATCTGGGCTGCATCCACGGCGACTCTTTTTCCTTGGACCATGAGCTTACCCGGCTTGAGCCAGCGTAGCCCGGATGGAGCGCAGCGCAATCCGGGGACAGCCACACAATGTTGGCGCTGTTGCCCGCATGGATATCTCAGCTCGTCATTCCGGGATGCGCTTTTTGGCGCAGACCCGGAATCCAGATTAGCTTGCAATCCCGGGATAAAGATCCACCCACTCGCGATTGTTTCAATCAGCCGAATCTTCCAGGCCCGCCGCCATTTCTTCATTTCCTTCTCGCGGGCGATCGCGATCAGCGCCTCATCATAGATTTCAAACCAGACCAGTTTATCCACTCCGTATCGCGTGGTAAAACCATCAACGGCCTTGGTTCGATGTTCGTATCCGCGCCGCACGATGTCGTTCGTCACGCCGAGATAGAGCGTGCCGTTCTTTTTGCTCGCGAGCATGTAGACGTAGTAGGCCATCGTAACCGCATGGCTATGGATTCCGGGCTCGCGCGAAGTCGCGCGCCCCGGAATGACGATCTTTAACTACATCCACCTTCTCATAAACGGATAGATGTCGCAGCGCCGCGCTTGACATTTCCCACGAAAAGACTATATTCCTATTCATCCCGTCCCCGTCATGAGGGGCGTTTCGCGATCGTCACGATACGCGGGGTGGGATGCGGTGGCGCGGCAGCGTCAGGCGCGAGCGATGGTGGCAGGGCGTGTTCCTCGTACAGAGGGCGCGTGAGTCATCTTCGCAAACGCAAGACGGACCACGCTGTGCGCAGGATTGCGGAGCGGCAACGCTTGGCATGAACGCGTAACTCCGCGCCGGCCCAAGTCGTGTGGTCCTGCGAAATCCGGTCTGCCCCTTCGCTTCCAACCGGGAGCGTCGGCCTCAGCGGAGACGACGGTGACAGGGCTACGGCCATTCACCGGGGAGAGCACGAAGCAAGCCGGAGCACCACCGCGTGCGGAACGCCGGATGATTCCGGCGTAACCGTGGCGACGACGCTCGTGTGCTTTTTACCTTTTGCACACGGGGCTGCGGATGCGCTCGCGCATCCGGCGTTCCGCGCGCCCTCATTTCGAGGGCAAAGCGAACTGAGTCTCCGGGCGCCCCCGCGCCGTCACAACAACAGGGGCGATGGCGCATGACCCCAAAAAGTGTGAAGCGGTTTTTTGGACCAGGTCATGCGCAGACATAAAGCCGCGGCTGTTTGAAAACTGAATCTGGATTGAAGGGACGCGTGATCCACGCAACACCTCCGATGTCGTCCCCGCGCAGGCGGGGACCCATACTCCCTGGGCCATCGATATTGTCGGAATGCGGGACAACTCTTTCCTTCGCCATCACCACATCCGGTGGTTATGGATCCCCGCCGGAGCCTGTCATCGGGCCGGCGAAGCCGGACCCGTTGGCGGGGACGACGTAGAGAGAGAGCACGCACCGACGAGAGAGCGCGTGCGCCGCCCCGCCATGACAACTTTGAGGCCATGACGACATTGAAGTTCCCTCACCCGCGCTTACGCCCCCTTAACCACACCAAAACCCCGGTAAAACCATCACATGCGCGCATGAACCGGATGGTAACGTCCCGCAACTAAGAAGCCGCCTAACAGACGATAAAGCCGCAGGGACGGACAATGCTCAGGGATATTCTGGTGACATCGGACGAGGAAGCGCAGCGCTTGCTCGCCGCGTTCAGGGCCATTCCCAACATGCAGGGCCGTCTGAAGATCGTCGAACTGGCCGAGCGCATGGCGCGCGAGAAATGCGCATCGCGGATGAGCATGCGGACGCCGGCGCATATGTCGCGCTGACCGGCGCCTGAATTCCGCAAGAAGTGCCGAGCGCACTATCTGAAAACAAAATCTGAGGTTGTGCCGCGCCGCGGCGGCCGTGATCGGTGGCGCGAGGCCTTCGCCGTTTCACGAAAAGGTGACGGCGCGCCAACATAACAACACGGCCCCGAGAGTATTACCTCTTCAACACCGCGCATCACCCGGTTGATCGATCAACAACAGGAGTGGCCGCAATGTGTGACTATAGTTTGCACGCCGTCGCAAGCCGCCCCGCCAGGCTTGGCGAAAAGCTGGTGTCGACGAAATTTCCCATGACCGTGACCCGCGGCTTTACCGGCGAAGGTGAGCCGAATGTCGCGGTCTGCGTTCGCCCCGGCACCGAACTCGCGTTCGAACGCGAGGTTGACTACGACGGAGCGTTCTTCAGAAAGAAGATTCGTCATACCGTCGCGAGATTCCGGACCGTCGATCTCGACAACCCGAACCGGCACCATGACGCGCTGGAATTCCCCGACGGGCAGCTCGTGCTGCTGACCCAGCTCGATCCCGGTCAGTACGCCACGGTTCTGCAACTCCCCGCAGTGCCTCTGCATGAAGCACAGCCGGAGGCAGCGGAACCCACGGTTTCGCGGGTTGAGGATCTGCTGATCCGCTAGAGACGGATTACGCCGCGACGCAGCTCTTCACATAGACACGGCGGGCTGCGCCGCGGAGCTTCTGGTCGATCGCCTGCTTCAGGCATTCCACCCGTGCCTGCGCCACACAAAGCTGCATCTGATCGCGCGCCTGATGCCGGCCGAGATGTTTCGCCGTCACCACCTGGCGGCAGGTCTCGCGCTTGCCGATGCGGGAGACCGGCTGCGGCTTGCCGTCGGACGGCACTGCGTAGGTGATCCTGGTGCCTTCGGGCTGCACGGACGCCACCGCGTTGGGCAGCGGATTCTGCGCGATGGCGATGTAAATCGCGCCCCCAAGCAGGGCTGCATAGATGGCGGGGGTAATGATGCGCATCGATCCTCCTGCTTCGGATGTGAATGAAGCCGGAACAGACAGGGTGAATGCGACAGCATTGCGGCGATACGGGTGATTCGGGAACCCCACCCGGCGCGCATTGTTGACGACCCAGTCAACATGGAACCCTTGGCGAGGCGCATGTGCCCCGCCCTCGACGTCATCCTCACGGAAAACCCGGCGCATCCGAGCAAGCAGCACCATCCCGAATCGGGTCTGGCGCTGATCGGTACTGGCGCGTGAAGAAAGTCAGGCTGCGATCGCCGGCTCGTCGTGGACCACGACTTCAATCACTGGCGGCTGCTGAGGAACCGGGTCGTCCCTCATCTCGGACTTGAGGATCGCGACGGTGACAAACTGATAGTCACACGCCTTGCACGACCACAGAAACGAAACGCGATTGCGCTCTTGCTCGGTCCAAAGCGGCGAAGCGATCGGCTGGCCGCATTGAGCGCATGGATGTTTGTTGATGAGGACCCCGGACTTATAAGGCATGATACGCACCTCCCAGTCCGCGCAAACTAAAGTCGTATGCATACTCGTCAAGCGCATTCGTCGCTGCGTCGCGCAACGCAATGCGTCAGTATTTCAGACATGTTTTGCGATGAAATTATTCACGCCGTGTCGCTGCGACACATGCACGACAACGCGATGAACCAGTTACGTTGACGGCTCCACCGCGTATTGCGCGTCGGTCACATGCTCGAGCCATGTCGCGAAGCTGCCGTTCTCGGATTCCTGCATCGCGAGGTGAGTCATCAGGCTTGTCGGCGCGGCGCCGTGCCAGTGCTTTTCGCCCGGCGGAATCCACACCACATCGCCGGGGTTAATCTCGCGAACTGGCTGCCCTTCCGTCTGAACGCGGCCGGTGCCCGTCAGCACATACAGCGTCTGCCCCACCGGATGCGTGTGCCAGGCCGTGCGCGCGCCGGGCTCGAAGGTCACGCGCGTCGCGTTGAGACGACCTGGCGCGGGCGTCTCGATCACCGGGTCCTGCCACACCGTGCCGGTGAAATAGGACGCGGGCGCGCGCCTGGTCGGCACGGAGCCGGATGGCGTGATCTTCATGGGAAAACTCCGAAGTGATGGATCGCCGGGACCGGCGCCAAAACAGACGCTCAGTCTACGCGGCAATCCGGCAATCGGGGAGTTCTTATTTCAGCGCTGCGATGACGGCTCGTCATGCGTCTCTTGCGGATAGCGTATACCGCGCAGTTGCAGCTCGCGCTGGATGCGGCGCGTTTTTGATCTGGCCAGTGCTTCGACCATGCGATGCAGAACGAAATCGACGAGGTTCACCGCGCGCCGCGCATGGACGCGCAGCCGCTTCCAGTGGATCGTGGCGGAGTGGTAAACGATCGGCGGCGAATTCCGGCTGATCAGATAGGCGCGGTAATCGTCCTCGGCGTGGACGTTGCGTTTGTCGTCGCCTGTAAACAAAGCGGCCATGGCCACCTCCCGAAAAGCTGTCACGCAGATGCGGCGTGACAGCCGGAAGATGACCAGCCGCCCATAGGAATTCGAGACGGCCGCGCCGCCTTCGATATAGGAGCGATATAAAGGACGACGACGCCTTACGCGTCGAGCACCTTGTAGCGCCGGAAGATGCCATCCTCATTGAACGGAATCCGCCGATCGCTGGCGAGATAGGCCTTGATATTTGGCCGCGCCGCGACCCGGTCATGCAATTCGATCACGCGCGGCACCTTGCGCTCGAAGCGCCTCATGTTGTTCGGAAACGCGTAGCGCAGACCCTCGGCGATCTGGAACAGCGACAGGTCGGTGTAGCAGAGCCGCCGGCCGTTGAGATACGGCCCGCCGCTACCGCCGATCAGATGCTCGAAATAGCCGAGAAATTTCGGCACCCGCTCGCTCCAGAACTCAGATGTGCGCCTCTTCGCGGCGGGGCGCTGGTCTTCGTAATAAAGCGTCGGCCCGAGCGGATGATGCGTGTCGTGAACTTCAACCACGAAGTCCGCGATGGTCAGTTGAAGCTGATGCACCCAAAGCCGCTGCGCCTCGGCTTTCGGCGCAAGCCCGTGACGCACGCCGAGATAGAGCAGGATATTCGCAGTCTGCCCAATCACCAGCTTTCCGGCTTTCAGAAACGGCGGCGCGAATGGCGGCATCGCCCCGCACTTCATCATGGCCATCATCTTGCTTTCGCCGCCTCTGCCCCGTGCGACGTCGATGTAGTCGGCGCCCGCGTCTTCCAGCGCGAGCCGGACATATTCGCCGCGTCCCTGAATGGTCGGCCAGTAATAGAGCTCATATCGCATGGAGGCCTCACAAAAGATTCGACGCGGAGAGCGTCCGCGCCGAATGGTCAACGTCCGTGACTGCGATCAGTTCGAGGCAAAGCAGTACAGCAGCCCGTCACCGCCTGTGCTCTTCAGATCGTTCTGCGAGCATCCACCGTCCGGCCCGCGCGACGGGTGCGACGAATTCCAGGACTTCGAGGGTTCGTCGTCACGCAATCCGATCCGGTCGGAGTGACCGACGACTGCAGAGCCCTGCATGCTGCTCGTCCAGTTCTTGCAGGTCTTGTCGTCGGTTGCCGTGAAAGCCGTTCCGTCGGGTTGCGAGCCGGTGAGAACATCGTGGCGGTTCGGTGTATCGCCGCTGCCATTGATGACTTCGCCCTTCTCGCTCAGGGCGGACTGCTTGGTCAGCGCGTTGGGGCCGTGAAGATCGGCTACGTCCTTGGCGACCACCACACCCTTGGCATTCGTCCACGGGCCCTTGCCGATGCGATCACGCGCATTGATTGCGGGTTTGCCGTCGGCCGGCTGCGTTGAAAGATAAGCGCGCCAGGTTTTTGCGCCCGCCCCCGCGGCCTGCGCCAGCGTCTGGCACTGGTTGTCGGCGCCGGCGAGACCGCCAAGGTTCCCGCCATTCCCGATCGGCGTGCTGGTGATGAAGAAGGTCATGTTCGCCTGCTGCGCCTGAGCCGGCGCGGCGAGGAGCAAAAGCGGCGCTGCAATCATATAAAACTTGAGCATTCATCTCTCCCTGAAGTCTTTTTTGAACTATCCGGCGGTGATGCGCTGACAGGCACGCAAGATCAACACACAAGGCCGCGAGTTATTCCAGGACAGCGCTGCGCAAACGAAAAAGGCGCCGCGCATGCGCGACGCCTTCTCGATATTTGATCCAGCAAACAGATCAGGTCATCTGAATAGCCGACAGTTCCCAATTGCTGCCAGGACGACGCACGAACGTCCAGACGTCGGTGACCTCCTGCGGCGCATCGCTGCCTTCGACGATCTTGCCGCTGGCCCGCTCGATGGTCTTGTCGATCAAACCGTAACGCAGCGCGACGGTCGCGTAATCGGTCGTACCCTCACGCCAGGCTTCCGCAAGATCGCCCTGCAACAGCTTGACGTCGGAGACCTTGTTGATCACGCCGCGATTCTTGTTCGCGGTGAGATCTTCGGTGAAGTACGAGACCATTTCCGGCGTCGCCAGGGTGTGCAGCTTGCCGATGTCCTCGTTCGACCACGCGGTCTGGACTTCGCCGAGCAGCCGCTCGAACGCGTCGTAGTCGTCCGGCTTGATCTCAAGCGGCGCGTCGTTGGATCCGCCGCCCAGACCGAAGCCGAAGCCCGACCGCGCATTAGCCATCGGTCCTTGATCCTGCATCGGTGCAGGGCCCGGAGCGGCCGAAGCACTGGCATAGGCCGGCGCGTTGCGGCGCTTCCACCACGACATGGCGAGACGTACCACGAGGTAGATCAGGCCGATCTGAAGCATCAGACCGATGATCGACGACAGGCCGCCGAGACCGCTGAAGAGGCCGCCGCCGAACAGCATGCCGAGCAGACCGGCGCCGAGGAAGCCCGCGGCGAGACCGCCGAGCATGCCCATGCCGGGACGATTGAAGAAGCCACCGCCTGCGGGCGCCGCTGCCGGTACCTTCGCGCCGGGCTGAGTGATGGTGCGGTTCAGGGGCTGCGCGGCATTGGGCGCCGTCGGGGTGGATGGCGGCGCGGAAAATGTGCGCGTACCGCGGCTGCCGCCGCTACTCGGGCGGGCATCCACGGAAGATGAAATAGTAACTGCCAGCGGCATGGCGACGGCCATGACCACAGCAAGTGTTTTGATGACTGAGCGCAAGCGCTGCGACGAAATCATGTCTGTTCCCTCTCGGCCCTCAAGGGGCATTGATCCCCGGCTAGTGCCCTGAATCCGAAGTTCGCCTTATTTTGCAGCACGCTCCGTAGCGAACTTCGGATTCAAAGGGGCACTAGAACCTTAAAGTTCTAGTGTGGTTTTGGTTCGCAAGTCCGCAAATGACCGTGCTGCAAACATGTTGCGGACTTGCGAACCACCACACTAGTGGACAGGCCCATACATGGGCACCGGCGGCTGAAAGGGAAGCGCGTAGATGCCGCAGAGGCTGCGGCGCTCGGTCGCGGACGGGTGTTGGGCGGTGATTCGCCTGTCTTTGGAGGTGTTTATGACGGAGCTGTCATAGTTTCCTTCACCGAAGCCACAAGCTGGCTCAGCGTGAAGGGTTTTGGCAGGAAGTTGAACTGCTGGCCTTCCGGCAGGCTCTTCTCGAACGCATCTTCGGCATAACCCGACACGAAGATGATCCGTAGATCCGGATTCCGCTTTCGCATCTCGGTCAGCATGGTTGGACCGTCCATTTCCGGCATCACCACGTCGGACACCACGAGATCGACCGCGCCTTCCTCGCGCTCCAGCGCCTCCAGTGCATCCAGACCGTTCTCCGCCTCGATGACCGTGTAACCGCGCGAACGAAGACCGCGTGCATTGAGCGAGCGCAAACCGTCCTCGTCCTCGACCAGCAGGATGGTTCCGTGCCCGGTCAAATCCGGCGCGCGGGCTGGAGCCGGTGCCTGAGCCACTGCGCTGCTGGCAGCCGGGGCTTCCTGAACGGCTTCCACTGCCGGGAAATGCCGCGGCAGGAAAATCCGGAACACAGTGCCGCGTCCCTCGGCCGAGTCGACATAGATAAAGCCGCCGGTCTGCTTGACGATGCCGTAGACCGTGGAGAGACCGAGCCCGGTCCCCTTGCCGACTTCTTTGGTCGAAAAGAACGGCTCGAAGATCTTGTCGACGATATCCGCCGGAATGCCGCTGCCGGTATCGGTGACTTCGACCAGAACATAGTCCGCCGCCGGCATGCCCTTGTACTCGCCGCGCTCGGCGTCCTTCGCGGGCACGTTGGCGGTGCGAATCGTCAGCTTGCCGCCTTCGGGCATCGCGTCGCGTGCGTTCACTGCAAGATTGACGATAACCTGTTCGAACTGGGACAGGTCGGCCTTCACCGGCCACAGGTCGCGGCCATAGACGAATTCGGGCTTCACCTTCTCGCCCAAGAGGCGCTTCAGCAGCACATTGATGTCGGACAGCACATCGCCGATGTCGAGCACCTGCGGACGCAATGTCTGCTTGCGCGAGAACGCCAGCAGTTGCCGCACCAGCGCCGCGGCGCGGTTGGCGTTCTGCTTGATCTGCATGATGTCCTGGAACGACGGATCGGTGGGCTTGTGCGCGTTCAGCAGGAAGTCGTTCGCCATCATGATGGCGGAGAGCACGTTGTTGAAGTCGTGGGCGATACCGCCGGCGAGCTGGCCCACCGCCTGCATCTTCTGCGACTGCGCGAAGCTGTTCTCAAGCGTGCGCTTCTCGGTGGTGTCGAGCAGGTAGACGATCGCGGCTTCCGCATCGCGCGCGTCGTGTTCGACGGATGTGACGAAGAACTGGCCCCAGCGCTCCTTGGTGCTGTCCAGCATCGCCTCGACGGGGGGGATGTCACCCTGCCCGTCGGCGGCCTTGTTGATCGCAGCGACCAGTTCGCCGCGCTCGCGCTCATGCACCACCGCGAAGATAGATTTGCTGCCTGTCCCGGCCGGTGACAGGCTCTGGGTGAGTTTCGCGAACCGCGCATTGGCGCGCACGATGTTGCCCGCCTTGTCGACGGTCGCGATCGCCATCGGTGTGTGATCGAAGAAACGCATGAAGCGCACTTCCGCCGCGCGCTGGGGATCGGAATGATCGTCGCGCGCGCGGTTGATGACCAGCGTGCGGGACGCCCCGGGCGTGCCGTCGGCGCCGAACGCGAGCTTGTGATAGAGCCGCGCCGGCATGGTCTTGCCGTTGCGCATCCTCAGATCGAGGTCGAACACCTCGGTCTTCACTTCGCCCGGCTCCGGGACGATCAAGGTCAAGAGCGACGCTCCGTCGCCGGACATAATGTCGGCAACCTTCAGGCCGCCGGAACCGATCTCCGCGAGGTCGTAGTCCAGCCAGTTGGCTAGCGTCGCGTTGACGTAAACCAGTTCACCTGCTGCGTTGACCGAGAAGAAGCCGCAGGGCGCATGATCGAGATATTCGATGGCATGCTGCAATTCCTGAAAGACGTCTTCCTGCCGCTCGCGGTCGCGGGTGATGTCGGCCACCGACCACACCGCGAATTTCGACTGCCGCTTGTCGGTGCCCAGCGGACGGACGCGCATCCGCAGCCACCGGCCATGAGAGTTGCCGGCGCCCGCGACTCGGACTTCCTCCTGCTGGCGCTTGCCCTCGCGCGCGGCCTTGAGCAGGCGGAACACGGCTTCAGAGACATCGGGATTGCCGATAAAGACCCGCTCGACCGGACGTACATCGTTGGGGCCGGATGCGCCGGTCAGCGCCAGATAAGCCGTGTTGGCGTAGACGACATGGCCGCGCGGATCGGTCACCGCCAGCCCGTCGAACGCATGATCGGCGATCGGCCGCGTGATCGGGTCTTCCGCCAGACGATCGGCGAACCGCACAATCCCGGCGGCGAAGGCGAACAGCGTGAACAGTCCGACCATCGCCAGCAAAGCCAGCAGCACCAGGATATAAGGCTGGGCTTGCGTGCGGCCCAAAGTCATGAAGGCCACTGCCGCTGCGATGATCGCGCCGGCCACCAGCAGCACGAGAAAGATGCTGCCGCTCCGCCGGGCCGGCTCATGCACGGCGGCGAAAGAGGGACCAAGGTCGTTGCCCGTATCGGTTGTCATCTCAGCCTGTTCGCGCGTTCCGCAGAAGACGCGCAAGTCATTGTAATTCGCAGTCGACCGGCCTCTGAATGCCTGAATCTGGCATCCTTGTGGAGTGAATCGGACCGCTGGCGCAAGGCACATTACGTCCGTGCAGATGCACGCGCCAGACCCGGTTCCCCAAGGTCAACAACGGATCAGCCAAGGCCGGAAATCCTGCGCTTGAGCTTCATCACGTAGCCGATCACCTCGGCGACCGCGTGATAGTGCTCGACCGGAATTTCGTCATCGATATCGACAGTTGCATGCAGCGCGCGGGCCAGCGGCACGTTCTCGACAATCGGGATGTTGTTGGCCGTCGCGATTTCCCTGATCTTCAGCGCCAGCGCGTCGACGCCCTTGGCGACGCAGACCGGCGCCGGCATGCCGCGATCGTACTTCAGCGCGACCGCGTAGTGGGTCGGGTTGGTGATGATCACCGAGGCGGTAGGCACCGCCGCCATCATGCGCTTCTTCATCCGCGCATGGCGCAATTGCCGGATACGTCCCTTGATGTGGGGATCGCCCTCGGACTGCTTGTACTCTTCCTTGATCTCTTCCAGCGACATCTTCTGCCGCTCGAACCACTGCCGGTACTGGAACAGGTAATCCAGTGTCGCCACCAGCGCGAGCGCGGCCACGACCGTGCCCATCAACTGGACCGAGATGGTCTTGGTGACGTTCAGGATCGACATCGGGTCGAACCGGATCATGGCATCGAGACGGTGCCGCTCGGGCCACAGCACAAGGCACATCACCACGCCGAGCAGAACGACCTTGAAGAGGCCCTTGAGGAAATTCGCGCCCGCCTGCTTGCCGAACAGCCGCTGAAAGCCCGCCATGGGCGAAATCTTGCTGAATTTCGGGCTCAGCGGCTCCGTCGAAAAGACCAGCCGGTGCTGGATCAGGTTGCTGCCGACGCCCGCGATCAAAAGCAGCAGCAGCGGCACGCCGAGAACGCCGATCAGCATCAGTTCGATCTGGCTGAGCAGCGACAGCAAGCCGGGGCCATCGACGCGGATCTGATGCATGTTCATCAGCAGGTTGCGCATCGGCACCTCGATGCCCTTGCTGATTGATCCCGAGAACGACGACAGCAGCAGCGTCGACGCCGCGATCACGAACCAGGTGTTGACCTCCTGGCTCTTGGCGACATCGCCCTTTTCCAACGCATCGTCGAGACGTTTTTGCGTCGGGTCCTGTGTTTTTGATTCCTTGTCCTCGTCTGACATGCCCTGCCCTCAGCGCCGCGGCGCGAGTTCGTGGAGGACACCGCTGAAGTAGTCGAGGTAGGTGCCCATCATGGTGGCGATGATCGCCGCCAGGATCAGGAAGCCGCCGAGAATCGAAAGCGGCACGCCGACGAAATAGACCTGCATCTGCGGCATCAGCCGCGCCAGCACGCCGAGACCGAGATTGAAGACCAGGCCGAACACGATGAACGGCGCGGACAACTGAATGCCGATCTTGAATGCCGTCGCAAAGGCTTTGGTTGCCAGCGCGGCGACGTCGCCGCTCGACATCAGTTCACCCGGCGAGAACGCGTTGTAGCTCTCGTTCAGCGCCGCGATCACCAGATGGTGCATGTCGGTCGCAAACAGCAGCGTCAGCCCGAGCATGGTCAGGAAGTTGCCGATCAGCGCGCCCTGCTGGCCCTGCGTGGGGTCGATGGTCGTCACGAAGCCGAGGCCGAGTTGCTGGGCAATAACGGAACCGGCCACCGCCAGCGCCGACAGCGTCACGCGCGCGGTGGCGCCGAGCACCACACCGATGATGATTTCATGAACCATCAGCACCAGCAGCGGCGCGATGGAGGTCATGCTGACGGTATAGGCATTGCGATGCAGCGGTAGGATGATGAGCGTCAGCGCCAGCGCGATCGCAAGCCTGACGCGGACCGGAATATTGGCTTCGCCGAAACCGGGCAACAGCATCACCATGGCACCGATGCGGGCGAACACCAGCATGAAGGCCGCGGCGAGCGCCGGAAGCAGCGAGATGTCGATACGCATGGAAGACTTGCCCCGAGAAGACCTGCCCCGCCCCTGAACGACGTGTCCCTGAACAAGTCCCCGATCATGCGCTAGCCGCCGATGATTCGCGACGATATCCGCAGCATCTGGCTGTTCAGGGCGTCCGCCATGAACGGTAGCGCCAGAACAAGCGTCACGAAGATCGCGAGAATCTTCGGCACGAACACCAGCGTCTGCTCCTGAATCTGCGTCAGCGCCTGCACCAGCGAGATCGCAACGCCGACCACGAGGCCGACGATCAAGAGCGGCGACGACACCTTCACGATGGTCCAGATCGCATCGCGCGAGACATCGAGAACCTCAGCACCTGTCATTTCAATCCCCTGCCCGCAGGCTTTTCAAAACGAAATCAGATCGGCATCCGCATGATGTCTTCGTAGGACTGGATGACCTTGTCCCGCACCGACACCAGGGTCGACACCGCGACATCGGTTTCGGCGACTGCCGTCACCACATCCATGACGTTGGCCTTGCCCTGCGCCATGGCGATGGTCTGCGCGTCGGACTTGCGCCCCGCGTCCATCACGTTGCCGAGGGTTTCCTTGAGCAATGCGCCGAACGACACGCCGCCGGTATCGCCGGCCCTGGCGCCGCCAGCGGCCCCGCCGGCTGAATCCATGATTTTAGCGAGGCTTGCATAGGCATTGGCGGCGACTGTTGGCGAAGCCATGAGTTAATTCTCCCTGTCAGGCCTTGAGAATGTCGAGGGTGCGCTGGATCATGCGGCGCGTGGCGGAGATGATGTTGAGATTGGCTTCGTAGGATCGCTGCGCTTCGCGCATGTCGGTCATTTCGATCAGCGAATTCACGTTGGGGTACTTGACGTTGCCGTTGGCGTCCGCCGCCGGGTTGCCCGGCTCGTGCTTGACGCGGAACTCGGAATTGTCCGGCTTGATCTTTCCCAGCGTCACCACCCGTGAATCGAGCGTGCGGTCGAGTTCCGAGGAGAATGTCGGCACCTTGCGGCGATACGGATCGCCGCCCGCGGTCTTCGCCGTCGAGTCCGCGTTGGCGATGTTTTCCGAAATCACCCGCATCCGGCCCGACTGCGCGCGCAGACCGGACGTCGCGATGCTCATCGACCTGAGAAAGTCGTTGCCGTCGCTCATGCTGTGGCTCTCCTAGGCTGGATCATGCGCGTTACCGCTTCCCGATGGCGGTCTTCAGAAGCCCGAGGCTGCGGGTGTAGAGCGAGGTCGCCGCCGCATAGTCCATCTGGTTCGCGGAGACCTTCAGCATTTCATCTTCGAGATTGACCGCATTGCCTGTGGGCCGGGTCGTGTAGCCGCCGCGGCTGTTTGAGCTGAAATTCTCGCTGACACCGGCTGCCTGGATGTGCCCGGCGCTGGTGCGCGCCATGGACAGCGACGGCATCGCGCCGGTCACCGGCCCCACACCGCCCCGGTCGAACTTGGGTTCCACCAGATCGCGCGGTTTGAAGTTCGGTGTGTCCGAATGTGAAATGTTCTCCGCAAGTACCCGCTGCCGCTCCTGATGCCACTGCATCTTGGTGCGAAGCGCGGACAACATCGGAAGATCGGTGATTGCCATCGGCCTGCCCTCAGCCCGAAGCGCAACGCCCCAGGTAGGCAGAATTTGCCGTGTGTATGGTTAATAAGAGGTTAAGAACCGCCCGGACCCATTTTCGCCATGAATGGCCTTCAACGGACAAGCCATTGAAGTTCCGGCAAAAGAACGCAGAAGAACTATTTCGGATCGCCGCGCTTTAATAGGGTAATCATCCGCCGGCGGCAGCATTTGCCGCCAATAATTAACCGATAGCGCGCACTTACACTCAATTCGTCCCAAACTGCTTGTTTCGCGGCCAGTGACCTGCGAATCTGGCATAGATGCGAGTGTTGTTTGACGGGGACAGGACATGCCGCAAACGCTTTGGTTCTTCATCGCCTTCGTCATCGTTCTTGCGTTGATCGGAGTTGCCGCCTGGCTGGTCCGCCGGTTTGGCGGAAGCAGTCTCGGCTCCGGAGCCAGCCGGGGACGCATGCCTCGGCTCGCCGTCATCGACGCCGCAGCGGTCGACGGCCGACGCAGGCTGGTGCTGGTCCGGCGCGACAACGTCGAACACCTGCTGATGATCGGCGGCCCCGCCGATCTCGTGGTCGAACCCAATATCGTGCGCAGCATGCCGCAGCGCGATCAGGCAACGCCCCGAGGGCCTGCGGGAACCGAGCTTCCGCCGCGTCTGGCGCCCGACGCCGGATGGTCCGACAGCGAAGTCCCGCATACCGAGACTTTTGAACATCGCGAGCCCCTCGCGCCTGAACCGCCGCCGCGTCCGGTGCGCGCGCCCCATTTCGACGACACCCGCCGGCCCGCGGCTCCGCTGCCTGAGCGTCACAGCCCCGACGTAATGCCGAGTTTCGCGCCTGAACCGATGATCCGTCCGGAGCCCTCGCTGCGCCCCGAACCGATGCTGCGTTCGGAGCCCCGCGCCATTCCGCGAAGCGAGCGGAGCGAACCGTTGCCGCCGCGTATGCCGCGCTCAGGCGATGCTCCGAAAGCGCCGCCGCAGCCGCCACGTCCGCCGGCACGCCCAGCCGATCCCGCGCTGTCATCGGCCGATCAGAATCTCGCCGACATGGCGCAGCGGCTCGAAGCCGCCCTGCGCCGGCCCGGTGGCGACAACGCACCATCGATCGGCCCGGTCGAGCGGCCGGGCGCACCGCCGGTTGCTCCTGAACCTGCGGGAAATCGGCCGGTGCCGCGTTCCGAAGGCGCTCCGCGCCCGCCTGCTCCGCCGGCGCCTCCTCCGCCGCCCGCTCCGAAGGCCGCGTTCGAAAATCTTGAAGACGAGATGGCCAATCTCCTCGGCCGTCCAAAGCCTCCCGCGTGAGACCCTCGGCATCACCGCGTAGAGTTTTATTTTTTGCCAGTCTTGTCGCCGCCGCCGGATTCCTGATCGAACCGGCGAGCGCGCAGGATATCAGCATCAATCTGGGCCAGGGCAACGGCGGCGTCACCGAGCGCGCGATCCAGTTGATCGCGCTGCTGACGGTGCTGTCGATCGCACCGTCGATCCTGGTGATGATGACGTCGTTCACCCGCATCGTGGTGGTGTTGTCGCTGCTGCGCACGGCGCTCGGCACCGCGACCGCGCCGCCGAACTCGGTCATCATCGCGCTGGCATTATTCCTGACCGGATTCGTGATGGGTCCGGTGCTGCAAAAGGCCTACGACGACGGCATCAAGCCGCTGGTCGCCAACCAGATCACCGTTGAGCAGGCATTCGAACGCGGCACCGTGCCGCTGCGCGGCTTCATGCAAAAGAATGTCCGCGAAAAAGACCTCAAGCTGTTCATGGATCTGTCGGGCGAACCGCCGGCAGCGTCGCCTGAGCAGATGTCGCTGCGCATTCTGATCCCTGCCTTCATGATCTCTGAACTGAAGCGTGCCTTCGAGATCGGCTTCCTGCTGTTTCTGCCGTTCCTGATCATCGACCTCGTCGTCGCATCGGTCCTGATGTCGATGGGCATGATGATGCTGCCGCCGGTGGTGGTGTCGCTGCCGTTCAAGCTGATTTTCTTCGTGCTGGTGGACGGCTGGTCGCTGGTGGCGGGCAGCCTCGTGCAGAGCTACGGCGGCGGGTAATTCGAACTAGCGGGCGGACCTGACCCGCTTCAAACCAATGATCTCGGGCAAGGTGCCCGTCGGATTTGGATCGGCTTTGATTTCAGGCGGCAGCTTGGCGCGCGCCATTGCGTCGGGGAAGCGGCTCTTCATCTCGCGCAGGAAGCCATCGAGTGTGTCGATGGTCGCCGCCATTTTCGCGATCCGGGCAAAGTCGGCGCTGTTCGCCGTCGCCGGCTTCGACGCCACGTCGAAGGCCGTGCGATCGCTGCCGTCCATCTTCGGGCTGTACTTCTCGCGGAAACGCGCGAGGCCGATGGCGTCTTCCGCCAGCGCGTATCCGATAACGGCGCGAATGACGTCGCTTTTCTCGGTGGGCGACAGCGGCTGAAAATCGCGCCAGCGATCTCCGTAAAGCAGTTCGATCTGCTCGGCGGATTCGCGCCAGCGCCGCGACGCCCAGTAGATATCCGATCGAAGCCGGACCGCTTCGCGGCCGCTCACGTTCGAGATAATGTCGAGCGCCAGATCGTGTCGGCCGATGTCGGTCTGCGCCCGCGCCTCGAGCAGCAAGCGCTGCTGGCGAATCTCGCCGGCCAGATCGGCGATCCGCGTGGTCCGCAGCGCCGCGATGGCGCGCTCGGGCTTGCGGTTCATCAGATAGACCATCGCCAGCCGTGAGGCGACCTGCGCGCGGGCCGAACCTTCAAGCCGGTGATCGATCTGGTATTGCAGCAGTTCGCCCGCCTGATCGAGCAGATCGACCGCGACAAGGCGATCGGCCAGACGCCGGATCATTTCGTCACCGCGGCGGCCGATCGGCGTGAGATCGCGAAACTCATAGAACATCGCAAGCGCTTCGACGGGCGGAAGGTCTTCGCCCTTCGCGCCGTTGTAGATCTGCTCGAACAATGCCGACGCCTCGTCCTGCATTTTCCGCGATGTTTCGGAGTTCGGCTGCAGCATGGTCGCGGTGCGCACCGCGGCAAAAGCATCCTGATAACGCCCTTTTGCCGCGTAAAGCCGGCTCAGCATGTCCAGCGTTTTCACCTCGATGGAATCTCCGCGCCAAGTGGCTGAGATGGCTTCGAGGTCACGCAGGGCGTCGTCGTCGCCGATCTCGCCGCGCTTCTGGCGCAGTGCAATCTGGCGGACCTGCGCCTCGACCGCCGAGGGGCGGTCGGAAGATCCCGCGGCAGCCTCGAACGCGGCGAGCGCGTCCTGATCGCGGCCAAGCGCTTCGGCGAGACGCCCGCGCAACAGGGCGACCGCCGCCGCCTGCTCAAGTCCCACGCCGACGACATCCAGATCGTTGCTTCGCACGGCCGCGCCCGGATAGTCCCTCACCTCCAGCGACGCACGAAACGCATCCGCGATCACGATACGTTGCAGATCGAGCGGCAGCGCCGTGATCGCGAACTCGACATTCTTGAATTTCTCGCGTGCCTCAGCCCATTTTTCCTGCCGCGCCAAAGCGAGCGCCTTCCAGAGCTGGGAATCGACATTCGCTGTCACGAGGGGATTGGCGAGATCCGTCATCGCAAGCGCGGGGCGGCCCGCCAGTGTGCTGGCGACCGCATGAACGGTCAGCGACGGCGCGTCTTCCTCACCCGGTTTGATCTCCGAAAAAGCCAGGTCGAGAATGCCTTTTGCCTCGGGATACATCCCGCGCGCGAGATAGAACCGCGCAAGGTCGACATGGACGGGCAAGCGCGCCATTCCGGTTGCCAGTGCCGCCCTGGTCAGCAACTTGTTGCGCGTGGGTATGAACTCGGCGTTCTGGTAATCGCGCCATTCGGTGACGTCAAAGACCGGGCGAATAAGAGCAGCAGCGCGCTCCGGCGCGGCTGTCGCGGTCGATAACGTCAATCCTCCGGGCCGCGTCAGGGTCAGCGTATCGGACGAGATACCCGCGGTGATGTCGTCCGACTTCTGCTGGATGACGACGCCGTGGATCGATTCAAGCAGCGAGAACTCAACGAAATCCTGGCGCTTCATGAACCCGCGCGCCGGCGCGCCCGCCGTCATCACCAGCAGCAGATCGCCGGCATCGGGATCGTTCAGGCGATGAAGCTGTCCGGCTTTTGCGAGGCTGACGCTTACGCTGGCGCGCCCGGGATCGGCCATGTTGCGCGTGGCGATCAATGGTTGCGGCGGCGACAGCGCCTTGTCGGCAAGCACAAGAGTCCACGCGCGCTCGTCCCCTATCAGGGTCGCAAGCTGCGGACGGTTGAGCCGTATCCGCAGCGCGCGCCCTTTCGGCAAATCGGCCGGAACGGCTTCAGCGACGATCCATCCGCCCTCGCGACGGACGGCACTGGCATCGATCGCCTGATCGGTATCGAACACCAGCCAGATCGAGTCCGAACGGCGGAACACCGCCGCGGCGGTGGGATGGCTGAACGGAAATGTCAGACGGAAATCGTCACTGGTGAGTTTCGCCTCAACCGTTATCCCGGCGGCGGGCTTGACTGCGGCCATTTCGGGCGGCTGTGCTTTCACGGCAGGCGGCGATGGCGCCGACTGCATCTTCACAGGCGTTTCCGCAGCCGCGGCGGGCTTCGGCGCAGGCGCCGCGGCGGCCTCCGGCTTTGCAATGACCGCCTCCGTCTTCGCATCGGACGACGTCGCCGATGGCTTGACGTCCGCCGCTTTAACGTCGGGCTGCTTGACGTCGGATAGCTTGACCTCAGGCGGCTTCGTCTCGGACGACTTGGCATCCTGTGCCATCTGCCGCGCGATCTGTTCCGATGTCGGCTGGACTATCTCGCTGGCCTTGTCGCCGGGCACCGAGGATTTTGCCGGCGAATTGACTGTTTGCGGCTTCTGCGCCTGCTCGAAGGCGACGTCGACGACATAATTCTTTTCCTCGCGGAAAGCATGAATATCCGCCTCGCCGATCAGCGCGATATCGATGCGTGATCCATCGCCTTCGATCTTCTGGTTGATCGACGTGATATTCGCCGGCATCGCGATCTTCGCGTCAGCCAGATCGAACACCAGCGGCGCGGTGAATGACAGCGTGAATTTCTCCGTGCCCAATGAAGATGACACATTCACACCGTCGGGCATTTCAAAGACAAACCGGACGAAGGTCGGCTGAACCGATGCCCGCACGCGAACCGGCGGTCGCTTTCGCGCCTCATCCGCCGTCTTCTGCATGCGCAAGGCGCGTTCCGCCGCGAGCGCGCGCTCGGACAGCTCTTTCACAACTTCTGCCGGCAACGCCGGTGGAAGCCCGGTCCACTTCTCAGGCAAGAGATCGATGAACACACGCTCTCCCGCGGTCATCACGTTGACACTGACTTTCTGCGTCAGCGCCATGCGGATCGCGGTTCCGTCGGGATCGCGGCGAATCGACCCGACATAGGCTGGAACGGAATCCGCCAGGAGATCGATCGGAACATCGACGGACTTCTTGAACTGAATAACCAGGATCGCGCCCGCGACAATAACGTCGGTCGGAACGTCTTCCTTGAACTTGAGGATCAGACGGGCATAGCCGGGCTGCGCGGTCAGTGTCGCCTCGCCTTTCACAGGATCAGCCGGAGCAGATTCAGCCGCTGGGGAAAGGCAGGACAGCAGGACAGCCAGCGCAAGCGCCGATGGCCGCAGGCCACGGCAAAGCCTGTCCGCGAAAAACCAGGTTTTCGGCCCGGACGTTCGGGTGGGCTTGATGATGCCGGCGGCCTTGCAGGACATTCCCAACACGCCTCAGTTACGGCCTTGCGCTTGCGGCCTGCCCTCGATCTTGGGCAAGTCGTTCGCGGATGACATTTTGTCTCCAGTTGCGCGGCGCGCCATTTCGACCGTCAGCCGCTCGGCGGCTTCCGGCTGCATCTGCCCCATGATGTCGGACATCTTGCGTGGCGCGATCTGCGAAGCGATCTCGAACAGCACCGACAGTTCGAGCCGGTCGAACACCTTCGCGGCGTCCTTCGGCTTCATGGACTCGTACATCGTCACGAGCCCCTTGAACCGCGCCGCCTCCACCTCGCTCTTCTGCTGCCCGGCGGCGGAAACGCGCGCCTCAGTCGCCTTCATTTCTTCGATCTTGCCTTCGATCCGCTTTTCCGCGGACTTCATCAGGCTCTCCCGGATTTCGATTTCGCGTGCGCGGGCTTCGATCTCCTGCCGCCGGGACTGAAGGCTTTCAAGAACCGCCCGCTCGGACGCCGTCACCGCGCGGTTGGGATCGGGATAGACCACTTTTCCATCAGGAATTGGCGCGACTTCCGGAGCTGCCACCACCGGCTTGTCATCCTTGTTGGCGGCAACGGAGCCGGTGATATCCGAATCGCGCATCTTGCCCGGCGACGGGAAGTTGAACGTGTCCTGGGCCCACGACTTCGGCTTCGGCATGTCATCGTTCAGGATGTATCCGCCTTCGAGGAGAAGGCCCGATACCTTGAGTACGACCAGACAACAGGTCGCGATCAAAAGTATCGGGATGATCCGGATATCGCGAAGAAGCGTTTTCATGCAGCGAGACCGGTGGCCCTTTGCCGCTCGGAGAACGCCTGAGCGGCGGCCAGCAGCGTCTTCGCATTCGACGGCTTGTGCGCCACAGGGGCCACGGCTTCCGCGACGGTCTCCGCTTCAGGAGCGGACGGCCGCGCCGCAAGCGCGATCTGCGTCAAGCGGTTGAGGATCGCTTCGCCGGCCATCACCTGCTTGCTGAGCTTCGCTGACAAAGCCGTTCCAGCCGTGAGCTGGGCGCCGAGATTTTCGTCGCATTCCCGCACGGTCAGCTTCAGGCCGCCAATCGCGCGCTCGGCGATTTCGGTCGCCGTGATGAGTTCAGCGATCATGCCGCGCATCGACTGCTCGTCGGCCCGAAGCCGTTTGAGCCGGCGGTTCAGCAGCATGCAGTAACCGATCGTGAGCAGAAGCAGCACCGCGACCAGGCTCTCGATCACAAGTCCGAATGAGTGACTCATTGTGCCTCCATCAGTTTGGTTTGCTCGTCTTGCTTCTCGAACATCGCGTAAGTTGTGTGTGGCTTGCGCAGCGGCTTGGTGACGCGAATGGCGACCCGGTCGCCGACGCGCCCCATCCGGCCTTCGCTGAGCGGCACGTCGCCGCAGCGGACCGTGACCAGCGCATCGGGGCGCACGTTGAGCGGCAGGGTATCGCCGACCTTCAGCATCATCAGTTGCTTGAGCGGCATGTTGGCTTCGTAGAGCACCGCATCGACGGCGATTTCCGCCCGCGCGATCTCGGTCGCCAGATGGCCTTCCCAGATCGGGTCGCGGCCGAACTTTTCACCCATGAACATCTGCAACAGAACGTCGCGGATCGGTTCGATGGTGGCGTAAGGCAGCAGAAGCTCGATGTTGCCGCCACGGTCTTCCATGTCGATCCGCAGCCGGACCAGAATGGCGGCGTTGGCAGGCCGGCTGATGGCGGCGAAGCGCGGATTGGTCTCCAGCCGGTCAATCGTGAAGGTCACCGGCGACAGCGGCCGGAAGGCCTGCTCGGCATCGGCGAGCACGACTTCCACGAGGCGCTTGACGAGATTGGTTTCAATCGTGGTGTAGGGACGGCCTTCGATGCGCAGCGACGGCTGGCCGCGGCGGCCGCCGAGCAGCACGTCGATGATCGAATAGATCAGGCTCGAATCGACGGTGAACAGGCCAAAGTTCTCCCACTCCTCGGCCTTGAACACCGAGAGCACGCAGGGCAGCGGGATCGAATTGAGATAGTCGCCGAAGCGCACCGACGTGATGCGGTCCAGCGAGACTTCGACGTTGTCGGAGGTGAAATTGCGCAGGCTCGTCGTCATCAGCCGCACCAGGCGGTCGAATACGATTTCGAGCATCGGAAGACGTTCATACGACACCATCGCGGAATCGATGATCGCGCGAATGCCGGAGTTCTCGTCGATATTGAGTTCGCCGTCGCTGAAGCCGAGCAGGTTGTCGATTTCTTCCTGCGACAGGACACGTTCGCCCCCGGCCTTGCCAATTTCGAGCGTGCGGCTGCCGTCGTCGACCATCGCAGCCCACTGCTCGGCCATGGTCTCGGTCAGCGTGTTGGCTTCCGCCTCGGCCGCGGCCGCGGCCGGGTCCTCGGAATCCAGCGCGCCTTCCCATTCGGCAGCTAGCGCATCCTGATCGACATCATTATCGCCCGAAGACATGATTCAACTTCCGTTCGTCACTGAACGACGATTTCCTTGAACAGCACGGCGTTCACCTGACTGGGCGAAATCGCAGCGTTGACGCGGCGCGTCAGTTCTTCCTTCAGACGAAACAGCCCGACCGATCCGTTGAGGTCGGTTGGACGCAGCTCGCGCATATAGGTCTGAAACAGGTCCATCACGCGCGGCATGGTCGGCTGGATCTGCGCCACCAGCGGCTGATCCTTGACCTCGAGTACGACCTTGACCTTGAGGTACTGAACCCGTTCGCCCGGCGCATTCGCGAGATTGACCAGCACCTCGGGCACATCGAGGAACACCGGCGGCTTCGGCGGCGGAGCAGCCGCGTGCTCCTCCTTGCCGTGTCCGCGCATGAAGAAGAACCAGCCGCCCCCGGCCAGCAGGAGCACCAGCGCAGCGGCGCCGCCAATTATAATGAGTTTGCGTTTGCTCTTCGGAGCGGCGGCTTCGGCACCGCCCTCTTCGACCTGATCGTCGTCTGCCATTGCCCCCGCCCGCAATCCTGGGATGGGCTCGATGCTGCCGAACTGGCTTAAATGACGCGATACAAAGGCCGCCGGCGCGTGAGCGCCCTGTGTGTCCACCGTAGTGACGCAATGGTTAACGAAATCTTTCTTTTGTCCTTCAGGTGGGAAAAATTTGCCGGGGCAACATGGTCAACAAGAGGTTATTGCCGAGGTCCGGCATCCCCTCGAAATCAATAACAGATTGAAAATACTTGAATTTTTGAGTTGGCACAGCTCTCGCATTGTGAAGGGCGAACCGCGGCTTGGGAGAGCTTCAACGGTTCGCACGATCCGCGTCACGCCTTGGGAGAGGCAAGGCGCGGTTCAACAAGGGGAGATTGGCCGATGGAGAATACGCTTCTCGTCGCATTGTCGCGGCAGATGTCGCTTGAGCGGCAGATCGACATCATCGCCAACAACGTGTCCAACACCAACACCAATGGCTTCAAGGCCAACAAGTCGCTGTTCGAGGAATTCCTGACCACCGGCGCGCACGAGGACAACTTCTCGGCCCGCGACCGCCGCGTCAGCTTCGTCCAGGACCGCGCCGCCTATCACGATTTCACGCAAGGCCCGTCAGAGAAGACCGGCAGCCCGCTGGATGTCTCGATCGACGGCAAGGGCTTCATCGCGGTCCAGACGCCGGCCGGCGAACGCTACACCCGCGACGGCTCATTCCAGATCAACGCCCAGGGCCAGCTCGTAACCACCGGCGGCAACCTCGTGCTCGGCACCAACGGTCCGATCGTGTTCCAGCCGACCGACAAGGATATCGTGATCTCGAGCGAAGGCACCATCACGGTACGCGAAGGCATCGTGACCCAGTTCGACTCCATTCGCGGCAAGCTCAAGCTCGTGAAGTTCGACAATCCGCAGCAGCTCCAGAAGGAAGGCGCGAACCTGTACTCGGCGCCGGCCGGCACCGTGGCCCAGCCCGACCTCGCCTCGCGCTTCAATCAGGGCTTCGTGGAGAAGTCCAACGTCAGCGCCGTCGCTGAAATGACCCGCATGATGGAAGTCATGCGCACCTACCAGTCGGTCGCGTCGCTGATGCAGCAGCAAAGCGACCTTCGCAAAAACGCAATCCAGATGCTCGCCGACGTTCCGGCATAAGGAAATTGATCCATGCGCGCACTTTATACAGCAGCGACCGGAATGGCGGCTCAGGAGCTCAACGTCCAGGTCATCTCCAACAACATCGCGAACCTGCGCACCACCGGCTACAAGAAGCAGCGCGCGCAGTTCCAGGACCTCATCTACGAACACGTCAAGCGCGTCGGCGCGCAGGCGTCTGATCAGGGCACCATCCTTCCGGTCGGCATCGATATCGGCGGCGGCGTCAAGACCGTCGGCACGCCGCGCCTGATGACGCAGGGCACGCTCAATCCGACCGGCGGCGATCTCGACATCGCCATCCGCGGCGAGGGTTACTTCAAGATCCAGATGACCGACGGCACCTACACCTACACCCGTGACGGCTCGTTCACGACCGACGGCCAGGGCCGCGTGGTGACGGCGCAGGGCAATCCGGTACAGCCGACCATCACGATCCCGCAGAATTCATCCGGCCTCACCATCAATCAGCAGGGTCAGGTCTCGGTCACGACGCCCGGCTCGACAACACCGACCGTGGTCGGCCAGATCGGCCTGACCCGCTTCATCAACAAGGCGGGCCTGCAATCGATCGGCGACAACCTGTTCACCGACACGCCCGCCTCCGGTCCGCCGCAGGACGGCCTCGCCAATGCCGACGGCTTCGGCGACATGCAGCAGCGCAATCTTGAATCGGCCAACGTCGAGGTCGTCTCGGAAATCTCCGACCTGATCGCCGCCCAGCGCGCCTACGAGATGAACGCCAAGGTCGTCAGCGCCGCCGATCAGATGATGCAGTCCACCACCGGCATGTTCCGCTAAGGGAGAGAGTGATGTTGCGTTCATTTATTATCGCCGCCGCTCTCCTCGCCGCAATGCCCGGCGCCGCACCGGCGCAGCCGGAGCAGGACTCGCTGGCTTCTCCCGTATTGCGCGCGAATGTCACCGTGAGCAGCGATGTCGTGCGCATCGGCGATGTCGTCGAGAACGCCGGCAGCGCCGCGCAGATCGCGATCTTCCGCGCGCCCGACCTCGGCACCACCGGCTCGCTGCCCGTCGCGCAACTCCTGACCGCGCTGCGCACGCATCAGGTGATCGGCGTCGATACCCGTGACCTCCGCGAAGTGTCGGTCACCCGCTCCTCACGCACCCTCGTCTCGAAAGAAATCGAGCAGCAGATCGCCCGCGTGCTGGAACGGCGCAACGGCCTCGGCGACGCCGCGAACATCTCCGTCACCTTCGAGCGCGACTTGCGCGAATTGCAGCTCGATGCCGCCCATACCGGCGACATGCGCGCCACCATCGTGCGGTTCGACCCACGCAATGGCCGCTTCGACATCACCTTCGAAATTCCAAACGATGTCACCTACAACCCGACCAAGCTGCGCTTCATCGGCACCGCGGTTGAGACCATCGAAGCAGCCGTGCTGACCCGCGCCGTGGAGCGCAACGAGATCCTGCGGTCATCGGACGTGGCGGTCGAACGGCGGCCAAAGGTCGAGGTCGGAAACGACATTGCCAGCCGCGACCGTTCGGTTGGCATGCAGGTCCGCAAGCAGATGCGCGCCGGGCAGGCTCTGAAGGCGGCGGATCTCGGAAAGCCGGATCTGGTCTCGCGCGATCAGGGTGTCATGCTGATCTACGAAGCACCGGGCCTCTACCTCACCGGCCGCGGCAAGGCACTCGACAGCGGCACCGAAGGCGACGTCGTCAACGTCGTCAACCTGCAATCGAAACGCTCCGTCCAGGGCGTTGTGACCGGCCCCGGTCAGGTCACGATTACCGCCCCCGGCCCTCGCCTCACCACCGCAGCACTTTCGAACAGCGAGCCACCAGCCGCTCCCGAATCCAAAAAAGCCGAGTAATCAGTCATGTCGAAGTCTCTCGTGTTCAACCGCCTCATAGTCGCCGGCAGCCTGCTGGCACTCGGCACCATGGCCAGCGGCTGTTCGTCCCTCGACCGCCTCGCGGCGATCGGCGAAAAGCCAAAACTCTCGGCGATCGATAATCCGACCACACAGGCTGGCTACAAACCGGTGTCGATGCCGATGCCCGCGCCGCAACCGGCATCGTTCAACCCGAATTCGCTGTGGCGGAACGGCTCGCGCGCCTTCTTCAAGGATCAGCGTGCGCATCAGATCGGCGACATTCTGACGGTGCAGGTCAACATCACCGACAAGGCCAACATCGCCAACGAGACCCAGCGCAGCCGCACCAACTCGGAGAATTCCGGAGTCACCAGCTTCTTCGGCATCAACAAGATACCCTTCACGAATGCTCCGATCCCTCCCGGCCGCATGCTGACCGCGGACTCCACCGCGTCGAGCGATGGCAAGGGGTCCGTCAACCGGCAGGAAGCGTTGCAGACCAACGTCGCAGCCGTCGTGACCCAGTTGCTGCCGAATGGCAACCTCGTTGTCGAAGGCAAACAGGAAATCCGCGTCAATTTCGAGGTTCGCGAACTGATCGTGGCGGGCATCGTGCGGCCGGAGGATATCCAGAGCGACAACACCATCGACTCCAGCAAGATCGCGCAGGCCCGTATCGCCTACGGCGGTCGCGGCCAGATCACCGACGTGCAGCAGGCCCGCTACGGGCAGCAGGCCTTCGACATCCTGCTGCCGTTCTAACCGCACGACACGAGCCTGATCCGGCGCGGAAACCGCGCCGGCGAAAAGTGAAAACCAGCCTTCGGAAAGGACCTCGTACAATCTAGGAGACGGCTCCCACCGTCTCTCTCCCAGCTCCCACACCAGGCGGCGAACCTAGGCGCGGCACGGTGTTCACGACGCGGCTCTCATCAGCTCCCCTGATGGGAGCCGCGATCGTTCGGGCAACCATTTCGCCGTGTTCAGCCGGTTGCGGAGGTGATAATTTCCATCCGCGCAAGCTGCGTATCGTTCAGTGCGGAAAGTCCTGCTGCTCGGCCGCCTCTGAATGGGCGTGATGCAACGTCGCAGCCTTCGCAACCTTGAGCAGCCGACCGGTGAAGGAGGGTGTCATGTACGCCGCTATTCGTCAGGGAAAGGCAAAAACCGGCATGGCCGAGGAACTGACACGCAGGATCAAGGAAGGCGCGATCCCGATCATCAGCGATGTCGAAGGCTTCATGGCCTATTATGTGATCTATGCACCGGACGACACGGTGACGGCGATCAGCATCTTCAACAACTTCGCCGGCGCGGAAGAGTCGAACAAGCGCGGGCTTGCGTGGATCGAGAAGGATCTCGCGCCGCTGCTCACCGGACCGGCCACCGCGGTCGCCGGACCGGTCATCGTTCACACCCTGGCATAGCGGCCTCATCCGCAAGGGGCCGCCGGGTGGCGACGCAAAAATTGCGTGCTAATGTCCCGCGCGCAGCGGGGGCAGGACTTGGGACATTCGCAGCAACGAAACGAAGCGCTCGACGGGCTTCGCGGATACGCCGCGCTGGCGGTCGCGGTCTTTCATACCGTGATGAATGTCGATCTGGGACTCATCGAGCGCGTCCAGCAACAGGGCTTCGCCAGCCTTGCCGGGTTCTATGACCAGCTCAACTGGATCGTGCTGCGGACATTCAGCGGAAGCATCGCCGTCGCCATCTTCTTCGTGCTGAGCGGGACGGTGCTGTTCGACAGCCTGGGCCGGTTGCGGGGCTCGATCGCAACCCGTTCGGCAACATTCCTGATCCGCAGGTTCCTGAGAATTTACCCGCCGCTCATTGTATGTCTGGTTGTGATGGCCGGCGCATACGCAGTGTTCGGCATCCCGGTTTCGATGCAGGGCTTCATCGAAAACGCCCTGCTCTATTCCTTTCCGGTCAACGGGCCGACGTGGACACTGTCCGTCGAGATGCTGGCGGCGCCCGCGATGCTGATCGCGTTCGGCGGCTATCTGGCGGGGCGGGAAACCGGACTGCTCGTTGCCGGTATCGCTGTCGCCCTGATCCTCAACGTCGGCGGCCTCAACATCGGCCCGATCAAGAACTTCTGGCCCTACTTTCTGGTTGGGATGCTGATACCGACACGGATCGGCAGCACGGTGGCCGGTGCCCTGCCACGCCATGGCTGGATCGTCATCATGATTGTTCTGCTGTATTTCAGCGGGCCAACGACGGAAAAGATTTGCTGCGGCCTCCTTGTCGCGCTGCTTTATCACGGCAACGGTGGCGGCCTCGGGAACGTCCTGCGGCGTCCCGTTGCAAGGTTCTTCGGCAGGATCAGCTACAGCTTCTATCTCTACAACGTGATGCTTCTCGAAATCATCTGCATGCATCTGCGCAATTCGGCGCTGGCAATGGCCCGTCCGCTTGAGGCAGGCCTGGCTGCGTCGATCGTGGTCATCGTGTTGACCATCCCCATCGCCTATGTATCGGCGAAATGGATCGAAGAGCCGGTCAGCAGATACCGCAGGACCGCGCGCGATCCGCGTATTGTCGCACTCTGAAACGCCCGCCCGGATTCAATAGCCAAACGCAATAGCCCCCGACAGAAGTCACGTTCGCAACTGGCCTCGCGGATTTGCCGACGCGACAGGCACCACGATCCTTTGATCGAACAGAGTAACCATTTGATCACCCTGCGACGCGAATGAGGCCGCTGTCGTTGGTTGGGTAACGATCATTGACCTATCTAAGGCCGCAGGATTTACCCATGGCCTCGTCGCATGTTCCTTGATCAGCTATCCGTCCTCGTTGCCATCGGATTTTCGGGCGCGTCGCTCGGCATCACGTTCCTCATGATGTGGGCGATCGGACGATCCGAGACCCACCTGCTGATCTGGTCGATCGGACTTGCACTCATCGTCGCCGGCGTCGTTGTCTTCGGCGCCGTCGTTGAAAGCTACAGTTCAGGGCTCCTGCTGACGTCATTCCTGTTCCTGATCGGGGGATTTGGGTTCCTTCACGCGGGCTGCGCCAGGTTTTGCACAGGCCAGACCAACTGGGCTTCGACAGCCGTATCTGTCGCTCTTGCCTTCATCCCGACATCGGCAGCTTTCGCGCTGGGTTACTCCGGCATCGGAACGATGATCGGAAATATCGCGATTGGCGCACTTCTCATATTGATTGCGCGCCACTATTGGCTGGCGCGCGCCGAATCTCCGCTTCTGATGACGGCGAATACCATATGCTGTGTCGCCACAGCGGCGTCCTTCATCGCGTGCGGCTACGCACTCGCGGAGCAAGGCCAGATCGTTCTGGCATCCCGGCCTTCAAACTGGGCAGAGGAGATCAACTCCATCATGGCAATCGCCGGACTGACCGGGATCGGCGCGCTCTCTCTCACCCTCAACCAGATGCGCATTGCAAATGGCCACAAGTCGGATGCAATGAGAGACGCCCTGACCGGCCTTCTCAACCGGCGCGCATTGTTCGACGGCCGGATGGGGATCGCGCCAGCCGGGACGGCGGTCGTGATGATGGATCTGGATTATTTTAAGACGATCAATGACCGCTTCGGGCACGATTCCGGCGACCGGATTCTGATGGCCTTTGCCGGCGTGATCCACGCGAACATTCGCGCGAACGATCTGGCTGCGCGCATGGGGGGCGAAGAATTTTGCATCATCATGCCGGACCAGAGTCCGAAAGCTTCAGCCGCGGTTGCGGACCGCATCAGGTCGCAAATTGAAGCGACAATCGTCCATACGGAGAATGGACCCGTCCGGGCAACGGTCAGCGCGGGAATCGCAATCCGTTCGGCGGAGCCGGAGACGCTCCACGCGCTGCTCAGCAGAGCAGATGCTGCGCTTTATGAAGCCAAGGCTTCCGGCCGCAATCGCGTTCAAATCTCCGGCTTCAGCCTTGCTGCGTGAAAACAAAAAACCGACAGCCTTTCGGCTGTCGGGCTTTCTTCCGATTCAAAGCTGGCCGTAACCCAGGCCACTCTATTCGTCGCGATAAACCTTCTCGCGCTTCTCATGGCGCTCCTGCGCCTCGACCGACAGCGTCGCGATCGGGCGCGCTTCCAGCCGCTTCAGCGAGATCGGCTCGCCGGTTTCTTCGCAGTACCCGTAGGTATTGTCTTCGATCCGCTGCAAGGCGGCGTCGATCTTCGAGATGAGCTTGCGTTGACGGTCGCGCGCGCGAAGTTCGATGGCGCGATCGGTTTCTGATGAAGCGCGGTCGGCAAGATCAGGATGATTGACGTTTTCTTCCTGAAGCTGCTGAAGCGTGGTCTTCGATTCCCGGAGGATCTCTTCCTTCCAGTCGAGCAGCTTCCGGCGGAAATACTCCCGCTGACGCTCGTTCATGAAAGGCTCTTTTTCAGAGGGCCTGTAGTTCTTCAACTTTTCCAAGTGCGGTCCATGTCGACGTGCAAGGCGGACGGAAAATGCCTGTCCGCGCGGCAGCTTATATAGCGACGCCTTGTGACAGACAATATCGCGGATGGGCCGGAAAGCACCCGAATAAGGCTCCCAAATGGGACCTTCCACAGGGAACCGCACCCACCCGGAGTTTGAAAATGGCTGGAATTCCGGCTGCGAAGGATCGTCCGCCGGCTGGCCTTACTGCCCCGCCTTGGCGAGTTCGACTTCCACCCGCAGCTCGATTTCGGACAGCACCTGGTCCAGTCCGGGGTCGCCGGAGCTGGCCTTCAGGTCTGTTGCTGCAGTGCGCAGGCGGGCGACTGTGGCCGAATCGAACGATCCCGCCAGCAGGCCGATCTTTAGATCGTCGAGGACATCGAGTGCGGTCCGGCCCCGCGCCACCGATCGGCGGCGGCGCTCCGTGGAGTCTTCAACACCCTGCATCGCCAGCAAGGCATCGATGCCGCTGGTGGCGCGCGGCGCTGCCGCCGGGCGGGTTTCCGCTGTTGTGCCGATGTCGCCGAGGGAAAAGGCTGTCGAGCTTGAGCGCCGCGCGTTTGCCGTGGGCGATGCCAGATTGGCTCCATTCGGTCCATAGATTCGCATCGTGCCTATCTCGCAAGACAACAGGTCGGGACCATCAGCTCTGCTCTTAAACCCGGTCCGCGGAACCCCATGCCCCAAAGTGGCCACTTATGGTTAACGGGAAGTAAACAACCCGGCAATTTATGCCGGATACGGCAAGTTCGGCGCTTCTGGCGGATGATACTTGCCTGACGCCTTCGATAATTCATCAACTGAAACAGCAGCTTACGGAGCATCGCGCTCTGGCATGGCCCTCGCATAGTTAACTGCGGACTAACCTCGTGGGGAGCACGGGGACGGTCCGCAAAGACCTCAGCGGGGAGCAGGGGATGTTTCGGATTTTTCAGGCTGCCTGCATGGCGATCGCCCTGCTGTCCGCCTTCAGCGCACCGGCCCAGGCGACGTCGCGGATCAAGGATCTCGCGAACATCGAGGGCGTGCGCCAGAACCAGTTGATCGGTTACGGCCTTGTGGTCGGCCTGAACGGCACCGGCGACACGCTCAACAACATCCCTTTCACCAAGCAGTCGCTGCAAGCGATGCTTGAGCGCATGGGCGTCAACATCCGCGGCTCCACCATCCGCACCGGCAACGTCGCGGCCGTCATGGTCACGGGCAATCTTCCCGCGTTCGGCACCCAGGGCACCCGCATGGACGTCACCGTCTCGGCGCTCGGCGACGCCAAAAGCCTGATGGGCGGCACGCTTCTGGTCACCCCCCTGCTCGGCGCCGACGGCAATGTTTACGCAGTCGCGCAAGGATCGCTCGCTATCGGCGGGTTCTCGGCTGAAGGCGCCGCCGCCAGCATCACCAAGGGCGTGCCGACCGTGGGCCGCATCGCCAACGGCGCGATCATCGAGCGCGAAATCGAATTCGCGCTGAACCGTCTTCCCAACGTCCGCCTCGCCCTGCGCAACGGCGACTTCACCACCGCCAAGCGCATCGCCGCCGCAGTCAACGACTACCTCGGCACCAAGACCGCCGAGCCGGTCGATCCGTCCACCGTGCAACTCAGCATTCCGGCGGAGTTCAAGGGCAACGTTGTCGCACTGCTGACCGAGATCGAACAGTTGCAGGTCGAGCCGGACCTCGGCGCCAAGATCATCATCGACGAACGCTCCGGCATCATCGTGATGGGCCGCGACGTGCGTGTCGCGACTGTCGCGGTCGCACAGGGCAATCTCACCGTCTCGATTTCGGAAAGCCCGCAGGTCAGCCAGCCCGCGCCGTTCTCGCGCGGACGCACCGTGGTCACACCGAATACCCGCGTCGGTGTCCAGGAGGACGGCAAGAAACTCGCCGTCGTGAAGGACGGCGTCTCGCTGCAACAACTGGTCGACGGCCTCAATGGCCTCGGCATCGGCCCGCGCGACCTGATCGGCATCCTGCAAGCCATCAAGGCATCGGGCGCGATCCAGGCCGACATCGAGGTGATGTAATGAGCATCACCCCGACAACCACGCGGGCTCCGACCACCTTCACCGGCGGACGTCCCGATCTCACGCTGCAAGACGCGCTGACGAAAGTTTCACCGCAGGCACAGGCAAAAGCCAAAGGGCAGGCGCAGGATTTCGAGGCGGTGTTTCTCAACTCGATGTTTTCGCAGATGATGAACGGCATCAAGGGCGACGGGCCTTACGGCAACACGCCGGGCACCGGAATCTGGCGCTCGATGATGACCGAGCAATATTCGAAATCTTTCGCGCAGGCCGGCGGCGTCGGAATTTCCAACGACGTCTACCGCACTCTCATCCTTCAGCAGGCCAGCCGCGCCAGCTAGACCCACCGGAAGGGCATCGCATGACCCCCCAACAGCAAAATGCCAAAGCACCCTCGGCTTCCACACCGGCGGCGACGCCGGCCGAGGCCCGCAAACTGGCCGAGGGGCTGATGCAGATCATGAGTACGCTGCTCGGGATCGTGGAGCGCGAGACCGAACTGGTCCGCGCCGGCAACATCCGCGAAGCAATGGCGCTGGAGACCGAAAAGGGCGAGATGTCGCGGCAGTATACCGATGCGATTTCCCGGCTCGCACATAGCCGCGACTACCTCAGGCAATCGACACCCGAACTGCTCACCGCGCTGCACCGTCACCACGACACCTTCCGCGCGATGTTACAGGTCAATCTCACGGTGCTTGCGACGGCTCACGCCGTCTCCGAAGGCATTGTGCGCGGCGTCAACAACGAAATGCAGCGGAAAAATCTTCCGAACGGTTACACCGCCGGCGGACAACGTGCGATGCCGGGGCCGCGCCAGGTGACACCCCTCTCCGTCAGCCGTTCGCTTTAAACCACTTCCCACAGGAATTCTGCGATCCGCGCACCGCCAAAAGCGGCAATTTGATTCAAATCCTCGCAGCAACTTAAGGACCGGATTCATCCGGTTCCACTCATAATCGGCATTGGAGGGTTGGGGTTTGACTCAAGGGGAAGCCAGAGGCTGCCATGAGTGCGGATTTCAACATCAAACCGGTGGGGGCATCGGTTATTACGACATATGCCGAGCCTGCGTCCGACGCAGCGCGGACGGCTGTCCAGACGCAGCTGCCGCCTGACAAGGCCGTTACAGCGCCGGACGCCTCCGTTCAGGCGCGTATCAATCCCCAGGCAGAGACTGACCGGCTTTCGAAGCAGGTGGTGATCGATCGCGCCGCGGCCGAGATCGTCTATCGCACCGTCGACAGCAGAACGAGCCTTGTCGTCCGCCAGTATCCGGATGAAGCGCGGCTGCGCGCGCGCGCCTATCTGCGGGCAATGGATATCGCCCGCGAAGACAATATGCGCAGAAATACCGATCTAAGAGTTTAACCGCCGAAATCAGCCCTGCTTGGCGTAGGCCGTTTCCATGGACTGGGTGCCGGTGGCCGGATTGGTCATCACCGTCTTGATCTGCGCCGTGCCCTGCTTGGTCAGCGTGAACTTCGAATCGCCCACCCTGAACGAGCTGTCCCTGATCAGCACGTCCTGATACTTCACCGCCGAGCCGCTCTGATAGCGCACCTTGGCGCGAAAGCCGACGACGTTTGAGACCTGAATGCTGAACGCGTCGTTGTTGGCGTATTTGCCGGTCCAGTTGCCTTCGTAACTGGCGGCATCGACGGCCACATAGGGACCCTTCGAATAATTGACGTTCGAACCGACCGCGACGTAGTTCGCCGATATGATACCGAGAAGGTCAGCCACGGCGCGTCTCGCTCCTTAAGCGCGGCCCGACAATCCCGCCGCAAGATTGCAGTTGATATCGATCAGCGGCTTCAGCTTGTCGCGCTGCGGATTGAGTTGCAGCTCCGCGGTCTGCGTCAGGACGAATGTCCCGATATTGACGATGTTCTGACGAACTTCGACGGGCTGCGGACTGTCATCGCTGGTGACGGCGCTGAGCAGAATCGCCCAGAGCTTGCGGTTGAACAACAGCGCAGCGGCGAAATCGTCGTCGGTGCGGCCGAGATTGTTCACGATATCCTGGAGTTTGTTCGCCGCTTTCAGCAAGGCCTGTGCCTCGATCTCGCGTGGAGATGCCGTCGTTTGTGCAGTACGAGCGTAAGCCTGGGCAGCAGCGTTGGACATCCATCACCTCGACAAGAGTTCGTCTTCGCGACTTATCAGTTTCCTGATTTCTCTTAGAGCTTTGTAAAGATAACCGCTTAAAATAAGATTACTTGCGGCTTCTATGTGACTGCGAGAGCTCGGCACGGCTTCCAGCAGTTCTTTCACGAAGCCGAGATAGAGCTCCTGATACTTCGGAATGTCATCTTCCAGATACATCTGCTGAACGCAAAGATAGATTCGCTTCACCGGCGTATTCGCCGTCTCCGCCGTCAGAATATCTTTCTCGCGCAGGATCGGCGCCTCGCCGTCGATCAGAAACGTCGCACGCGTTTCCGAGTTCGTGATGACGCTCTTGCCGATCACGATGCGCTCAAATGGCTTGAGTTCGACTCTGAGGGCCACATTCTGTCTCCCTTGCGCGCGCTGTTCACCTCGAGCAGTAGCAGCAGTTTACGGCACAAAAAGGCGGCGAGGATGCCCCCTCGCCGCCTTCTTGTTCCAGGCCTTAGCCGTCTCTTAAGTCCGGAGCAGCTGAAGCACGCTCTGCTGCGACTGGTTGGCCAGTGCCAGCGCGGACACCGCGATCGACTGGCGGGTCGACAGCGCCTGGCTGTTGGCCGCTTCCTCGTTGGTGTCGGCGATGGTCAGGTTGGTCGAGCCGGTTTGCAGCACATTGATCAGGTTTTTCGAGAAGTCCTGACGGATCTGCACGATCGACAGGTTCGAGCCGAGCGTCGATGCCTGCGAGCGCAGGAAGCTGCTCGCGTAGTTGAGCGAGTCGAGCACCTTGTTGGTCGCGACGTTATCGATGAAATCGGTGCCGGCGGTCAGCGCGCCGAGTCCCAGACCGGCGGGATCAAGATTGATGCCGGTGATGTTCAGCGTCGATTTGCCGGTCTCGTTGAAGATCAGCTTGAGCTGGTCGCCGTTGAGGAGGTTGACGCCGTTGAACGAAGCGTCCTGCGACGTGGTTTTGATCTGGTTGATGATGTTGTTGTACTGCGACACCAGATTCGCGCGCGTGGCCTGCGAGGTCGGATCGACGATCGGGGCCGCGATGCTCAGGCCGGCGAACACGCCGCCCGGATTGGTCGAGGTGCCGCCCAGCACGCCAATCGTCGAGGACGCCGCGTCATTCGCGGTGGTGATGGTGATCGCGCCGTTCGTCGCGATGCTGGCCTGAAGGTTGTTCGGCAGCAGCGCGGCGTTCAGCTGGTTGATGGTCGAGACTTGTCCGACGCCGGTGCCGAAGGTGATGTTGGTCGCGGTGCCGCCGCCGGTCGAGGCGATCGTCAGTGTGGTGCCGTTGAGGCCGCCACTGCTTGCCGCGCCGGTTCCGCTGTTCGCTGTGATACCGGTCGTGTTGGTGGCGGAACCCGCTGCCGTAACCGCGCTGGTCGCGATGCTCGAGGTTGCACCTGTCGTGCCCGAGGTGAACACGAGATTGCCGCCCGTCACCGAAGCGACATTGCTGCCGACCTGATAGTTGACGATCGAGGCGATGTTAGCGGCGCTGAGGCTGGCGGCGTTGAGTGTCGTGCCGTTGGCAGTGTTATAAGCCGCGACCGATGCCGCGCTGATCGAGACAGGCGCGGCCGCGCCGCCATCGACGGTTACAGTGAAAGCCAGCGAGTCGGCAGGAACTGCCGCAACAGCGGCGGTGCCGGTGCTGGTGGTGTTGGCGAGGCCGGTCGAACCGCCCGCCGCCGTGCTGGTGAAGCCGGAGATGGTGACCTGCGACGTCGCGCCCGTGGTCGCCGAAGCAATCTGGAGCTGACCGCCGGAGACGGCAACAGGAGCAAGGCCCGTGGTGGAGGCGTTGACCTGGAAGTCGATGATCTTGGCAACGTCCTGCGCGGTCAGCGCAGCGGCAGTGCCGGTCAGAGTACCGCCACCGCCGGTGAAGGCCGTGACCGCAGCCGCGTCGATGGTGACGTTGGTCGAGGTGCCGTCGACATTCAGCGTGAAGCTGACGGAGCCCGTGGTGAGGTCGAGCGCCGAGAAGCCCGAGCCGGTGAAGGTCGTCGCTGCGGTTGCCGGAATGGCGGCCGAACCCGCGCCGGACACGTTGACCGGAGTGAAGGCGCCGGCATTCAGGGTTCCGGCGGTCGCGGGCGTCGATGTCCCGAGAATGTTCGCGCCGTTCGCGCCGGCATTTGGCGCCGTCGTGACAACGGACTTGGTGTAGCCGACCTGCGTTTGCAGCGCCTGGTTGGCGATCGACTTCGCGGTGTCGATCAGCTTCTGCAACGAGGTGATGCCGGTGTTGGCCGCCTGAAGGACCTGCACGCCGTTGCCGATGCCGTCGAGGAGGTTGTTGATGTCGCTGGCGCGGGCATCGAGGCCCGCCGCGGTGAAGAAGTTGGTCGGATTGTCGAGAGCGGTGTTGACCTTCTTGCCGGTGGCAAGGCGGGTCTGCGTTGTTGCGAGAAGGTCGGCCGTCGACTGCAGCGACAGCAGGTTCTGGCGAACTGACGCCGAGAGAACGATATCGGACATATGAGTACCTTCCTGAAAACAACGAGCCGGCGGCTAAACGGCAGATGCAGCTCGGATAACGACCGTCTAATTCTTAGGAGGCACCGTTTAAATTATGGTTAAAGGCCGCTTAAATTCTTCCGTTAATAAAGGGTAAAGGCGTATCAGCCCCCTACCCGGCCACCGAAAACCCGCGCAAATAAAAACGGCGGGGTTTCCCCCGCCGTTCCAATAACTTGTAGTGCTTCCGGGATTAGCGGAGCAGCTGAAGCACGCTCTGCTGCGACTGGTTGGCCAGCGCCAGAGCGGACACCGCGATCGACTGGCGGGTCGACAGCGCCTGGCTGTTGGCCGCTTCCTCGTTGGTGTCGGCCAGCGTCAGGTTCGACGAGCCGGTCTGCAGCACGTTGATCAGGCTCTTCGAGAAGTCCTGACGGATCTGCACGATCGACAGGTTCGAACCGAGAGCCGAAGCCTGCGAGCGCAGCGTGCTGGAGGCATCGTTCAGCGACGACAGGACCTTGTTGGTGGCCAGGTTGTCGATGAAGTCGGTGCCGGCGGTCAGCGTGGACAGACCCAGACCAGCCGGGCTGAAGTTCACGCCCGTGATGTTCAGGGTGGACTTGCCGGTTTCGTTGAAGGTCAGCTTGAGCTGGTCGCCGTTCAGCAGGTTAACGCCGTTGAACGAAGCATCCTGCGAGGTCGTGGTGATCTGCTGGATGATGTTGTTGTACTGCGTCACCAGGTTCGAACGGGTGGCCTGAGCCACCGCGTCGACAACCGGAGCGCCGGCCGTTGCACCAACGAACGCCTTGCCGGCGCCAGTGGCCGTACCGGTGATCGCACCGATCGTGGACGAAGCCGCGTCATTCGACGTGGTGATGCTGATCTTGCCGTCGGTGCTGATCGACGCCTGGAGGTTGTTGGACGCAAGAGCCGCGTTCAACTGGTTCAGGGTCTTCACGGTGCCGCCGGTGCCGTCACCGAAGGTGATGGTGGTGGCAGTGCCGCCGCCAGTCGCAGCGATGTTCAGCGTCAGACCGCCGAGCGCCGAGGTGCTCGGAACAGCAGCCGCACCAGCGGTGCCGGTCGCCGAGGTCACGCCGGTCGAGCCGGAAGCGGTACCAGCCGAGGTGACAGCGGAGGTCACAACGTTGGAGGTCGTTCCGGTCGAGTTGGAGGTGAAGGTCAGCGCACCGCCGACAACCGAAGCCGTCGCACCGGTGATCTGGCTGTTGATAACGCTGGCAACGTTCGCTGCGCTGAGGCTTGCGGCGTTCACCGTGGCGGAGGGGTTAGCAGTGTTGTAGGTCGCGATGCTCGCAGCGCTCAGGGTCACGGTCTGGGCGGAGCCGCCGTCAACCGCGACAGTGAAGGTCTGCGAAGCAGCCGCAACCGCAGCAACAGCAGCTGTACCGGTGCTGGTGGTGTTGGCAAGACCGGTGGAGCCGCCCGCCGCCGTGCTGGTGTAGCCGGAGATGGTGACTTCCGAAGTCGCACCCGTCGTCGCCGAGGCGACCTGGAGCTGACCGCCGGAGACGGTGACCGCCGTGCTGCCGAACTGGTCGTTCACAAGGTCGGCAACGTCCTGCGCGGTGAGCGCGGCAGTCGTACCGGACAGCGTGCCGCCGCCGCCGGTGTAGGCGGTAACCGCGGCAGCGTCGAGCGTGATCGCCTGCGAGGTGCCGTCACGATTCAGGGTGAAGCTGACGGAGCCCGTGGTGAGGTCGAGCGCCGAGAAGCCCGAGCCGGTGAAGGTCGTCGCTGCGGTCGCAGCAACGGCGGCCGAACCCGCGCCCGAGACGTCGATGGTCGAGAACGCACCAGCGGTCAGAACGCCAGCGGTCGCAGCCACAGCAGCCGTCGGGGTGCCGCGCAGATCGTCAGCGGTCGCGCCGGAAATCGCCGTCGTGGTGACCGAAGACTTGCTGGAATAACCGACAGTGGTCTGGAGAGCCTGGTTGGCGATCGACTTCGCGGTATCGACCAGCTTCTGCAGCGAGGTGATGCCGGTGTTGGCAGCCTGCAGAACCTGCACGCCGTTGCCGATGCCATCGAGGAGGTTGTTGATGTCGCTGGCGCGGGAGTCAAGGCCGGCGGCAGTAAAGAAGTTGGTCGGATTGTCGAGAGCGGTGTTGACCTTCTTGCCGGTGGCAAGGCGGGTCTGGGTGGTCGAGAGCAAATCAGCGGTCGACTGAAGCGACAGCAGGTTCTGGCGAACCGATGCCGAGAGAACGATAGAAGACATGTGAGGTACCTTTCTGGTGTGACTCAAAACGCAACGTGTACAAGCGTGCCGCCGATAGCTTCGATCAGCGAGCCGTCCGACATTGGAAGCAACAATCTAAAAAGGTATGAACCGGCTCTGCTCAACTGTACGCAAGGGGCGGCTGCGGATGCACCGCAGCAAATCGCAAATGTGTTGATTTGACGGGACTATTTCTTAAACGCGATCGCGGCGTGGTCGCAGCAGCGTTTACCTCGCATTAACCATAACGCGAAAGGATCGCGCCATATGCCGGATCGAATTGAAACCGGCCCGCACGGGAGACTGCCATGGCCCTCAAGGTCGAACTCAAGCCGAACGAGAAAATTATCGTCGGTTCGTGCGTAATCACGAACACCGATCAACGTGCCAAATTGCTCATCGAAGGAGAGCGGCTGCCCGTGCTGCGTGAAAAAGACATCCTGACGCCGGCCACCGCCGACACACCGGCCAAGCTCATCTATCTGGCGGTCCAGCTCATGTACATCTCGCACGATCCGCAGGAACACCATGCGGTGTATTTCGACGTGATGCGCGATTTCCTCAGCGTTGCGCCGGGCTCGGCCGGCATGGTTGAGGAGATCAATAACCACATCTTAAACGGCGACTATTATAGAGCGTTGAAGGAATCGAAGAAACTGATCGCTTACGAAAAGCAGCTTCTCGACAGCGTCAAGGAAACGCGCGAAGCCAGCCTCAGCAGCGCCGCCTGACACACGCGCGGACCACCAGGCGAAAGGCCTCCAGAAGGAGGCCTTTTTCTTTTCCGGGATCGTTACGAAGCGGAGGCACCTGGAAAGCGCCGTGAGATAAACGAACTCCGGATTCAGGACGCTACAGGAATTTCACCAGGCTCATCTGATAGAGCGAGGCGGTCGTCTGATAGGACGCCTGCAAGGCGGTCTGCAAGGCAAGGATCTTGGTTGCGACCTCGTTGTCGTCGATGCCCTGGATCGAATCCAGCATCGACTGGGCGACTGCTCCCGTCTGTGTCTGCCGGTCTTTCGCTGTGGCGATGGCGCCCTGCGCTCCGGCGAAATCCGCCTGAATATCCTGGATCGATTGCGTGCCCGGATGCACAGCCAGATTGTCGACGATCCGCGAGTTCAACGCGGTGAGCTGTCCGTTCGCGTTGGGATTGCTCGCATTGGTCGAGACCGTGGCATAGACGGCGATGTTCTTCAGCGCCGCGACGAATGCATACTCGTTGGCGCGCGCGCCATACTGCACCGTGATCGATTGATCGATGCCGGCGACGGCTGTTCCGCGCGCCGGATCGGGACCGTCCTCGCCGGTGTACCAGGAGACGGTGTCGGTGGCGGTGCCGTTCACGAGCGTCGTCGCGGTGCTGAGCGGAGAACCGCCGACACGCAACGGCGGCGACGAACTGAAGAAATTGTCGGATGCGGCCATGGCGGAGGCCGCCACCAGGGCTGTGTTCGCCAGGGTGCCGACCGCGGTATTGAGCGCAGCGTTGAGGTTGGCGGCGGTCGCCGTTGAATCGGCGCCGATGGCAAAGCTGCCGGCGGGCACCGGCGTTGCTGTCGTCGCCGTGAGTTCGATGGTCTCAGAGGTGCCGTCCGGCAGGCTGAATGTGAAGCGGACCTTGTCGCCATCGGCCGGATTGGTCGCGCCGAGATCGATCGACATTTCCGAAGGCGCGCCGGGAGGCGCTGCCGGCGGCGCCGGACCGGTGACGGTCGCGGTCGCCGACGTGGTTGTAATTGCGCTCAGCTTGAGGCCAAACGGAGATCCCGCGACATCTTCGCCGATCGTCACAGATGTCGGCGTCGGCGATGTGATGACCGTCCGGCCGAGGCCCGTGGTGCCGTCAGCCTGGCCGCGCTCGTCGATAATCTGGTTCAGCCCGGCGCGTGTGCCGCTGCCGTTGAGAATGACGTCGGCCGATTCCGTCGCCGGCGTATCGGTGGCGCGGCCGGAAAACATGTAACGTCCGCCAACCTCGGTGTTCAGAAGCGCGACCACCTGGGTGAACGACGCCATCGCGGTTTTCTGCCCGGCTGTTTTGCCGCTGCTATCCAGATTCAGCGTTGCGCCCGCGGCCGCGGCCTTGACCTGGCTGCTCGCGCTGCTGATGCCCTGCAGGGACAGGTTCGCGACATTGATACGCGTATTCAGAACGGTGCCGGTGTTCGTGTAACCCGCGATCGACGAAATCTGCGCGCGCAGACCCGTTGCCGTTCCCGAATCGATGCCGAGGCCGGCATAAGTTGTCGATTTCTTTCCCGAAGCAAGTTGCTGCGTCAGCGAATCGAGCTGGCTCTTAAGGTTGAGAATCGACGAGCCGAGATACGAGGTCCGGCCGCTAACGCCATCGATTGTCATGAGACCCTCACAGTACCTGCATCAACGACTGGAACATCGAATTGACCGTGGACATCACGCGTGCATTCGCCGAGTAGGCGTTTTGCAGTGCCAGCAGGCTGGCCATTTCCGTGTCGATATCCACGCCCGAGGTCGCGTCCATTTTCTTCTGCAACGTGTTAAGCACCACGTCCTGACCGTCGGAAAGTTGCTGCGCCGAACTCGCGGCGTTGGCCTGCATGTTCGTGAACTGCTGGGTGAAACTCAGCAGCGTCCCCTTATAGGGCGTGGAGCTCGAGCCGATGCCGGTCGTCGCGGAATAGCTGTAGGTGCCGGTCGTCAATTGCGACAGGATGAAATCGGAGCGCGTGGTGTCGCCGGCCGGTGTCGCGGGGCTCGTGCTGTAGACGATCAGGCGCGACGAATCCGCCAGCAATCCGGAATTGACGCTGATGCGTCCCGCGAGGCCGGTTTGCTGAGAACCGGACGCAGTGATCTCTCCCGTATAAGGTCGTCCACCGTCGGTGAACAATGCGATTTGCGGACCACCGCCAGTCAGCGATGTCGCCGTCGTTGTCACCGATGCCGCGTTGACATCGGACAAGCCGCCCGCGCCGTCGTCGACCACACGGAGCGTCGATCCCGCCGGATTCGAGAACTGAATATTGGCCCCGCCCAGCGCGGCATTGAGCTGCGCCACGACCGACGACATACCGCCGGAGAAATCGACACCGATCACCCTGTCGTTCGGATCGATTGTCGCCGTATCCTTCAGCGGCAACGCGCCCGGATCATCCACGCGGATAATCGAAACATTGTGCTGAACGCCGGTGATGCTGTCGGTGTAGGTCAGGTGAACGGCGTTCCCGGCCTGAAGACCCGCCAGATCGAGATCGAACCCCGCCGGCGTGCCGGGCGGCGGAGCCGGCGTGGCTGGCGGGTACTGGACGCCGCCTGTCGTCTTGTCGGACAGCGCGCTCGCCATCGCGGCCGCGAGCTGGTCGACCTGGTCCTGCGCCTGCACCAGCGTCCTGTCGCGCAATTCAAGATAGGCCGCGATCGATCCGGAACGGATTGCTCCGCTGGCGACGAGATCGATGCTTCCGCCGTTCGGATAGGAAATGGAGATCGTGCCGAGCGTGCTTTTCGACGGATCGGCGTTCCACTGCGAATCCGGCGTGACCGTGCCCTGGGTATTGAAGGACATCTGCGCGGCATCGGAGCCGCCGACGAGTTGCACGCCCGAAGTCGTGTAGACGGAAACCTGATTGCCTTCGCCCTTGACGACGCGCACGTCCATCAATCCCGACAACTGCGTGATGAACTGATCGCGCTGATCCAGCAGCGCCGCCGTGGCGGCGTCCTGGTTGGCATAGCCCTGTAGTTGCCGGTTGATCTCGGCGATCTGGGTCAGCGCGTTGTTCGCCGTCGACACCGAGTTGGCTATCCCCGTCTCGGCGCTGTTGCGCAGAGCCTGGATGCCTTGCGAGGTCGAATTCAACTGCTGAGCCAGCGCCTGCGCCGCATTGAGCACGCCGGTGCGGGCCGATTGCGAGTCGGGGCTCGTCGAGAGCGACTGAAGCGCCGTCGTGAGCGAATTGAATGCCGCTTCGATCGTCGCGGACGAATCCGGATCGCCGTAGACGCTTTGCAGGTTGCTCAGGAAATTCGCCCGCGTGCGGGCATAGGCGGCACCGGAAGTTTCCGTCCGCAACTGGCTCTGGATATAGTCGTCGAGGACGCGGTTGACGCCGATGGTCTCGACGCCGGCGCCGGTGCCGACCACCGTCTGGACCTGGTTGGTCGTCTTGCGGACGTAGCCCGGCGTCTCCGCGTTCGCCACGTTGGACGAAACCAGCGCGAGCGCCGCCTGGTTTGCCCGCAAGCCGGACATCGCGGTTGAAAGAGCTTGGCTCAGACCCATGACATACTGTCCATCTCAGGTCGCATCACGCGACGCCATGCTCGCGATTATCGCAGCACGTTCAGCAGATCCTGCGCCATCTGGTTCGCAGTCGTGATGACCTTGGTGTTAGCCGAGTAGGCCTGCTGCGTGACGATCAGCTTGGTGAATTCGTCCGCGATATCGCTGTTGGACCCTTCGAGCGCCGAGCCCGTGATCGTACCGGCCTTTCCGAAAATCGCGTTGCCGGACTGGTCGGTCTCCTCGAACGCGCCGCCATCGAGCCGCTTCAGGAAGTTCGCACCGTTGAATGTCGCCAGCGTGATCTGCGCAAGATCGATGTTGCGGCCGTTGGAATAGTTACCAACCACACGGCCGTTATCGCCGATCGAGACCGTCTGCAACGAACCTGCCGGGAAGCCGTCCTGGTGAATGTCATTGACCTGCGCGTTGCCGTTGGCATCGGCGAACGAGGTCAGGCCGCTGACGCCGAAATTCACGGTGATATTGTTAAGCGTGATGCCGCTGATCGTCGGACTGGTGAGCGTAACGGATGCCACCGCCGGCGTGAGCTGGCCATTCGCGCTGAACGTGAAATCGGTGCCGATGTTCTGCCAGGCCGTCGCGGTGCCGGTCGCATTCGGATCGACCTGATAGAACAGATTCCACTTGTCGGTATGGCCTGGGCCGAGCGTCGATGAATCCATCTTCGCCCAGCGGAACTGGATGCTGACAGGCGAGCCGGAAATGTCGTAGCCGGTTGTGGCGCCGCCCGCGATCGATTCCGAAATGAATGTCGCAGAGTCGGAGCCGATGACGGTTCCGGCGCCTGCGGTACCGCCGCCCAGACGATTCACGCTCACGGGACCGGAGAAGCCCATGGCTGCGAACGCTGTCGCGTTACTCGAACTGACGGTGAGATTGTTCGCGATGCCGGTGTGCAACACGACCGAGCCATTGTTGACCGTCGAGGACAGCGCCGAGTTGCCGCTCAATCCGTCGATCTTGTCGAGGAGCTGATCGATGGTGCTGTCGATCGGGATGTTCGTGGCATCATTCACGCCGGGTGGAATCGCCGTCGAGGCATCGGTGAATGTGATGGTGTTGCCGTTGACGGTGATGGTGTCGCCGATGGCAAAACCCGCCGAGAGCGAGTTGGTGTTTGTCAGGCCCGACAGCGCGGTCGAACCGTTGATCTTGGTTGCCGTGGTCAGCGCGCTGTTGACGGAGGCACCGCTCGTTGCGTTGTCGAGATAAGGCAGCGGCGGGGTTCCGACCGTGCTCGGGTTGACGGTGAAATCGCCGACGTTGAGCAGTTCCGACCCCGGAACGGACTTGTCGCTCTTCGTGGTGATCGGATACGAGGCCAGATTGGCGCGATAGGTTACGGTGGAGGTCGGCTGCGCCGGAAGGAAGTCGCTGCCGAACTTCAGAACCTGCGGGTTGCTGCCGTTCACGTTGCCCGTTGTCGGATCGATCGGAATGCCTTCGAGATAGTAGCCGGCGCCGTTCACGAGATAGCCGTTCTTGTCGAGCGTGAAGTCGCCCCGGCGTGTGTAGTTGTTGACACCGTTGAAGACCGGGTTGCTGTCGGTGAAGCTCCCCGGCTTCTGCACCACGAAGAATCCGTCGCCGCTGATCGCCATGTAGGTCGAAACCGCCGCCTTCTGGACGTCGCCCTGCACGGTGTTGGTTTCACGCGATGCGGTCGCCACGCTGCCGGCGAGCTGGTTGTTGTTGCCGGTATCGGGAATCAGATCGAGGAAACTCGTATCGATGCGCTTGAACGCTGTCGTCTGCGAGTTCGCGATGTTTCCGGAGATGTTTTCCAGCGAGTAGGATTGAGCACGAAGACCCGCGACGGACGTGGTGAGTGCGCCAAAGAGACCCATTACATTATCTCCAACTTCGATCCGGGCGGCCTGCCGGTGTGTCCATAGTCATGGCCGTGTTCGAAGAAGAGATCGCAAGCCCTGTGCCAACAACTTAAAGTCTGTAAAATCAATGCCTTAAAAGAAATGCCCCGGTCAGAAGACCGGGGCACAATTGCCTAGCGGGCAAGATTTGCCGCGCGACATCAGGACGATGAGCCGTCCGCGGGTTTGAAGGTCAGCGCCAGCCCGTTCATGCAATAGCGCAGGCCGGTGGGCTTCGGACCATCGTCGAAGACGTGGCCGAGATGGCCGCCGCATCGCCGGCACAGGGTCTCGGTGCGCACCATCATGTAACTGCGATCGGACTTCTCGAGGATTGCGTTGGGCAGCGCCTGATAGAAGCTCGGCCAGCCGGTGCCGCTGTCATACTTGGTGTCGGAGGAGAACAACGGCAGGTCGCAGCCGGCGCAGGCGAAGGTTCCCTTGCGCTTCTCCTTGTTCAGCGGACTGGTGAACGGGCGCTCGGTGCCGGCTTCGCGCAGCACATTATATTGCGCGGCGGTCAGTTGCTTGCGCCATTCCTCCGGCGTCTTCTCGATCTCGAATTTACCCGTGGATTTTTCGCCCGCGCTGGCGCTACCCAGACCGAGCCAACGGAAGGCCGAAAAAGCGGCGAGACTCATCGCGGATGCAAGCAGGATGCGGCGGTCGATCATGGTCAAAGCTCCGTGCAGGTCGGGAAACAGGCTGTCCATCACGATCTACGGTCCATTTCGCGGAAAGTTACAGCAACGCCCCGGCAGCAGGCTCACTTTCCCGCGAGGCCGGCGCAGCTTCAGCCCGTATGTTCCAATAACCCCGCCCTCAGCACGTTATTTCGCGCGCGTTATCCGCAAAACTAGGTTTCACGGCGATCGTCGTGACGCTGCATCGCAGCCGACGCACGCTGCCGCGCGGCATTGGTCTGCGCCCTGGCGGCCGCCACTCGCGCCTCCCGAGTACGCTCCCGCGCCTGCTCGCGGCCGCGGGCGCGCTCGCGATACCGCGACAATGCACCGGCCGCGTCCGAGTAGCCGCGCGACCAGATGTTGAACACCTGCCCCGCCACGCGTCCGGCCGACCCGCCGGCCCAGACCAGTTCGAACGGCGAGAACAGCCGCCAGCGATCGTCGCCCTGCAGAATGCTGCGCGCGAGAAGCCGACCGGCCATCGCCGTCGTATTCAGTCCCTGACGGCCGAAGCCGCTCAGAACCCAAAGGCCCGATTGCAGTTCACCGATCTGCGGCATGCCGTGGACGGTCTGTCCGAACATCCCGCTCCAGGCCTCTGCGATCGAGACCGGTTTGAGCTTCGGGAACATCGCCGCGATGCGATTCTGGATGCGCTTCGCATAACGCTGCGGATCGCCCTGCCATGTCGTTTCCGGGCTCGACCACAACAGGCGGTCGCCCTCGACAATGCGGAAATGATCGATGTTGTGCGCGTCGGTCACCGATCCCTGAAAGGTGATCGCATCGGCAAGCCGCTCGCCGAGCGGCTCGGTCAGCACAGCGTATCGCCAGGTCGGCAGCAGTGTCGCGGTGAGACGGCGGCCGGGTGCGCCGAGATGCGCGTTGCCCGCGAGCACAACATGAGAGCAACGCAATTTCGCGGACGGCGTGAAGACGCGCTTACGAACGCCCGCGGGGTCGAGACTGACCACGGGCGTATCCTCGAAAATCCGCACACCCGCGTCTTCCGCCAGCGCCGCGAGGCCGTGGATGTACCGCCGACCGTCGATCTGGAACGCTTTCGGAAAATGAATCGCATGGAAGTAGCGATCGGTTTTCAGCGTCTCGCGCACGCGGTCGATCTGCCAGCCTTCGATCTCGGTGCCGAAATCTTCTCCGAGCGTCTGCAAGCGGCTGATCAGCTCATCGCCGGCATCGACCCTGGAGACTTCAAGCGCGCCCTCCGTCAGCGTCACGCCCGGCAAGACATTGCCGGTCACCGTGGCGCGGACATAGTCGGCGCCCTCCTGCGCCAGCGACCATAGCTCGCGCGCATCCTCGAAGCCGACGCGTTCGATCAAATCGGACACCGCGATGCCGTAGCCAGGCATGACGGTGCCGAGATTATGGCCGGATGCATTCCACCCGATCTCACGGCCTTCAAGAAGCGCGACGCTTGCGCCCATCCGTGCCGCTTCCAGCGCCATGGTCAGGCCGGCGAGCCCTCCCCCGATCACGCAGATATCGACATCCAGGTCAAACGTCAGCCGCGGGTGGGCGGGCAGGTCCGCCGATGAGTTCACCGAAGGGTTGTCCATGGTCGCTGTTCCAAGATCGCCTGTCGAACGCGGTATTTTCTGGGTGTAACGGTGTCCCCGTCCGTCACAATATCGGACGTAAGCTTGTACACTATTCCGCGCCGTGCCCTAGTATCCCGCAACCGAAGTTCGCATCATTTGCGAACCCCGCCCACCGAACGAGATCGCGATAATGCGCCGTCTGATCCTGCTCCGCCACGCCAAGACCGAGCGGGACGCCCCTTCGGGCAAGGATCAGGATCGCCGCCTCGACGACCGCGGCCAGCACGACGGCGCGGAGATGGGCCGGTGGCTCGCCCTTCATGACTATCGGCCCGACCTCGTGCTGATATCGACCGCAACACGCACTCAGGAAAGCTGGGAGTTGCTTCGCGCTGCGATGCCGTCCGTGAAAGCGAAGCAATTGCCGGAATTGTATGGCGCCGATCCATCCGAATTGCTGAGGATCATTCACAGTGCCGCGGACGCGGACCCGCAATGCCTTCTGATCCTCGCCCACAACCCCGGACTGCATGAACTGGCGCTCGGCCTTGTCGCCAGCGGCGATCCCGCAGGCCGTCACGCACTCGCAAGCAACCTGCCGACGGCGGGTGTCGCCGTGATCGATTTCAAGATCGACCACTGGGACAAGGTCGGGTTTCGCACCGGACGGCTCGAGCGCTTCGCCAGCCCGAAGCTGCTGCGCGAGTGGTCCGACGACGCGTAACTGCGCTTCAGCGAAGCGGCCTTGCATCTTGCCGCCAACGAATTCATCGTAAGCCGGCTAGAGCGTTTTCAAGCGAAGTGGATGCCGGTTCGCGTGAAGAAAACGCGTCAAAGCAGAATCTGTTGCGACCGGAGAGACCGATGTTTCAATCCATCCTCGTCCCCATCGACCTTGCCGACACCGACCTTGCAAAACCGGCCATCGAGACGGCGGCCTCGCTGTCGAAATCCTCCGGCGGACTGGTGCGGCTGGTCAACGTGATGCCCATCACGCCGGTGATGCTGGCGGAATATGTCCCGCCCGATTTCGAGATTCAGCAGCGGCAGTCATCCGAGGAAGCGCTGGCGATCGTGGCGCGCGAATCCGGAATCGACAGCAAGCGCATCTCGGTCACGGTGCGGCAGGGCGGAATTTATCACGAGGTACTCGAGGAAGCCGCCGACATCGGCGCCGACCTGATTGTCATGACATCGCACCGGCCATCAATGCAGAGTTATTTTCTCGGCTCGAATGCGGGGCATGTCGTCCGCTATGCAAAATGCTCAGTACTCGTGGTGCGGCATTAGTGGCCAACTCATCACAAAACGGTTTTCTCCGTCCGGCTGACTTCTCTCCAGCTTCATCATGGACTATGGTCCGCCGCCGCCGGAGGGTGATCCCCATCATCGGGCGGTAAGGTTTGGCCGGGCCGGCCAACGACGCCCGGCCGAGCTGACCTCTTGATTTACGGCAGGACATCATCCGGCAGAGCATCGAATGCATAGCCGCGCGGCTTGTTACGCCGCAGGAATCCGCCGATCTGCCAGCCGAACAGCGCAGCGAATCCGATCAGAAACAGCGCGCCCGCAAACTCGCCTGTGATCAGCGCGCGGATCAGCAGTCCGAGCATTGCGACACCGACAAGTCCAAGCACGGCCAATCCCGCCGTGTAGATCGCCGGATTGATGCCGATCACCAGCACAGCCTTGCTGCCGATCGCGGCAAGGCGGCGATGCAATTCCACGATGAACGCGCGATAGCCATTGTCCTGCGGTGACATCAGAGCGACCGTGTGCCACGTCGTTGAGTAGAGCGTCACGCGCTCGCCGCGCGTGTCCTCGATATCGGCACGGAAACGCCGTGACTGCATCGACACCGGACGATACGACAGGCGGATCGCCGCGATCTTCTCCAGCGGCCAGACGCCGTGCTTTCCCCTCGCCTGCCATGACAGCCCCTCGTCGGTGAGGTCGAATTGCGAAGCACCTCCAACCAGTGACGGCTTGAAGATGTATTGGGTGCCGTCGCCTGCCGCCTCCGGCCCCTTCATCCCGGAACGCGACGCGGCACTGAACAATTGCGAGAGCATGAAAATCCTTCAATCGGCCGCGATCCGGTGCCGGTCACCTTGCGGGACGGCCAGCCGCTATTCTACAAGTCATAGCAGCCCGCCGCGCCCGGACGAAACACCCTGATGGCCAAGCCTGCCTATTTCTCGCAACCTATCGTTCTCGCCGCATCGATCCTGTTCGGCGTGCTGCTCGCGCTCGGCATCCACATCATCATCCAGCGTTTCGATCTCAATCTCGGCGACCTGTGGCGGACGGACGTGCCGGAGCTGATTCCCGCGCGCGCGGCGCTGGCATGGTGGCTGATCGCGGCGGTGGCGTTTCTGGCAGGATTCATCGCCGCGTCGCTGATGCAGAGCGCAGTGTCGGGTCAGATCTCGCTTCGCCTGCGGCAGTTTCTGGTCGCGGTCGGCGTCATCATGCTGGCGGCGGCGGGCCAGGCCGCGGCCGCACCGAGCCCGATTCCGACACTGTCGGGTGTACTCGCAGGTCTCGCCGCCCTCGGGCTTGGCGCGGTGATGGCGTTCTGCGGCGCAAAGTTCGCACTTCGGCGGTCCTGATCGCCGGCATGAAAAGCCGCACCAGCTTTCGCCGGCGCGGCTTTTTGCCTCATTCATCGTCAACGGTTGAACCGCTGCGATCGTCAGCTCGCATCGATTTCATCGGGAAGATGTTCTGAACATCATCGCCGCCGACGGAATGGAGCGGCTGTCTCGCCCTTTGCAACAGCAGCCCCATTCCCCATATGCAGCAAGACAACGCCCCGGACGTAATATGAAGCGCGGATGACACCCTCCAAACTCGCGATTTTCCAGCATTAACCGCACTTTGCGCCGCACAACGAGCTATTTTCCAAGCGTGGAATTTCGCGTATGAGTACCACCGCAGCCGCTTGCTCACTGTCGCCTCAATCGGCTTCTATAGGTTACGCGCCCTGCCGGGAGGACGAATGCAACAGTTGTTGAACACGCTCGGGCGTGTCTTCAGGGAACGAATTGGCTGGAAACGGCTGGGGATCGCCGCCAGTCTTGTCATTGTTTCCATTGCGATCATGCATCTGTTCCGCACCCTCAAGGGCGTGGACACGGCGATCGTTCTGACAGCCCTTGAAGAAAAGACGCATGGCCAGATCGCCATGGCCGCGCTGTGCGTGCTCGGTGCGTTCTTCACCCTGACATTCTATGACCTGTTCGCGCTGCGCACGATCGGCAAGATGCACGTTCCCTATCGCATCGCCGCGCTGTCGAGCTTCACCAGCTACACCATCGGCCACAACATCGGCGCGACGGTGTTCACCGGCGGCGCGATCCGCTTCCGCATCTATTCGGACTGGGGACTGACCGCGATCGATGTCGCGAAGATCTGCTTCATCTCCGGCCTGACATTCTGGCTCGGCAACACCTTCGTACTTGGCATCGGGATGATCTGGCACCCGGCTGCCGCATCTTCGATCGATCTGCTGCCGGAAAGCATCAACCAGTTGATCGGCGTTGGATTGCTCGCGGGAATCGCGGCCTATCTGACGTGGATCGCGACCGGCCAGGGCCGCCGCAAGCTCGGCAAGGACGGCTGGAAGGTTCACCTGCCATCCGCGCCGCTCACCGTGCTGCAAATCCTGATCGGCGTCGTCGATCTCGGCTTCTGCGCGCTTGCGATGTATCTGCTGGCGCCGTCGAGCCCCGACCTCGATTTCGTGACGCTCTCCGTCGTCTTCATTCTCGCCACGCTGCTCGGCTTCGCCAGCCACGCGCCCGGCAGTCTCGGCGTGTTCGACGCGGCGATGCTGATCGGTCTGCCGATGCTCGGCAAGGAGCAACTGCTCGCGTCGCTGCTCGTCTTCCGTATTCTCTACTTCCTGATCCCGTTCGCCACCTCGATCACGATCCTCGGCATCCGGGAATTGTGGCTCAGCGTCATCTTGCCGTGGCAGCAGAGCCGGAAACTCCGGCCTGCACCCGCGGTCGCGCAGTCGTCACAACAGCAGCAGAAACCCAAGCAGGCTGCGGAGTAATCCTGCGCACAAAGATGCGGCTTGTGGGGCTCGGGAGCGTGATTTACGCTCCCGCGATAGCCCCACATTTTGGCCTCATCCGTCGGCTTCAAACGAGTGATCCGGTTCTGACATTCGTATCACTTTTCAGCCCGCACCTTTACGAATGTCAGAACCAAAGGATCACTGGAATCATGGTTTTGCTAGTGTCCTTCGCATCCGGCGTTCGCACGGAAGGCGCTGCAAGGTGAGGCGAACGCCGGATACGAGACACTTGCCATGATTCAGTCGCGCGTCATCCGCTTATCGCTCCTGATCGCGGCGCTCGGCGGCGCGATGGCGAGCCATGCCCCGGCGCAAACACCGCTCGTGCCGCCCTCCGCCGCGCAGCCGCCGCTCGTACAGCCGCCTGCTCCGCAACTGACGACGGCAATGCAGATTTCCTGGGAAGTCCGCAACCGCTTCCGGCTGTTTCGCGAGGAACGCGATTTTCAGCTCCAGACCGCTTCGCTCAGCGGCCGCACCATTCTCGAATCCGAACAGGCGCTGGCGACACAGAGCGACGGCCGTGGCTGGGCGCGCAACACGCTCGGGCGCCTGTGCATCGACCAGGCGGGCCGCGTCAGCGAGCCCTGCACCCGCGACGGCGTGAAAGAAAGCTACCTCACGCCCGCCGATCATCCGGTCACGATCCGCCTCACCGGCGCGGTGCCGGTTGGCGCTACCTGCGCGTGGACATTCGAGGACGGCGATCCGCCGCGGCAATCGACGCTCGATTGTGCCGAGCCGATCAACCTGCGTGTCCGCTACGGCCGCCCGACGCCCGTCACCGTCGATGTCTCCAGCGGGCCCGATGCGCCGCAGCGCGTCACGACGCAGATCGCGGTGCGTGACATTTTCATCGCGGGCCTCGGCGACTCCATCGCATCGGGCGAAGGCAATCCGGATCGTCCGGTGACGCTGACCGACGACGGATTCTGTTTCCGCTCCTATCTCGGCGGTCCCGCCGGAATGTATTTCCGCCCCGGCCGCGCCGGTTACAAAGGCGCGCGCGCCTGCGATACCTCCGACGGCACCAGCTTGCAGAACTGGCAGCGCGCCGGCGCGCAGTGGATGAACCCGGCGTGTCATCGTTCGCTCTACAGCTACCAGACCCGCATGGCGATCGCACTGGCCGCGCAGAATCCGCAAATCGCGGTGACTTATTTGCCGCTGGCCTGCACCGGCGCCACCATCGACGAAGGCATGTTCGGGTCGCAGCGCGCCCGCGAATGCGTGGTCGGCAAGAGCAGCCTGACCTGTCAGGGCACGGTGAACGCGCAGGTCTCGGAATTGCGTGAGGCGCTGGCCGCCGCGACGCGGCGGCAGCCGGATCGCGGGCTCGATCTCATCCTGCTCTCGATCGGCGCCAACGATGTCGACTTCTCGGGACTCGTCGCCGACGTCATCGTCGAACGGCAGACCGAGCGCGCGCTGTCACGGCGCACCGGCGTCCTCAGTTCGGTCGATGAAGCGCGTTCCACGTTGCAGCGAGAACTGCCGCGGGATTTCAACAAGCTGCGTCAGGCGCTGAAACCGTTCGTCGGCGGCGACCTCTCGCGCGTCATTTACACGTCCTACGCGAATCCGTCGCTGCTGAACGGCGCGCCCTGCCCCGGCGGCCGCGCCGGCTTCGACATTCATCCCTCGTTCAACGCGGACCCGCAGCGCCTCACCGAGGTGACCGAATTCGTACAGAACGAGTTTCTGCCTTCGCTCAAGAAGCTGGCGACGTGCAGCGGCGGCGTGCTGTGCAACGATAGCAACCGCGACCGCATGACGTTCGTCGATCAGCATCAGGCAGCCTTCGCAAATCACGGCTTCTGCGCGCGCGCCGAGACCGATCCGCCGTTCGACCGTGAATGTTTTTCGGCAAAGGGCGACAGCTTCGTCGCGGACATCGTCGATGCCGCGAACAACCCGCTGGTCTGCGGCGCGGGCGCCAGCGACTTCCGCGCCTACTCGCCGCGCGCGCGCTGGATCCGCGATGCCAACGACAGCTACTTCGCGGCGATGACCTATCCGCAGGCGCAGAAAGCACCGAACCAGCCCGGCGATATTCACGATGCGACGTGGGGCGTGCTCTCCGCCGTCTACGGCGGCGCGATCCATCCGACCGCCGAAGGCCATGCGGCAATGGCGGATGCGGCGCTGCCCGCCGCGATGAGCGTGCTGGGACTCGGCCTGTCCGAGAATCCCGTGGTCAGCGAACCGATCCAGCCGGCCGCGCCTGTCAGACAATAATCAGACCGGCCAACAACCGTCATTAACTGTCATTGCGGGGTGCGCGTCTTCGCGCGAACCCGGAATCCAGCGCTACAACAGAAAAATGGATTCCGGGTCTGCGCCAGGAGGCGCATCCTGGAATGACGGTCGATAAATCGATGCCGCTCAGCTCACGCCGAGCTTCTTCTGCAGGCTCGACGACGATGTGGTGTACTGGAACACGACGCGCTTGTCCGGGAAGACATAGCGGCTCGCCTTCTGCGCCATCAGCGCGCCTTCATGGAAGCCGGAGAGGATGAGCTTCAGCTTGCCGGGATAGGTGTTGATGTCGCCGATGGCGAAGATGCCGGGCACATTGGTCTCGAATGCCTCGGTGTCGACCGGCACCAGGTTATTCTCGAGCTTGACGCCCCAGTTCGCGACCGGGCCGAGCTTCATGGTCAAGCCGAAGAACGGCAGCATGGTGTTGCAATCGACCTTGAAGGTCTGGTTGTCGTTGCCCTTCACCAGCGCACCTGAGAGCACGCCGTTCTCCCCTTCGAGCGCGGTCACCTGTCCGAGCTTCAGATCCATCTTGCCCGCCGCAACCAGCTTGCGCATCTGCTCGACACTGTGCGGCGCGGCGCGGAAATCGTCACGGCGATGCAGCAGCGTCACACGCCTGGCGATCGGCTGAAGGTTCAGCACCCAGTCGAGCGCGCTGTCGCCGCCACCAACGATCAGAAGATCCTTGCCGCGGAATTGCTCCATCTTGCGCACGGCATAGAACACCGAGCTGCCTTCATAGGCCTCGATGCCCGGCACCGGCGGGCGCTTCAGCTGGAATGAGCCGCCGCCTGCCGAGATCACCACGACCTTGCTCTCGAATACCTGCCCGGCATCGGTGGTCACGCGGAACAGCGGATCGCCGATCTTCTCGATGGTCTCAACCATTTCGTTGAGATGGAACGTCGGGTTGAACGGCTTGATCTGTTCCATCAGTGCATCGGTAAGGCCCTGCCCGGTGACCAGCGGGATCGCCGGGATGTCATAGATCGGCTTCTCCGGATAAAGCTCGGCGCACTGGCCGCCCAGCTTGTCGAGAATATCGACCAGATGCACTTTCATATCGAGCAGGCCCAGTTCGAACACCGCGAACAGGCCGCAAGGGCCGGCACCGATAATCAGGACATCAGTTTTGATCGTGTCGGTCATGCTCGTTCCGGTCTGTGAAGGAGGGAGATCGAGGTGTGGGAGCGGAAGACGCCGCTTTTAAAGGCATTGTCTAACCAAACCGGCCCCCCGGGGGAAGCCATATTCGGCCCGCCCGCTGTCCCCGCGCCTTGTGAGGCAGCGACATTTCCCGCTATGCAGGCCTCAAACCGGAGACCGACGACGTGGATGCACCGACCCGCCCAAAGCCCAGCTTCAAGCTGGAAAACTACCCGTTCCGCCTGGCCGACAATGTCCGCTATGGCGACCTCGATCCGAACAAGCATGTCAACAACGGGGTCTATTCGACCTATTTCGAGACGGCGCGCGTCACGCTGCTGCGCAGCGGCGATCGCGGCCTGATGCCGAAAGGCCTGAGCTGGATGCTGGTGCATCTCGCCATCGACTTCCGTGCCGAGATGCACTGGCCCGGAAGCTTCGAACTCGGCATCGGCGTCTCGAAGCTCGGGCGGACCTCCGCGACCTTCGCGCAGGTCGTCTTCGCGGGCGAGGTCTGCACCGCCTCGGCGGAAGCCGTCACGGTTCTGGTCGATGCCAAGACACGCAAGCCGACCCCGCTGACGCCTGAGATCATCGAGCGGTTTCAGCCATGGCTGCTGCGCCGTTAGCCAAGCCTGCAATTGATATTGCCGCCGCGGCCGTTCGCCTCTAAATCTCTAGCGACCAATCGGGCCAGTCGTCCGTCATGCTCAGCTTCAACACCGACGATCTTCGTCCACAGGATCGGTTCGACTACTGGTGCGAAGTGCGCGCCCGCAACCTGTTCGGCGTGACGATCTCGCTGAAGCCGCACGAGCGGCAGAATTTCCGGGGGCGGTTCTCGGCCGTCGCCGCGGGCGGGGCGATCATCAGCGAGATGCGGGCGTCATCCTATTGGGTGTCGCGGACCACCGCCGATATTTCCCGCGCATCCAGCGACAGTCTTTGCATCTACCAGCAGACCGGCGGCGCAAGCTGGTTCAGCAGCAAGGGCGGCGGGGAATTCGTGGTGTCGGCGAACGACATCGCCATCAGTCATACGGACCTGTCCTACCAGACCCATCCGGCAACGGCTCACGGCTTTGACCTGCGTATTCTGAAAATTCCGTTCGCGGGCCGCGAGGACATCGTCCACCCGGCACGAGGCCTGGCGCCGTCGCTGCTGCGCGATGATCTGCGCCTGAAAGCCGTCATCTCCGCTTCGTTCGCAGCCCTGGCCGCGGACTGCGCCAAAAATCCCGAAAGCGATTTCGATCTTGCTGTCGATCACCTCGCGCAACTGGCACTGCTGGCGCAGGGCCGCGTCCGGCACGGTTCGCCGGAAAGCCGCGCCGCGCTGCGGTTCGGATTTCTGCATGCGGCCCGCGATATCCTCGCGCGCAACATGCATCGTCCCAACCTCACGCCAGCGGCGGTCGCGGCCGAACTCGGAATCTCGCCACGCAAACTACACCTGTTGTTTGAACCGACGGGCATGTCCTGCGCGCGGACCCTCACGGCGATGCGCGCCGAGGAAGCGCTGCGGCTGCTCAGGAACGTACCGGTGCGGCCGGTGGCGGAGATCGCGCAGGCATCCGGGTTCGACAGCTCCGCCACATTCTACCGCGTGTTCCGCAATCTCTACGGCATCACGCCGGGCGATGCGCGGACGGCGGCCATCCTCGACTGATTGTCTGCGATGCTGAGTTTCTCCACCGACGACATTCGTCCGCAGGACCGCTTCGACCACTGGTGCGAAGTGCGCGGCAAGAGCCTGTTCGGCGTCACCATCGAACTGGAACGTGAAAAACGCGCCAGGTTCGAGGGCCGCTTTTCCGCGACCCCGATCGGAGGCGCCGTGCTGGCGGAGATGACGGCTTCGTCCTATCGCGTCAGCCGCACACCCGCCGATATCGCACGCGTCTCGAGCGACAGCCTGAGCATCGGATTGCAGATCCGCGGACCCGGCTGGATGAAGATCAAGGGGGACCGCGTCCATTTGGTGCGCGAAGGCGACGTCACCATCAGCCACGCGAACATGATGTTCGCGGGAACGCCGGAACGGTCGGACGGTTTCCATTTTCGCACATTGAAGATTCCGCTCACGAACGATCTCGCGCTCGGCGCGCGGACCCACGATCTCTTTCCCGAACCGCTCACGAAGGGCGCGCGCCTCACCCGGCTGATTGCCGTAACGCTGAACGCGCTGGAGCAAGACCCGTCCCCGTCGTCCGGCGGGATCGAAGCCATTGCCCGCCTTGCCCTGATCGCGCGGGGCCGCCTTGCGCAAGGCTCGCCCGAGGGCCGCGCCGCGCTGCGTGCCGGATTTCTTCACGCGGCACGCGACATCATGACCCGCGATCTGCATCGCCCGGATCTGTCATCCGCGACGGTCGCTGCCGAACTCGCGGTCTCGCTGCGGCAGGTTCATGTGCTGTTCGAGCCGACGGGATTGTCCTTCGCGCGGACGCTGACAACGATGCGGCTGGAGCAGGCGCTGCGGCTGCTTGAAACCATGCCGGCGCGGCAGGTCGCGGATATCGCCTATGCCTGCGGCTTCGACAGCATCGCGACATTCTACCGGGTTTTCCGCAGCGCCTACGGCATGACCCCGGGCGATGTCCGGGTGATGTCTCTCAACGCGTGAATCCTTGTGGCAGACACGCCACAGGCCTGAAAAGACTCTGCTTTTGAGCATTCGGGCCGAGCGTTTGCGCGCAATGAGAAGACGGTCATGTCCCCCAATGGTAAGCGATGCAGATTGGGGTGGAGCGCACGGACTGCCATGGCAAGATTTGGGATATTATCGCAGTTGCCGTGCCGGCTGCCGCGTGCGGCTTTACTCGTCACCACAGCCCTGACCAGCCTCATTTGCCCGCTGCCGACACATGCGCAGGACGCCACCTGGCTCGCCAATCCGGGCACCGCCGACCTCAACACGGGCAGCAATTGGGACACCGGCAGCGTGCCGACCGGCACGGCGACGTTTGGAACGTCGAACACGACGGCGCTGACCCTCGGCACTGCCGGAAGCTACAGCGGCTGGACCTTCAATGCCGGGGCTTCGGCCTACACATTCGACGTCACCGCCAATCAGACCTTCACCGGCGCCGGCATCGTAATCAATGGCGGTAGCGCCACCATCACCAGCAATATGGCGATGGCCTTCTACAACTCGGCCTCCGCCGGCAGCGCCACCATCACCAACGCCAGTACCAGCGTCATTGAGTTTCTGCACGACACCACGGCCGGCACCGCCACCATCACCAACAACGGCGGCATCACCTTCCACCAGAACGCCACCGCCGACCACGCCACCATCGTCAACAACAACGCCATCTCGTTCTGGGAGACCGCGACAGCCGGGGACGCGGTCATCACCAACAACTCGATCTTGCTCTTCAGGGACAACAGCACCGCCGGCAACGCCGCCATCGCCAACGGCGCCAATGCGATCACCAATTTTGCGTTGACGACGGGCCTCAACGGCGACAACAAGATCAGCGCCGGCTCGATCGCGGGCGGCGGCACCTACGGCCTCGGTGCCAACGAACTGACCGTCGGCTCCAACAACCTCTCGACCGAGGTCAGCGGCGCCATCGCAGGCGCCGGCGGATCGCTGGTCAAGATTGGTACCGGCACGCTGACCCTGTCGGGCGCCAACACCTATACCGGCGGCACCACCATCGACGGCGGCACGCTCGTGATTTCAGGAAGCATTGCATCGGGCACGGTTACCAACACGGCCACTCTGACCTACGCAGGTAGCGCCAGTGCCGGCAGCGCCGCCATCGCCAACAACTTCGGTGGCACGCTGAATTTCGACAACACCAGCACGGCCGGCAGCGCAGCCATTACCAACGACGGCACCCTGAATTTCAACAACACCAGCACCGCCGCCAGCGCATCGATCACCAACAACAATAGTCTGTTCTTCAATGACACCAGCACCGCTGGCAGCGCCACCATCACCAACAACAGCGGCACCCTCCAGACCACCGACACCGGTTCGCTGGGCAACGCGACGATCACCAATAACGCTTACCTATTCCTCCAGAACAGCAGCACGGCCGGCAGCGCGACGATCACCAATAACCAAACGATATATTTCTATTACAGCTCGACGGCTGGAACCGCCACGATCACCAACAATAACGACCTGAATTTCACGACTGATTCCAGCGCCGGCAGCGCACACATCACCAACAACAGCGGCGGCGGCCTGTCTTTCTACCACGCCAGCACGGCGGGCAGCGCCACCATCACCAACAACTACGGCATGGGCTTCTACCAGACCAGCACGGCTGGCAATGCCGCCATCACCAACAACTATACCCTGGGCTTTAACGGCGACAGTTCGGCCGGCAGCGCCACCATCACCAACAGCGGCAACCTGGCATTCGGCAGCACCAGCACGGCGGGCAACGCCACCATCATCAATAACAATAACCTGATCTTCTACGGCACGGCGGGCAGCGCCACCATCACCAACAATATCGGCGGCAATACCTTTTTTAGGGACAGCAGCGATGGCGGCAGCGCGCGGTTTATCAACAATGCCGGCAGCACGTTCGATATCTCCGGTCTGACGGCGTCGGGAACGGCCGCTGGCTCGATCGAAGGGGCTGGCAGCCATCTCCTCGGCGGGAAGACGCTCGCCGTCGGCGGCAACAATCTGTCCACCACCGTCAGCGGCGTCATCGCCGATGGCGGCGCCAACGGCGGTACCGGCGGCGCGCTGATCAAGACCGGTACCGGCACGCTGACCTTGTCGGGCACCAATACCTATACCGGCGGCACGACGATCAGCGGCGGCACATTGGCGGTGAACTCAACGCTGACGGCGACGAGCGGCATCACCGTCAACAATGGCGGCGCGCTCGGCGGCACTGGCACGGTTGGCGCAACCACCGTCAACGCCGGCGGCACACTGGCGCCGGGCAACTCTATCGGTACGCTGTCGGTGCAGGGCAATCTGACCTTCAACGCCGGCGCGACATACAGCGTCGAAGTGTCGCCGACGGCGGCGGATCGCACCAATGTGACGGGCTCCGCGACGCTGACCGGCGCCACCGTGCAGGCGATTGCGCTGCCCGGCAGCTTCCGCGCCCAGACCTACACCATCCTCAATGCGACCGGAGGATTCGGCGGCACGCAGTTCGCCGGCATCACCGGCAGCAGCTTCGCGCCCGGCGCACGCAACCCGCATCTGACCTACGACACGAACAATGTGTTTCTGGTGCTTGATCCCGGCACCATCCAGCTTCCCACCGGCGCGAGCGGCAATCAGGCGAGTGTCGCCGGCGGCATCAACAAGGCAGTCGAGAGCGGCGCAACGCCGCCGGCCGCGTTCGACGCGCTGCTCAACATGAGCGGTGCGCAGCTCACCAACGCGCTCAACCAGGTGTCCGGCCAGCCCGCTACCGGGGCTGCGACCAGCGGCACGCAGATGACGACGTCGTTCCTCACGCTGGTGCTCAATCCGAACGCTGGCGCTACAGGCGGCGCCACGTTCGGCGGCGCGCGCAGCTTTGCCTCGGAGCCGGCCGTGTCGCCGGACGCGGCGGCGGCCTATGCCGCCGTCACGCCAAAGGACAAGAGACTGGTCGCGTTCGCCGAGCCGCGCTGGTCGGTCTGGGGCCAGGTCTATGGCGGTTACAACAAGACCAACGGCGACACCGCCGACTCCACCGCGCGCACCTGGGGACTAGCAACGGGCTTCGACTACCGCGCCGCGCCGGATCTCACGTTCGGTTTCGCGCTCGCCGGCGGCAGCACGAACTGGGGCCTGTCACAGGGACTCGGCGGCGGCAAGAGCGACGTGCTTCAACTCGGCGTCTATGGCCGCAAGGAGTTCGGCCCGGCCTATCTCTCGGCCGCCTTGTCCTATGCCTGGCACAACATGAGCACCGACCGCACGGTGACGGTCTCGGGCGCCGACAAGCTCACCGCGAATTTCGACGCGCACAGCTTCGGCAGCCGCATCGAGGCCGGCTATCGCTTTGCGACGCCGTGGCTCGGCGTCACGCCTTATGCTGCCTTGCAGGTGCAAACTTTCCGCACGCCGTCCTATAGCGAGAGCGCGACATCAGGCTCGAATGCTTTCGCGCTGGCCTATGACGCGCGCTCGACCACGGCGACCCGCACCGAGCTCGGCGCCTGGTTCGACAACACCATCGCGCTCGATCGCGGCAACACGCTCGCGCTGCGCAGCCGCGCCGCCTGGGCGTATAATCATTCCAGCGATGAAGCGATGGACGCGGTGTTCCAGACGCTGCCCGGGTCGAACTTCACCGTGAACGGCGCGCAGGCCGCTCCGAACGCGCTGCTGACATCGCTCGGCGCCGATTTGCGGCTCGCCAACAACTGGTCGATCGGCGCCAGGTTCGATGGCGAGTTTGCGAGCGGTTCACAGACCTACGCCGGGACCGGCACGGTGAGATACGCATGGTAGCGTCCGGCACGCTCGGCATGATCGCCGACTTGCCTCACGGCCTTGTCACCGCATCCGTCACGGCGTTGCTCATGCCGCAGCAAACCACGGCCTATGTCTCGCGCCTCGGCGTCAGCCAGACGTTTTGAGATCGCACGGCCGCAGGCCGTGTAGCTTTAAAAATTTTCGTTCGTGCGCTGAGTGAGAAGACGGCTTGCGTCCCGCCTGATACAGCACGCCGGCCGGCGAGCGCATCGGCGAGACGTCACGTTTCATGACGTAAGAATGCTACCGCACGCATATTCCGCGCTTCCATTTCATCACCAGAAAATTTCTCGCGCTGCACGCTGTGGCCGCCGTGCCACAAGCCGGAAAAGATTCGGATTTTAAGCATCCGAACAAGGCGCGTGCGCGCAGTGAGAAGACGCCCCCAAACCGATCTGCCACACGTTCCAGCGTGAAGGCCTCCGCCGCCCGGCCGGCGACGGAGCATGGAGTAATGGGTGGGGCATGGGGTACGTTGAGAGGGTAGCGGCGATCAGGCGCGCCGCATTCGCCCTGTTGGCTGGCGGCATTCTTGCCGTATCGGCAGCCTCAAACGCATGGGCGTCCGCGGGCTGCGACGCCGTCAACAACGGTGAGCTCGACGTCTCCGCGTCCACCTCGACGGCGATGGCCTCGCGTAGCATCACCGGCAAGCGTTTCAGCCCCAGCGACGTGCTGACCATAACGTCCCGCACCAATGACGGCTCTCTGAACCTGGTCTACCTGGTGTTCACGGATGGCAGCCAGGGGAGCGCGCAGCGAACCAGCCCTGCGAACTTCTCCACCTTCACGCTGACGGCAGCGGGCAACGAGTCCTCCATCATCGCCTACATCTACAATAATGGCGCGGGCGGCGCATCGAACTGGATCACCGTCACCTGCACGCCGGGACCGGCCAATGCCAGCCTGACGGAAATCCAGAGCAGCGGAAGTCCGAGCTTTGCCGGGCAATCGGTGACCTTCACGGCCACCATGACCGGCACCGCGTCCAACGGTACCCCAAACGGCACCGTGACCTTCGACTTCGGCGATGGAACAGCGGCAACGCCCGTCACGCTCAGCGGCGGCACCGCGTCCACCAGCCATACCTACGCGACCGCCGGCAATAAGACCGTGACTGCGAACTATGGCGGCGACAGCACCAACTATGTCGCCAGTTCGGCAAGTCTCACGCAAACCGTCAACAAGGCAGCCAGTTCGCCAGGTCTCAACATATCGCCGTCGCCCGGCACCGCAGGTCAGTCATCGACATTTTCGGTCACGGTCGCGGGCGTCGCAAACGTGGCGGCACCGACCGGCACAGTGACGCTCAATTTCGGTGACGGCTCACCCCCGGCTGTCCTCACGCTCAGTGGCGGCACAGCCAGCACCACGCACACCTATGCGAATGCGACGAACTTCACCACGGTCCTGACCTACAACGGTGACACGAACTACACCAACGCGACGATCAGCAGCCAATTCACCGCCGGACAGGCGACATCAGGCACCACACTCGGTTCATCGGCCAATCCGAGCCCGTTCGGCCTGCCGGTGACCTTCACTGCGACGGTCACCGGCACGAACCCCACAGGGACAGTGCAATTCTTTGACGGCGCGACGCTGATTGGCTCCGGAATCCTATCGGCGGGCGCCGCTACCTTCTCGACATCGGCCCTGTCTGCGGGACCGCATTCCATCATCGCGTTCTATGATGGCGACACCAACAATAACGATTCGACATCTTCGGTCCTCACGCAGACCATCAGCCTGTCCTCCACCACGACAACACTGGCGTCGTCACAAAACCCAAGCGATGTCGGCAAGCCGGTGACATTCACCGCGACCGTCACAAGCGGCGCCGGTGCGCCGACCGGCGGCACCGTAACCTTCATGGACGGTGCGACAACGCTCGGCAGCGCCAGCGTCTCTGCAGGTGTCGCAACGCTCACGACTTCGTCGCTTGCGCTAGGCAGCCACTCCATCACAGCAACATTCAGCGGAAGCCCCGGCTTCACCGGCGGCACATCGACGCCTCTGATCCAGTCGGTGAACATTCCCGCGGACAGCTTGAAGCTGCGCGCGCTGCAAGCCATGGCCACACCGGTGGTGAGCCAGTTTTCCGGTCAGGCGATCTCGGGCGCGATCGACAACGCCATCACCGAAGGCTTCAGCGACGGCGGCGGATCGCCGGTCACCCCGAACAACAGCGGCATCCGTTTCAATTTTTCTGCCGACGGCAGCAGTGACGATCCAAAAGCTTCGTCAAAAGTGAGCTCCGCTGCTCCGTTCGGCACAGCCGCGGATAACTCGCGCGTTAACGACGCCTTCGGCGCCCTCGCCTATGCCGGGCCGCTCAAGGCCCCAAAGCGTTACGTCGAACCGCGCGACTGGCTCGGCTGGGCGGAAGTGCGCGGCGCGACGCTCGATCGATGGAACAGCGGCGGCACGGGTGCGCCCTCGACGCTCCATGGCAACCAGATCAATGCGCTCGCCGGTCTTACGCGCAAGCTTGCGCCGAACTTCCTGATCGGTGCATTCGGTGGCTACGAGACGTTCGACTATCGTTCGGACCAGTTGCAGGGCCGCATGAAGGGCGACGGCTGGACCGTCGGCAGCTATCTCGGCTGGAAGATCACGCAAACCATCCGCTTCGACGCTGCGGTCGGATACTCCGGCCTCGGCTATGACGGGACCGCGGGCACAGCCTCCGGCTCATTCACCGGCAATCGCTGGCTGGTGTCGGGCGGATTGACCGGCAAGTATGAAACCTGCGGCCTGATGATTGAGCCGTCGGCGCGGATCTACGCGCTGTGGGAGCACGAGAATGCCTACACCGACACGCTCGGCACGGTTCAATCCGCGCGCGACTTCACCACTGGCCGTGCCAGCGGCGGACTGAAGCTCGCCTATCCCGTGATGTGGTCGTCTGTCGCCATCGCGCCGTATATCGGATTATATGGGGACTATTACTTCAACAGCGACAGCGCCGCCATTCCGGCCGGTAGCCTTGCAACAGTGTCAGCCGCCATTCTCGACGGATGGTCGGCGCGTGCCGCGGGCGGTGCGAACCTGAAGTTCACCAACGGCGCGCAGATCTCGGTCGGCGCGGAACGCGGCGGGATCGGCAGCAGCAGCGGCGCGGCTCTGTGGACCTATCGCGCGCGCGCGTCCGTGCCGTTCTGAAGTCGCGGCCATGCACAACTTACCGTCATCGCTTGCCATCGCGCTCCGGCTGACCGGCGCGATCTGGATCTTCGGCATCGTTGCGATGCTGATGCAGGCGGACACACGGATCGTGATCGCCACGTTCGTGATCGGCCTGGTGACGGCGGTCGCCGAATGGATTGTCGTGAGAAAAATTCCGCCGCCGGCTGAGCCGGAGGACGATAGCGAACTTACGCCTGACGCTCGGGCGTCGACACCACAAGTCCGTCAAGTTCGTCGGTCACCTTGATCTGGCACGACAGCCGTGAGTTCGGCCGCACGTCATAACCGAAGTCGAGCATGTCTTCTTCCATCGGCGTCGGCGCTCCGACCTTCTCGCGCCAGGCTTCATCGACATACACATGGCACGTCGCACATGCACATGCGCCGCCGCACTCGGCTTCGATGCCGGGAATCGCGTTGCGGATCGCGCCTTCCATGACGGTGGCGCCTGCCTCGACATCGACGGTGCGTGTGGTGCCCGAATGATCGGTGAAGTTGATCTTGACCATATTTGACGTGCTGCCCGGATAATTCAGATTGAGCAGTCCTATAACGGGTCAATCCGCAGGTTACCAGCACTGCCGGGGGATAAAAGCCGTGCGGAAAAGCCGGTCAGGACCGGTTCAACATCTGGCCGATCGCGGATCTGGCTTCGTCGACCGCGTGCTGAAGCAGCGTGATCGCGTCTGCAACATCGCCATTGCTCTTCATGGCGGCCTCGACGCCGAGGGCGGCTTCCGCGACCCGGAATGCACCGATGGCCCGCGCGGACCCCTTCAGCGTATGCGCCAGCGCGGCGGCATCGGCTGGGATGGTTTTGAGACGAGCGATCAGCTCAGCGCTTTGAGCCGCGAAAAGCGCGAGAACTTCGGCTTCAAGCGCGGGTTCGCCAAGCGTCATGCGTCCGAGATGCTGGACGTCGATGGCGGAGTCTTCTGGAACGAGCGGCGGTGACGGCATCCAGTTCAACCGCTCCAGGTTAAGAGACATGACCCATCCGAAATTGCTGACGGCGCCGGATCGAATCCGGCTGGAAACACCGTCAGGCAATCACACCAATGGTTAACGAAATGTATCGGGTATTTGCCGTGATTTAGCCATGTTTTCGCCGCCTCCCCGCCTAGAAATACCAATGTGCTTTTGAAAACTGTTGATTTCTTAAAGCGTTAACCGTGCCGATGTTAACGATGATTAAAAATCTATTAACCCATCCCATTTCATTCGACCGACCGAGCCAATAGGATGTTTGCGGAAGTGCGGGACAACCGGCGGGACAAATCGGCGACGTCAACTTTCGTCTAGGCCGAACTATCGGGGCAACATTCGAGGCACGCGGCTCGCTGCGGCGGAGCCTTTTTCGGATGCGTAAAAATAAAGGCGTACAAGGCACATGGCAAAGAATCCGAAGGTCAAGGACCCAACCGAAGCCGCCCTTTCGGCGATCCAGGAAGCTCTGAACATCGGCGATCTGCCTCCGTCCGACAACGGCCGGGACAATCTTGCGCGCAATGAACCCTCGCTCGGCGCCGCCGGCCGCGGCTCCGACCTGCGCTCGCCTGTCGCCGACGACCTTGGCGTCCCGGGCTTCGATCGCAGCCCCGCGAACGACGACCGCGAAACCATCGGCGCCATCCTCCAGACCATTCAGAAGGGCCGCCCGCGCCGCAACGCCTACACCGTCGCGACGCTGTTTTCGGGCCTGTGGATCGCTGGCGTCGGCTTCCTCGCTTTTGCGTTCCTGCCCGCGCTTGAATCCGTCGTCGGCCAGGGCAGCGCCGGCATCCTGGCGCTGATCGGCCTTGTCGCCGTTCTCATCGCACCGCTGCTGCTGTTCTATTTCATCGCCAGCATGGCGTGGCGCAGCCAGGAAATGAGCCTGATCGCGCAGTCGATGGCGCAGATGGCCGTCCGCTTCTCCGAACCCGAGCATGTCGCCAACGGCGCGATCGTGACGGTGGGTCAGGCGATCCGCCGCGAAGTCGCGGCGATGGGTGACGGCGTCGAGCGCGCGGTGGCGCGCGCCGGCGAACTCGAAGCGCTGGTTGCCAACGAAGTCTCCTCGCTGGAGCGCGCCTACAGCGACAACGAAGTGCGCATCCGCGCCCTGCTCCAGGACATCGCCGTCCAGCGCGACAACCTGGTCGGCCAGGCCGAACAGGTCCGCAACGCCATTTCCGGCGTGCAGATCGATCTGCGCCAGGACATCGCTCTCATCAGCGATGCCATCGCCTCGCGCGTGGACGAGGTGGCCAGCAGCATCACCGGCGCTCTCGAGGAGCGCAGCGAACACATCACCCGCGCGCTCTCCAGCGCCGGCGACAACATGATCATCGCGCTCGGCGAGCGCGGCGGCGACCTGCTCGACCGCCTTGAGGAAGCCAGCACCCAGACCGCGGCCAGCGTGCTCGACGCCAGCGAAAAGCTGACCGCCAGCCTCAACTTCAAGACCGGCCATGTCCACGAGGAATTCGCGGACCTCGCCGACCGCGTCCACGACGCGTTGAACGAGCGCCTCGACAAGATGACCGGCGAATTCGAGCAGCGCTCGACGTCCATTGTGGACGGCATCGCCGCGCGCTCCGAGGAAATCATCGCCAGCGTTTCGGACCGCACCGAGAAGATCGTCGATTCGATGAAGACCTCGAGCGAATCCCTGCTCTCCGAACTCGATACGCGCGGCGCCACCCTCTCCGAGCAGATCGACGAGGCCGGCAACCGCCTGGCCGACCGCGTCCTGACCAGCGGCGACAAGGCCGGCGAAGCGCTCGACGTCACCATCAATACGCTGGTGGCGAAGGTCGTGAGCCAGACCGAAAGCGCCCACGAGACGCTGAGCAGCCAGATCGGCCTGTTCGACGGCATCGTCAAGGAACACGGCAACGAACTGGCCGAGAAGTTCGCGCGCGACAGCGGCACGCTGGGCGCCCTTATCACCCGCCACATCGCAGAATTCGACCGCACGGTGAAAACCTATGGCGGCGAGATCGTCGAGCGCATGGGCGAGCATACCCAGGGCCTCGCCGACAATCTCAAGGCCTACGTCGACACCTTCGACAGCCGCGTCACCACGCATCGCGACGAGATCCACTCCAAGCTCAATGACAGCCTCACGGGCTTCAAAACCGCGATCGAAGCCCGCGTCGAGAGCCTCGACTCATCCCTGCTCTCCACCGTCAATGCACTCGACGAGACGGTCACGAGCCGCACCAAGGCCCTTGAGGAATCGTTCGACACCCGCGCCGCCGCGTTCGGCGATACGGTCAGCAACCGCGCGGCGTCCTTCACCTCGGTGATGGATACGCGAACCAGCGCCTTCACCGACGCGATCGACAGCCGCGCCGTGGCGTTCACCGAGAAGCTCGGCGAACACACCGCTGAAATCGCCAAGGTGTTCGACACCCGCGCCGCCGAGTTCACCGAAACGATCAGCGACAAGACCTCGGCGTTCAAGGAATCGATCGACTATCGCACCACCGCCTTCACCGACACCATCGACAGCCGCACCACCGCGTTCGCGGATCTTATCGAGGCGCGCACGGCGGCGATCACCGAACGGGTCAACACCGGAGCGGAGGCTTTCGCCACCGTCGTCGACGCACGGACGGCCGCGATCACCGATGCGCTCGATACCCGCACCGCGGCGCTTGCGAATATCGTCGAAACGCGCACCGCGTCCTTCGCGGACACCATCGACACCCGCACAGCGGCCTTTGCCGACACCGTCGATACCCGCACCGCATCGCTGGTGCAGACCTTCGACAGCCGCGCAGCGGCCTTCGCGTCGGTGGTCGAGAACCGCGCCGCCTCGATCGCCGAGGCCATGGAGTCGCGCGGCACGCAGGTGATGAGCCTCTTGACCGGCGGCGTCGACGATATGGCCAGCGCCATGAGCGCGCGCATCAAGGACATTCAGGGCAATCTGGAGTTCAACGTCTCCTCCCTCGCCTCGGACATCAGCGCGCGCGTCGCGCAGTTCGAGAACCTGCTCGATACAAGGGTCGAGGCAGCGGCGAACCGCGTCACCACCAGCGGCCAGCATGCCGCCGAGGCGATCGGCTCGCGTTCGGAGGACATGACGCAGGCGATCAAGGCACGCGTCGAGGAAGCCGAGCGCGCCCTCACCGGCCTGATGTCCAACACCTCAACGACGATCCAGGAAGGCGCCCGCACCGCCCAGCAGTCGCTGATCTCGCTCTCCGGCGACGTCAGCAGCCAGCTCAAGGCCGTGTCCGGCGAAGTCAGCACCGATCTGAAGACCGTGTCGGGCGAAGTGGGCTCGCAGCTCCGTGGCATCACCAGTGATGTCGGCACCCAGCTCAGGGATATTTCCGGCGAGGTCGGCGCGCATCTCCGCGGCATCTCCGGCGACGTCGGCACCAGCCTCAAGGCGGTTTCCGGCGACCTCGAGCGCTCCATCCAGATGGCCGCGCGCGAAGCCGAGAACACCCTCACCGTCGCATCGACCGGCGCGACCGCGCAGATCAAGTCGGCCTCCGCCGAGATCGAGCGCACCATCGCGGTCTCGACCGACCGCTTCGGCTCGACACTGAACGGCAAGGTCGAAGCCATCACCGAGGGCGTCCGCGAACAGACCGAACAGCTCTCGCAACTCGTCGACAGCCGGCGCGGCGCACTGGTCGAAGCCCTCGGCAGCAAGGCCGCGGAAATTTCATCCACCATCGGCAGCGCCGCGGACTCCGCGCTGAAGTCGATCGAAAACCACGGCGGCGCCTTCACCGTCGCGATGATGAACAACTCCTCCGATCTGGCGCGCCAGATCAACACCGCCAGCGAAATCGCGATCGGCGCCGTCAGCAAATCGCTGAAGGACATCGACCAGACCTCGCGCGCGGCGATCGACCAGTCGCGTCAGGTGGCAACCTCGACCATCAACGAGTTGCAGGAGACCAGCAAGATCCTGCGCACCGACACGCTTGCGCTGTTCGAGCGGCTGCGTGAAGGCAACATCCTGCTCCAGGAAGTCCTCACCGGCGCCCACGACAACCTCAACTCGCTGGAGCGCACGCTGGTCACGCGGGTCGCGGAGTTCGTCTCGACGATGAACGACGTCACCAGCCGCAACGGCGAATCGACCAACGCGCTGGAGCAGCAGCTCGGAACCTTCACCGCCAAGACGTCGGGCGCGCTGGAGAATCTCAACGCCCTGTCGGCGCAGTTCGAGAACCACGGCCGCGCCTTGGCTGAGGCTGCGACCCTGGTCGAGCGGAGCAACGAGCGCGCCGGCGATTCCGTCGCCGAACGCAACGCCCTGCTGGAATCGCTGGTCTCGACCATCGACCTGCGGACACACGATCTCGACGAGCGTCTCTCGCGCTTCACCAACCTGCTCGACGACTCGCTCGCCGCCGCCGAGATGCGGGCACGCGACATCGCGCAGATCGTGGCGCAGACCGCGGGCTCCAGTTCGGCCGAAGTCAGCCGCCAGTTCGAAGCGGTCCGCATGGCCGTCGAGGACGAGCGCCGCCAGACCTCCGAAGCCATGGCCGAACTGTACGACCAGGGTACCCGCGAAGCGGAGAACATGTTCCGTCAGGCCGCGGACAAGTTCGCGACCATCGTGCATGGCATGAAGCAGATGGCCTCCGAACTGCACGGCGAACTCGACGCCACCCGCGCCGAACTGCGCCGCGGCGTTCTCGAAGTGCCGCAGGAAGCGGCTGAGAGCACCGCGCAGATGCGCAAGGTGATCGTCGACCAGATCGAAGCGCTGGCCGAGCTGAACCGCATCGTCGCCCGCCACGGCAAGGGCCTCGACGTCGCGCCGGCCACCCGCACAGTCTATCGCGAGGAAGAAACCGTGATGGCGACAGCCGGCGGCCGTGCCGAGACCGCCTCGCGCCCTGCGCCGCGTCAGCGTGACGTTGCCAGCGCATCCAGCCTGCCCGCGCCGGAATTCGGCCCGGCCAGCCCTGCACCGCGCCGCACCGAAGCGCCATCGGTCAGCCCGGTCGGCAATGGCGGCAACAACGACGGCTGGCTGTCCGATCTGCTGAACCGCTCGGACAGCGACGACGGCGCACGCGGCCGCGCCGCGCCGCGCCAGTCCACCAATCCACTCGAGGCGCTGTCGCTCGACATCGCCCGGCTGCTGGACCGCGAACTCGCCGCCGAGATGTGGGATCGCTACCAGCGCGGCGAGCGCAAGGCCTTCTCGAAGCGGCTCTATACGCCGGCGGGCCAGAAGGCATTCGACGAGGTCTCGCGCAAGTATCGCGCCGACCGCAACTTCAAGCAGACGGTGGACCGTTACATCAACGAGTTCGAACGCCTGCTGGATGAAGTCTCGCGCGACGAGCGCGGACCGGCGGCGCTGCGCAGCCACCTCGTGTCGGAAACTGGCCTCGTCTACACCCTGCTCGCCCATGCGGCGGGGCGGCTGGGGTAAGGCTCACGCTCTCACCCGCCTGTTAAAGGCCGGCAACGATCAAAAAGCGGAGGCGCTAGCCTCCGCTTTTTCTTTTAGAAAACATCTGTCTCCAGAATGGTCGGCGCCATTTCTCCACCCGTCATTCCGGAATGCGCCGAAGCCTGACCGGCAGCGCGATTTCCTCCCTCCGTCGTTCCGGGGCGCGCGAAGCGCGAGCCCGGAATCC